>JBEBBA010000001.1:0-2940 GCA_041158585.1 Actinomycetota bacterium
TGGAGCATCGCCCGCACCCTGGCAGCAGTGGCGCTCGCAATCGTTCCCTACGCAACCATCCCGTTTGAGCGATCCGTAGAGAAGCGCAACCTACTGAAAGGTGCTTGGCGCACCACAGCAACCGATGACAAGCGCGACGCACACTGGTTCGACCGCCTGTTCCGCTGGTTCCTGAGCCGTCCAGCCCTCCTCGGCGTGGCGCTTTTCGCCGCAATCGTGGGCATCTTCGCCGTCTTGCTGATTGTTGGGCCACCTGGGGGCTGGCAACGCGAAAAATAGTGGATTCACCTGCCAAGCTGTGTTACTTTCTTGCTGTGGATGAGCAAAATAAACCCTTGAACTTTGGATTTGCCAAGGACGACTTCGCCGCATGGTCCGAAGTTGACTGGGAGTTACTCGACGCGGAATTCAACCAGTTGTTTTGCTCTGATATCGAAGTTTCGGCGTCTGACTCTTGAAATAAAGGCTGCTCTAGAGCGGTTGCAACTACCGAACGCCTAGTTCGCTAGCGACCCTCAAGGAGTAATTTTGGACAACTCAGCAAAGTGCCCTGTGCCTCACGGCGCTCACACATCAACCGGTTCGAGCAACATGAGCTGGTGGCCTAACGCCCTGAATCTAGACATCCTGCACCAGCACGACACCAAAACCAATCCGCTTCCAGACTTCGATTACCGCGAAGAGGTCAAGAAGCTCGATGTCGCCGCGTTGAAGGCGGACCTCGAGAAGTTCATGACCGACAGTCAGTCTTGGTGGCCGGCCGACTGGGGTCACTACGGTGGCTTGATGATTCGCATGGCCTGGCACTCCGCTGGTACTTACCGCACCGCCGATGGTCGCGGTGGTGCCGGAACCGGCACTTTGCGCTTTGCGCCACTGAACTCCTGGCCAGACAACGGCAACCTCGACAAGGCTCGTCGCCTGCTTTGGCCGATCAAGAAGAAGTACGGCAACAAGCTCAGCTGGGCTGACCTCATGATTCTTGCCGGCAACGTCGCCTACGAGTCGATGGGGTTCAAGACCTTCGGTTTCTCGTTTGGTCGCGAAGACGTTTGGCACCCGGAACAAGACATCTACTGGGGTTCCGAGAAGGAGTGGCTGGCACCTAGCGACGGTCGTTATGGCGATCTTGAGAACCCAGCCACCATGGAGAACCCGCTGGCTGCCGTTCAGATGGGTTTGATTTACGTCAACCCTCAGGGCATCAACGACACTCCAGACCCGCTTCGCACCGCCGGCCACGTTCGCGAAACTTTCGCTCGAATGGCGATGAATGACGAAGAAACCGTCGCACTGACGGCTGGTGGTCACACCGTTGGCAAGGCCCACGGAAACGGCGATGCCGCAAACCTCGGCCCCGCGCCTGAAGGCGCAGACATCGCTGAGGCAGGTCTCGGCTGGATGAACCACAAGACTCGCTCGGTCGGTCGCGACACCGTGACCTCGGGTATTGAAGGCGCATGGACCACCAACCCGACTCAGTGGGACAACGGCTACTTCGACATGCTGTTTGGTCACGAGTGGGAGCTAACCAAGTCGCCAGCAGGTGCTTGGCAGTGGACCCCGGTTTCGATCGACGAGGCCGACAAGCCAGCCGACGTCGAGGACGCCTCGATCAAGACCACTCCGATCATGACCGATGCCGACATGGCGATGATCAAGGACCCGATCTACCGCGAAATTTCGGAGCGCTTCCACAAGGACCCGGCTTACTTCTCTGAGGTTTTCGCTCGTGCGTGGTTCAAGCTGACCCACCGCGACATGGGTCCGCGCGCTCGCTACATCGGCCCTGAGGTCCCTGCCGAAGAGTTGATCTGGCAGGATCCGGTGCCTGCCGGTTCAAGCAACTACGACGTCGCTGGCCTGAAGGCGGCTATCGCGGCTTCGGGCTTGAGCGTCAGCGACATGGTTTCTACAGCCTGGGACTCGGCTCGCACCTTCCGCGGTTCCGACAAGCGCGGTGGAGCTAACGGAGCGCGAATTCGTCTTGAGCCTCAGATCTCTTGGGAGGGCAACGAGCCGCAGCGCCTAAAGCGCGTGCTCGCTGTTCTTGAGCCGCTTGCCAGCAAGTTTGGCGCAAGCATCGCCGACACAATTGTTCTGGCCGGAAACCTTGGTGTTGAACAAGCTGCCAAGGCTGCCGGTTTCGCTGTTGACGTGCCATTCGCGCCGGGTCGTGGCGACGCGTCCCAGGAGCAAACCGATGTCGAGTCGTTTGCCCCACTAGAGCCGATTCACGATGCCTACCGAAACTGGGTCAAGAAGGAATACGTGGTTAGCCCTGAGGAGCTCATGCTCGATCGCACCCAGCTAATGGGTCTGACCGCTGCTGAGATGACGACTCTGATCGGTGGAATGCGAGTCCTCGGAACCAACCACGCTGGTTCGAAGCATGGCGTTTTCACAGACAACGTGGGTGCGCTCACCAATGACTTCTTCGTGAACCTCACCGACATGACCTACGTTTGGGAGCCAGCAGGCAGCAACGAGTACCGCCTGCGCAACCGCGAAACCGGCGAAGTGAAGTTCACCGCCACTCGCGTCGACCTGGTTTTTGGTTCGAACTCGATTCTGCGTTCATACGCTGAGCTCTACGCCCAGGACGACAACAAGCAAAAGTTCGTCAACGACTTCGTCGCTGCTTGGGTCAAGGTCATGAACGCGGACCGCTTCGACTTGAACTAAGTTTGGTCTCACTATGAGTGACCTGAACGAAGTCGGCGAAAGAGACGCGTGGCGCTGTTGGCTCTGCGACAACCCGGTTGACCCCGATGCATCGGTGAACTCCGATCTCGGGCCAAGCACCGACAGCTATGCGGCGGCTAAGGCTAAGAAGGGCACTGCCACGGTGGAACGTTTGGCACATCGAGCCTGCAACACAATGAAGGGCAAGATTGCCCCGGTTGTTCCGTGGTCACCCGAGTTGTTTGTGGTTGACCC
>JBEBBA010000002.1:0-7319 GCA_041158585.1 Actinomycetota bacterium
GCATCGATGCCAAATGCTCCGCCAGAGACAACTCGATAACCCAGATCGTTTAGTTCGCTCACGAAATCAGAGCACACCCAGAGGCCGTAACTGCTCGCAATTCTTGACCCGACAATCGAAACGGCAGGCTCAATAGCGGCGAGGTCGCCTCGAACCCAGAGGCCGGCTGGCATGGCAAGGCCCAAATCTGAGAGCTTGGTCGGCCAAGCGGGGTTGTCTGCTGTAAGGAAGCGGATTCCCAGCGTGCCGGCGATTTTGACGACACTTTGAAAATGCGATTCTGAGAGTCTTGGCATCCAGCGTTGAAGAGCGTTTTGGAGAGCGTGTTGCAGGTCGCCGAATCGCTCCTGGGCTAGCGCGGAGTATTCAGTCTGGAGAACCCGCTTCGTTAGAAATTCGGCACTTTGACCCGCGATAAGAAAATCAACAGAATTTCTAGCTCCGAGCGTCAGGCGAACGAGGCCAGCTAGTTCGTCGCCAGGTTCGGCCAAAATCGTCCAGATCGCGTTGCCTTGGGCTTCGCGACTTAGTGCGAGACCGTCAGCCAAGGTCTGCTCCTCTCAAGAACATCGCCTTGGCGATATGTTCGTGGGTTGGGCCGGGAGCTTGATCTAGGTCGGCCAGCGTATATGAGAGGCGGATGCATCGGTCGTATCCGCGCATGCTTATGACTCCGCGTTCCAGGGCAAGATCAAGTTTTTCAATCGCGCCAGCAGCCGGCTTCCAATGTCTGCGAAGGTATGTTCCGGGTACCTGAGCATTTAGCGACCATGGAGTTTTTGCTAGGCGAGACGCTCCGTGTTTTCTTGCATCGATAACTCTTTGGCGCAAGTTAGCGGACGAATCGCCACGAATCGTTTGCATCGCCTTTGGTGCTTGCCTCACACGCAGCGAGATGTCGATTCTGTCTAGGAGCGGACCCGAGAGTTTGTTCAAATAGCGTGACCTGGCCAGCGAAGGGCACTTGCACACTTTCTTCGAATCCCAGAGAAATCCGCATGGGCAAGGGTTGGCAGCCATCACGAGTTGAAACCGAGCGGGAAATTTTGCCATGCCCGCACTTCTGGAAATCAGCACCTCCCCCGATTCGAGTGGTTGCCGTAGTGCCTCGAGCGCTGGTTGTTGGAACTCTGGAGCTTCATCCAGAAACAGAACTCCGTTGTGGGCGAGCGAAATTAACCCCGGTCGAGGAACCGCCAATCCTCCGCCAATTAGTGCCGATGCCGATGAGTTGTGATGGGGCGCTCGAAAGGGCGGCACTTGGCTAACCCCTCTGGCTAAACCCGAGAGCGACTCAACGGCTGCGGTTTCGATCGCCTGCTCGATGGTTAGTTCGGGCAGAATCGAGGGCAGCCTCTCGGCAAGCATGGTCTTGCCGCTTCCCGGTGACCCCACCATCAGGATGTGATGCCCGCCGGTAGCGGCAACCACCATAGCTTCGATAGCTTCCTGTTGCCCAAAAACATCAGAGAAACACAGCGATTGTGAAGCTTCGGCACCGCTTGGCACCGCTGATGGACGTGATTCTCGAACAGGGGTGGTTGAACCGTGAAACGAAGCTACTTGGCTCAGGTGATCAAACCCCCTGAGTTCGACGTCTGAGACGCTCTGAGCCTCTGCAAGATTCTGAAGCGGAACCACGAAATTTCGCCACCCGAGTCGTTTAGCAGCAAGGACAGCTGGCAAAACGCCGTTCACGCCTCGAATCGAACCATCTAGACCGAGTTCGCCGATATGTAGCCACCCAGCAACAGACTGTTCGCTAACGACTCCAGCCGCAGCCAAAACGGCCAAGGCGATTGACAGATCGAAGGATGGGCCACGCTTAGGTACTTCTGCGGGTGAGAGATTTACGGTGATGCGTCGCCCCGGCAGCGTTAAACCACTGTTGCTGCATGCGGCTCGAACCCTCGATGTTGCCTCGCTTAGCGAGGTGTCTGGGAGCCCGACCAGGATGAAGTTAGGTAGGTTGCTCGAGATGTCGGCTTCGACATCGATGAGGGTGCCGTTCAAACCGAAAAGCGCAACCGCCTTCGTATTCGCTAAGGCCACTAGAAAACCTGCTTGAGATGCTCTAGCTTCACGCGCCCCGAGTCGACCAAAACAGAGATGGCATCGATTCGAACTTGGACTCCAGAAACCTGACGAAGCCGACACCACTCCCCTACGAGCCGTCTTAGCCGAGCGAGTTTCTCTTCGGTTATCGCCTCAAAAGGGGTGCCGAATCCGGCAGAGTTGCGGGTCTTGACTTCAACAAAAACCCAGCGGTCGCGATCTTTTGCGATGAGGTCAATTTCGCCAATGCCGCATCGCCAATTGCGTTCGATGATTTCATAGCCGAGAGAAAGCAGGTAATCCGCGGCGAGCCGTTCGCCATAAATACCTAAGACGTGACGCCTAGTCGCTTTTGTCATGGCAACAAGGGTCGCCTAAAAAGGTCAGTTCAAACGACCTTAGTTGTGACTTGTGGAAAACTACTCGCCGACAGCCAGCTCTTTAGGCAGCTCGAAGGCCTTACCCGAGAGTTCTTCAATGTTCAGGTCTTTGAAGGTAAGTACCTTGACGCTCTTGATGAAGCGGTCAGCGCGGTTGACATCCCAAACCCACACGTCATTCATGTTGACTTCGAAGTAGAAGTCGTTACCTGCGTCCACACGCTTGAACTCAACCTCGTTAGCCAAATAAATGCGGCGCTCAGTCTCAATTACGTATTTGAACGTGCCGACGACGTCGCGGTATTCGCGGTAGAGGGCAACCTCGGCGTTGCGCTCGTACTCTTCAAATTCGTTTTCGTCCATTGCTAAGAGTCTATTCCGAGAATTCGATCGAGCCAGGTGACTCTGTGCTGAGCGCTTGGTCGAAGGGTTCGAACTGCTTCGATGTGCATCGCCGAAGCGTAACCCTTGTGCCCTTCGAATCCGTAGCCGGGGAAATCCGCAGCGAGGTCAACCATCAGGCGATCTCTGGTGACTTTGGCTAAAACAGATGCCGCCGCCACCGAGACGCAATCACGGTCGGCTTTCGGGCGAACCGCGACGAGAACTCCGTATGAGCGATTACCCAACCAGTTGTGGCTACCGTCAAGCAGAATTCTCGTGGTCGCAACATCGAAGGTCAGCTGCTCGATCGCCCGTTCGGCAGCGAGAGCCAGCGCCTTTGAAATACCGATCTTGTCGATTTCTTCGGCCGATGACATTCCAACGGCCCATTGATCAACCCAATCGGCGACTGCCCCGAAAGTCTCTTCACGCTGCTTTTCGCTCATGAGTTTCGAATCGCAAAGTTTTGCTGGCCAATCGGTTTTGTAGGTCTCGGGGGAAGTCAGTGTGACACCGACGGCGACTGGGCCTGCAATCGCTCCGCGACCAACCTCATCTATGGCGATGAGTTGTTTCACGCCAGCCGCAAAGAGCTGACGTTCAAAATCACTTGTTGGGTACGTCTTTGAAGACATCTGGGTAACTACCCAACCAGGTCCAGTGTTTTTGAGGCCAAGTAATCACAAATGCGTGGCCAACGACAAAGCGCTTGGCTACGAATCCCTTACTCGGAAGGTCGGTGTGATAGCGCGAATCTTCGCTGTCGGCACGGTTGTCACCCATCACCCAGTAAGAATCCTTCGGCACGACTACGTCGAAGTTCTTGAAGGACGGGTCAACTCCCTTTGGCAGGTAAGGCTCGGTGATTTCAACGCCGTTGATGCTCAACTTGCCGCTTTCGCCGCAGCAAACGATGTGATCGCCGGGAACACCGATTACTCGCTTCACGAGGTGTTGACTGCTGTCTGGTGCCGTGAGGCCGAACACACCTAGAACTTCGTCAAGAGCGTCGTTCCAGAAGTTACCGGTCTTGGCGTCCTCGATGGAAGTCAACCAACCACCTGGGTCTTTGAATACCACTACGTCACCGCGATTTATCGGGGCGAGAGCCGGAACCAACTGGTTGACGACGATTCGGTCATCAATACGCAGAGTCTCCAACATTGAGCCAGAGGGTATGAAGAACGACCTAATCAGGAAGGTTTTGATGATGAGCGAAAGAACCAGGGCTGAGCCGATGATTACAAAAACATCAACGAAGAATGCAAAGAAAACGTTCTTCTTCAGCTTGCGCCACGTAAGGACAAGCTTGTTGTTTGTTTCTCGAGGTTGCTTTCGCGGGCGCTTTTCGAGCCCTGAGTCAGTCATCGACTATTTTGCGTTGTCGCGCTTCTCGCGAATCTTCGCCTTCTTACCGCGCAGGTCGCGTAGGTAGTAAAGCTTCGCACGACGAACATCACCCTTGGTGACAACTTCGATCGAGTCAATGATTGGCGAGTGAACCGGGAAGGTACGCTCAACGCCGAAGCCTCCCGAGTCCTTGCGAACAGTGAAAGTCTCACGGATACCGTGGCCCGAGCGACGGATTACGTAACCCTGGAAAGCCTGAACACGGCTGCGGTTACCTTCGATGATGTTTACGTTGACCTTGACAGTGTCACCAACGCGGAAGGCTGGGATGTCGGTCTTTAGATTCTTCGCGTCTACTGCGTCAAGAATGTGCATTTTGTTCGCTCTCTGTTTCTGCGCGCAGGTCAGCAACGGGTTAGTTTGGTGTTTCTGATTTCTAGCAAACCACGCTCCCCTGCGGCAGAGACACTAGGTGGTTGGCAACTTGTCTATTCTGCCACGCTTAGTCGTCGGCGAGCAAGTCTGGTCGCACGGCTTTGGTGCGTTCCACCTGCTTTTCGTGGCGCCAGGCAGCTATCGCGGCGTGGTTTCCACTGAGCAAGATTTCAGGAACGTCGAACCCGCGCCAGCTGGCCGGCTTGGTGTAACTCGGGTATTCGAGCAGGCCGTCGGAGTGCGATTCTTCAACCAAGCTTTCGGCGTTGCCGATAACGCCAGGGATTAGGCGCGCGATAGCTTCGATCATCGCCAAAGCGGCGACCTCACCGCCGTTGAGCACGTAGTCTCCGAGTGAAATCATGCGAACCTTGGCCTTGGTTTGAGCGTAATCAACAACTCGCTGGTCGATACCCTCGTAGCGTCCACAGGCGAAAACGATGTGTTGTGCGGCAGAGAGTTCTTGAGCGGTGGCCTGCTTGAACTGTTCGCCGGCCGGGCTGGTGAAGATCACGACGGTTTCGCCGTCCTCGGCCAAGATGTCATCGAATGCCAGACCCCAGGGCTCGGGCTTCATGAGCATTCCCGCACCTCCGCCGTAAGGCGAATCATCAACGGTTTTGTGCTTGTCGAAAGTCCAGTCGCGAAGATCGTGCACGTGAACATCGAGCAGGTTTTTCTCTCGGGCTTTGCCCAGTAGTGAGATTTCTAGCGGAGCGAAGTAATCGGGGAAGATCGTTATCGCGTCAATACGCATTACTCCCCCTCAACCAGCTCTTCGAAAAGGCCGTTCGGCGGTGTGACGGTTACGGTGCCTGCTTTGACGTCAACTTCTGGGACGATCGCTTTCACAAACGGAACAAAGACCTCACGGTCTTCGAACTTGACGATTAGGTGATCTTGGGCCGGCAGGTGCTCGACACGAATAACCTCGCCAATTTCAACACCATCGCGCATAACTTTGAGCCCAACCAATTGGTGGTCATACCAAGCGTCTTCTTCGGCTGGCAGCGCTTCGAGGTCGGCGTTTACCAGGAGGATTGCTCGGATTAGGCTTTCGGCCTTGGTGCGGTCGTCGATTCCTTCGAGGAAGAGAACCGGTGACGAGTTGTACCAACGAAGCTCGGTAACCGTAACGGTTTTACCAAACCAGGGTGAGGATTCAGGGACCTGAAGGTCCAAAACAGCACCGGGAACGAAACGTTCGTTCGGGCTATCGGTGTAAAGCTCTAACTTGATTGCTCCCTTTAGGCCGTGCGCCTTGAGCAGTCGGCCGACCCTGAGCTGGGTTTTAGAAATCGGTATCCACCACGTCTACGCGAACCTTCTTGCCGTCGGCAAGGGCGTTAACAATGGTGCGAAGCGCTTTAGCGGTGCGGCCGTTGCGCCCGATCACGCGACCAAGGTCGTCAGGGTGCACATTAACCTCAAGCAAGTCGCCTCGCGAAGTTGAGCGTGCAGTGACGGTTGCGTCTTCCGGGTGGTCGACGATTCCCTTGACTAGGTGTTCGAGCGCAGCGGCTAGCACTTACTAAGCCTCTTCTGCGGTAGCTTCTTCGGCTGCTGGAGCCTCTTCTGCTACTGCTTCCGCAACGGGTGCCTCTTCGGCAGCCGGAGTCTCTTCGACAACCTCTGCTGCAGCCTCGGCGACAACCTCTTCGGTTGATGCTTCGGTAACCTCAGCGGGGGTCTCTTCGGCGGCTGGAGCTTCTTCAGCAACAGGAGCCTCTTCGACCTTGGCCTTCTTCTCTTCCTTAGGAAGTAGAACAGCCTTCTTCTTGGCGTCAACGACGTACTCTGCCTTGGCTTCCTTGGTCTTGACAGTGTTCACTGCCTTTTCACCCTTCGAAGCCTGGAAGTCGCCGGTTAGCTTTAGTAGAACCGCAACCTGCTCGGTTGGCTGTGCGCCAACGCCTAGCCAGTACTGAGCACGCTCAGAGTTCACTTCGATCAGCGATGGGTTCTCGGTTGGGATGTAACGACCGATCTCTTCGATTACACGGCCATCGCGCTTGGTGCGCGAGTCGGCAACGACGATACGGTAGTGAGGCGCGCGGACTTTTCCGAGACGCTTTAGGCGGATTTTTACAGCCACAATGCTCCTGTTAGTTGTTGTATTGGGCGAGTTCCACCGTGAGCGTGGGGTGCACACTCGGTAGAGAAGCTCTGGGGGTCACCGGTTGTTTCTGGTTAGAGGGTCAGAAACATGGCAACCGCTCTATTCTGCCAGACTTTATGCCCGCAGGGCAACCTTATAGACCGAAAGATGAGCCTGATTCAGGCTTTTCGGCACCAAAAGTCTTGCCAGCGGCTTCCGCGGCCCGCTTTGCCGGGTTGCCCGACTTAGAGCCTTTCTTGCCTTTGTCCTTCTTCTTGGCGCTACCCGGGCGGATAGGACCGGGGCCAAAACCGGCTGGCAATCCGGCAGGTGTTCCACCGCGAGCCATGGTTTTCATCATTTTGGCCGCTTGTTCGAAACGGTTCACGAGAGAATTCACGTCAGTCACTGTCATTCCCGAACCCTTCGCGATTCGCATTCTGCGTGATCCGTTGAGGATTTTTGGCGACTGACGCTCGGCGGGAGTCATCGACCGAATGATTGCCTCGGTGCGGTCGATTTCTTTTTCGTCAAAGTTTTCGAGTTGCTCGCGCATCTTTCCGGCACCGGGCATCATGGCGAGCATGCTCTTGATGTTTCCCATCTTGCGCAACTGC
>JBEBBA010000003.1:0-7299 GCA_041158585.1 Actinomycetota bacterium
CCATCGGTTGCGCTAAGAATTGGGAACTCTGCGGTTCCGCCTGGATAGCTGAGTGTTACCTTTTCGTCCGACAACTTACGTCTCCTTGGTTCCTAAATTCAATCTAAAGCCTAGTGGCATCCAGACGTCTAGCAGCCTCAGCGATGCGCTCGTCGGTGGCCGTCAGAGCGAACCTAACGAAGTGCGTGCTGTGCTCGCCATAGAAGCTGCCGGGCGCGACCAAAATGCCGATTTGCGCCATTCGTTCAACGGTTTGCCAGCAGTCCTCACCAAGCGTCGCCCAAATGTAAAGGCCACCTTCGCTGTCCTGGACCTCGAAGCCGAATCGCTTCACGGCGGGCAACAGCACCTCGCGTCTGGCTCGGTAAATCGCCTTCTCAGCTGCCACGTGGTGGTCGTCACCCAGAGCGACGGTCATAGCTTTTTGAACCGGCAGCGGGGTGTTGAGACCCGAATGCATGCGCAAATTGATCAACGCCTTGATGAGCCCAACCTCACCTACCGCGAAGGCGGCTCGATAGCCCGCCAAGTTGCTCTGCTTGCTGAGCGAATAAACGGCTAGGACCCCTTCGTAGCTGCCACCGCAAACCTCAGGGTCGAGAACCGTCGGAATCTGCTCCGACTCCCATTTGTCCCAACCGAACTCGATGTAACACTCGTCGCTAGCCAGTAGTGCGCCGAGCTCTCGCGCTCGATCCACGGCTGCCTTCAGTTCAGGCTTGGTTAGTACTCGTCCGTCGGGGTTTCCTGGCGAGTTAATCCAGATCAGCTTGGTATTTTCGGGCCATTTTTGCGGGTCGTCCTCGCTGACGATTTCGGCTCCCGCCAAGGCTGCACCAACGACGTATGCGGTGTAGGCAACTCTGGGTTGCACGATGACATCGCCAGGGCCGATTCCAAGCAAAATCGGCAGCCAAGAAATCAGCTCTTTTGAGCCGATGGTCGGCATTACCTGTTCGGGGTCGAGCCCCTGCACTCCCCTGCGTCTGGCGTACCAGTCAACAACGGACTGCTTGAATTCCGGGGTTCCGCCGGTTCTCGGGTAGCCTGGCGCGTTGGAGTTCGCGTTGAGTGCATCCTGGATGATTTTTGGTGTCGGATCAACTGGCGAGCCAACCGAGAGGTCAACCAAACCGTCGGGGTGTTTTGCCGCTTGGGCGGCGAAAGGCTTCAAACCCTCCCAAGGGTATTCGGGCAGCCTATCGAACAATGGTTACTCGGCCTGCGGAGGCAATACGGTGACCACCGGGTGGTCGCCGTTCATTTTGCCAACCTTGGCAGCGCCGCCAGGTGAACCAATTTCGCTGAAAAATTCGACGTTTGCCTTGTAGTACTCCGACCACTGGCTAGGCAGGTCGTCCTCGTAGTAGATAGCCTCAACCGGGCAGACCGGCTCGCAAGCACCGCAGTCCACGCACTCGTCCGGGTGGATGTACAGCATGCGGTCGCCCTCGTAGATGCAGTCAACAGGGCATTCTTCGATGCAAGCTTTGTCTTTTACATCGACGCAGGGAAGGGCAATTACGTAAGTCACGGCTCTATTTTACCGATGACCTGCCGCAGACTTGCGCCAAACACCGGGGTGAATTCTCGGGAACAGGATTACCAGGAAGCAAACACCGATCGAACCGTAAACCCACCACCTGTCCAGAGTCGAATCACCGATCACAAAGTCTCTCTTGGCATGATTCGCCATCCAGTAAATCGTCGCTGAAAAAGTGAGCGTCATCAGGTACAGAGCCCCTCGACTCTTGCGAAGTAGGCGCAGAGCTAGAGCCAGCGAACCCATCATGGTCAGAGCAACCACGAGACCAATCGGAGTCTTGGCCTCATCAGAAGCCTGCACATCGTGCAATAGCGTGCCGGCAAAAGCCATCAGCACACCGAGCGGCAGCGACCAGAGTGCGATCAACGTCGGTTTGACCCACATCCACGGCTTAGTCGAAGACCTTCTGACTAGTTCGGGGGCGTCGTAGCGAGTCTCTTTTGAAGAGTTCAGCGAGTAGGTTTCGGCGTTTACCGTCACCTGGCTGGCATGCGCCTCGAGGGCGAGCTTTTTCTTAGGTGCGGTCTTTGGCCCACCGATCGCCTCGTCGTAGCGCTCACCTGGTTCGGCAATTACCCAGAATTCTGGGCCGCGCTTGGATGACTCCTTTGCGTAGCGACGGACCGCCATCATCGTGGCCTGATGGGCCATTTTGTGGTCTGGGTGCCCGAAGCCGCCCTTGCGGTTATAGGTAAGCACGGTGTCGGGCTTGAACTCTTTGATCGCACGGTAAACATCGTCTGCGATGACCGCAACCGACACCGCAGACAGCGCACGTTCATCGAGATTCTTTGGCTTGGCTGGTTTGCCAAACGGCGTGATTCGCATACCGGAGTCAAGATAGGCGCGAGTGCCTGCAAATTTGTGGTTCTTTACACCTAGAGCCTGCAGCGCGTTCTTCAGCTCGGCAGCCCTAAATGCGCCCATAGCGGCTAGATCGCCCTCTAGAGACTTGAGCTCCTCGAGCTTCACGCGTCCTCGCTCGCCTCGGGTGAGGGTGAGAACCATGACCTCGGCTTTATCGGCAACAGCCTTGGCAATTACGTGCCCGGTGAAAAGGCTCTCGTCGTCTGGGTGCGCGTGCACGACGAGCAGTCTTTTGGGTGCGAATTTGCTTCTTGCCATACCAATACTTTACGCGCCACCGAGAATCCAAAGACCCAGGGCATTGACAACTTAGGGTTACCTAACCTAGATTTAGTTAGGTAACCCTAACTAAGGGAATTGAAAGGTACGAATGCTCGCGAACTTCGCAATTGGACTCCGTGAAGGCCTAGAGGCGGCCCTAGTCGTTGGAATCCTGGTCGCATACCTCAAGAAGCAGAATCGCCAGCAAGACGTAAGACGCGTAGCTGTGGGCGTCTTCGCCGCCATCGCGGTATCGCTCGCCGTGGGTCTCTCTCTGACCTTCCTAACCGCTGACGCCGAGGACGGCGCGAGCAAGTTCATCGCGGGTGTGGCATCGCTCGTTGCCGTGGTGTTCGTCACCTGGATGATCTTCTGGATGGCCAAGCACTCGCGCAGCCTGCCTTCCGAGATGCACAACAAACTTGAGAAAACCACCTCTGGCCTCGCGGTCGCAGGTATCGCCTTCTTCGCCGTCGTTCGCGAAGGTGTGGAAACCTCGATCTTCCTCTGGAGCGCTACCAATGCGGCCGAGCAAGGCTGGATCTCTATCCTGGGCGCATTACTCGGTCTAATCACCGCCACCGTGATCGGCTACGGAATCTACCGTGGCAGTCTGAAGCTAAACCTTCGCACCTTCTTTGCAGTCACGAGCGGTTTCCTGATTATCGTTGCCGCCGGAATCTTTGCATACGGAATCCACGAGTTCGAGGAGCTTGGTTGGTTCCCGTTCCTACAGGGCATCACCTATGACGTCTCGGGGATCATCCCTAAGGACTCAGCCATCGACGTCCTTCTAAGAGGAACCATCAGCTTCAGGTCTGCTCCGACTCACCTGCAGACTCTGGTCTGGTTCCTCTACTTGATCCCAGTCTCGATCGTGTTTTACCTGCGCACACGCAGAAAGTAAGCCAAACGAGAAAATCGGGTCAGGATTCGCTCCTGACCCGATTTTCTATTTCTAAATAACTAGCTCTTCTTGCGCTGCGAGTACAGGCGAGCGCGGACGTTGGCGTCTAGCTCTACCTTGCGAATGCGAGTGGCTTCTGGAGTCACCTCAACGCACTCGTCCTCGCGGGCGAACTCGAGGCATTCCTCGAGAGAAAGCTTGCGCGGCGGGGTCAGTGACTGGAATTCATCGGACGAAGCGGCACGCATGTTGGTGAGCTTCTTTTCTTTGGTGATGTTGACTTCCATGTCGTCTGCGCGAGAGTTCTCGCCAACAACCATTCCGGCGTAAACCTCGCTGGTTGGCTCGACGAAGAACGAACCTCGCTCCTGAAGGCCGATCATGGCGAATGGAGTAACGACACCCGCACGGTCGGCAACCATGGAGCCGTTGTTACGGGTCACGATCTCGCCGAACCAAGGCTCGTAGCCTGCCGAAATCGCGTTGGCGATGCCAGTGCCCTTGGTGATGGTTAGGAACTCGGTGCGGAATCCGATGAGTCCACGCGATGGAACCATGAACTCCATACGGGTCCAACCGGTGTTGTTGTTCACCATGTTCTTCATGCGTCCCTTGCGGGCGGCCATGAGCTGGGTGACAGCACCGAGGAACTCCTCGGGCACGTCAATGGTTAGGTCTTCAACTGGTTCGTGAACCTTGCCGTCGATCTTCTTGGTAACAACCTGTGGCTTGCCAACGGTTAGCTCGTAACCTTCGCGACGCATCTGCTCGACGAGAATCGCAAGTGCAAGCTCTCCACGACCCTGAACTTCCCAGGCGTCCGGGCGCTCGGTTGGCAGAACGCGAATAGACACGTTACCGATGAGCTCCTTGTCGAGACGGTCCTTGACCAAACGAGCGGTGACCTTGGCACCCTTAACGCGGCCTGCCATAGGCGAAGTGTTGATACCGATGGTCATCGAAATGGCTGGGTCGTCAACGGTAATCATCGGAAGCGGGCGAACATCGTTTGGGTCAGCTAGGGTTTCGCCGATGGTGATTTCTTCGATACCGGCTACGGCCACGATGTCACCAGGGTTGGCTTCATCGGTCGGGTAGCGATCGAGAGCCTTGGTCTTAAGCAGCTCGGTGATCTTCACGTTCTGAGTGGTGCCGTCGTGGCGAACCCAGGCGACCTGCTGCCCCTTGCGCAGGGTGCCGTTGAAAATACGTAGCAGCGCTAGGCGGCCGAGGAACGGCGATGCGTCGAGGTTTGTGACGTGAGCTTGTAGCGGGTGCTCGTCGTCGTAAACGGGTGCCGGGATGTACTTGAGGATCGCGCCGAATAGCGGTTCCAAGTCTTCGGCGTCCGGTAGTGTGCCGTCGGCAGGCTTGTTGAGGCTGGCACGACCCGCGCGACCCGAGGCGTAGATAACCGGCAGGTCAAGAATCGAGTCGATGTCTAGGTCTGGAACCGAGTCGTGAAGGTCGCTTGCGAGACCTAGCAGGAGGTCGTGGGTTTCCTCGACGACCTCATCGATTCGGGCATCTGGACGGTCTGTCTTGTTGACCAACAGGATGACCGGAAGCTTGGCTTCAAGAGCCTTGCGAAGGACGAAGCGAGTCTGAGGTAGTGGACCTTCAGATGCATCGACCAGAAGAACAACGCCGTCAACCATCGAAAGGCCACGCTCAACCTCGCCACCGAAGTCAGCGTGACCAGGGGTGTCGATTACGTTGATAGTGATCTCTTTGCCACCCGCGGACGCACCCTTGTATGCGATCGCGGTGTTCTTAGCGAGAATCGTGATTCCCTTTTCGCGTTCGAGGTCGCCCGAGTCCATGACTCGCTCCCCCACGTTCGAGTGGTCACCGAATGAGCCGGTCTGGCGGAGCATCGCATCGACCAGGGTGGTCTTTCCGTGGTCTACGTGAGCAACGATTGCTACGTTGCGTAAGTCTTCTCTTGTGGCCTTAGCCATGAATACATCCTTGTTCTAAGCACGAAAAAGCCAAGGGGCTAGTGCTTTTGGGGTTTAGTACAGTCTAGCCGCTACTTGGGCGAAACCGACCATGTCCAGTAACCCCATGTTGCGCTGTCACCGAATGGGGCAACACGCAAACCACTCACACTACTTCTGTAGATGACGAGGTTGGGTGCCTGGTAGAGCGGTAGTCCGTAGCCGGTTGCAAAAAGTCTGGCGTCGATACGCTCTAGGACCGCTGCTTGGTCGATCTCCTTGGTGGCCTTCGCGTACTTCACCAGAAGAGCGCTCACAGATTTGTCTTGGTAGCGAGTAATCGAGGATGTGGTCAAGAGCATTGGGTCACTTCCCGAGACTCCGAGCAGCGGACGGGGACCGATGAAAACGTCAAAGTTGCCCGACAGAAGGTGTCGCGATGGAGTTGCAGAAGCGACACTGACTAAGTTGAAGCCAGCCGAATCGGCATGCTTCAGGATCTCTTTGTACTGCTCCACCGATCTAGGGTTGGTGGAGTCGAAGAGGACTCGGACTTCAATCGGGGTGTCAACACCGGAAGCGTCGATGATTTCGGCAGCCTGCTCGACATCCTGCAAGAGGTAATTCTCAGAGCCGTTGCCACTAACCGCGGCCTTGTAGAAGTTCGAGGTGTTGGGGTACACGAATGAGTCGGCTGATGAAACAGCCAGCGATGCGCCGGCCGTCTGGAAAATCCGCGACTTAGGAATCAGCGACATAAATGCCTTGCGCAAAGCGGCTGCCCTACCGGGGTTTTCGCCGTAAGAAATCGGATCGAAGACGCTTTCCGAACCGAAATTGAACAAAACCATGTCTGCCGTGGTGCTGTCTTTAAGTGCGTACTCGGCCTTCATACTCGAAAGAGTCGAAACCATCCCGATCAGTTCTGGGATCTTGGCCAAACCAGATTCTGTTGCGGCGATGATGTCAACCTTGCCCTCGTTCATAGCCGAGAGTGCTTCCATCGAGTCTTCGTAGAGGCGAATGTTTACTGTCTCGACTCTGGGGGCAAAGCTTCCCTGGTAGCCGCGGTTGGCCTTAAGGGTGATGATTTCGTTGGGTGAAACCGAAACCACCGAATACGCGCCGTTCGAAACAAACGCGGCATCCGTAAGGTTGCCCTCTCGGGCTTCGTAGATCGAACGATAGGCCTTAGCTAAGGCTGCGAGCTTGGCCGTATCACGCTGCTGGAAGGCCTGAATCACCTCGGCTTTGGCCGACTCTGCAGAGACAAGTTCTAGGCCGATCTCGGCCACGATGTGCGCTGGAGCCGCAACTCTAAGTGCTGTTCGCCAATCGGAGACTGGTTGCGAAAACTCGAGTGTCAGGGACTTCAAACCAACCGACTTAACGCTCGCAAACTGAAGGCCGTTTCCTTCTCGACGAGAGTAAAAACGGCGACCTTCTGGGCTAGTTGCTGCCGCGAGCGACAGAATTAAATCAGCGGAATCAACAGGCTGACCGTCAGACCATTGGCGTCCCTCGGCCATTTCGTAGGTAACTGTGAACGGTGAACGTGAATCAACTGTTACTGTGCCAAAACCTGTGTTAGCCGACAGCTCACCTGATTCGTTGAGTTGGTAGAACGATTCCGTGGTGAGGTTGCCAATTTCATCGGCAATCTTCTCGGATGCGAGGGTAGTGACTACATCTGGATTTAGAGAAACCAATGACCCGTTCGCAGCGACGTTGAGAAAGGTGCTGGGTACAACGTCAGAAGAGACAGCACAGCCGGATAC
>JBEBBA010000004.1:0-6123 GCA_041158585.1 Actinomycetota bacterium
AACCGAGATGTCGGCGAGCAGGTTGCTACCAGAAACTTCGACTCGGTGCAGGCAGTAGTCGTCGCTAATCTCCGGATACGCGTAAAGCCCCCGAACCAGTTCCTTGGCGCTGACTAGGTCGCAACGCTTCGAAACCTCGAGGTCGAGCACTTTCAAAAATTCTGCGCCGTCCACATGTTTTTCGGTTAGACCGGCGCGCATAACGTTGTCGGAATTGTCTTGAATCTCGACGCCGAGGCCCGAGAGGTAACTGTGCGGAGTGCCGGGAGGAACCACAACGGCCTGGCCGGGGTTCAACCTAATGTGACGCATGAATAAGGCAAGAAGAACACCTCGATCGGCACCAAACTCACCGATGAGCCTGGTCAAGAGCTCGTGGCCGCGAGCCGCACCCAACTCTTGAACCAGCGGGCTGTAGTCAGCCGACGCGCCAAGAACCTCGGCGAAGAGTTTGTCTGGGTTACCGATAGCAACGGCAATAAGTTGTTCGAGGAGGTTAGCGTTTTCGATAGCGAATGGGCGAAGCGAGACAAGTTCTTCGACAACCTCAGCGGCTGGGCGAATGCCCGCCAAAAGCTCGAACGGTGTAATCGCGACGATCGACTCGTTCTTCGGGTTTACATCGCGATAGGTGCGACCGGGAGCATCTACAGGAATACCCGCGAGCTCTTCGGCCGCGAAACCCGCAACCGCTTGCTCGCGCGAGGGATGCACCTGGATCGAGAGCGCTTTTTCGGCTGCCAAAAACTTGAGGAGAAAACCCAGCGGTCCGCCACGGAACTCGCCGAGGGTTCGACCATCTTCGACCCGCGCCGGGGAGCCGTGGTGTGTACCGAACCAGATCTCTGCCATCGGTTTGCCAGTTGCTGGAATTCCGAGTGCGTCCGGCATTAGCGTGTTCGAGCCCCACGCGTAATCGCGCGGCTCGTTGCTAATTTTGACAATCACTTTTCGGCTCCCGACCTAGACAAATCAAGTTTAGTTGCGGGGCTAAACTTGCCCCTTGTAAGGAGCATCGCTTTGAACACCTGGCAAACCAAAACGTTCGTTTACGTAGGCATTTTCACTCTGCTTGCGGGCGACGCCGTACGCTACACACTTTCGTGGCCAGGTTACGCAGCTCTAGCGCTCGTCATGGGCGCAATCACCGTCTTTTGGCTGATCAAACACAAGCCCAAGCAAACCTTTAGTCAGATTCCATGGCCGCTTACGGCACTACTTGGGCTCATGCTCGTCGGCTCTATCTGGTCTAACTACCAGCTGGTCAGTTTGGGTGTTTCGGTCGTTCAGCTGCTACAGACCGGGTTTGCCCTCGTCGTCGCAGCCGCCTTCAGCTGGCGCGAAATCCTTCGTATTCTCGCCAACACGATCCGCTTCATTTTGGGAGCATCACTCCTATTTGAGCTCTACGCGGCTGTCATCGTTCGCGGTCCGGTGCCACCGATATTCAAGCTTTACGAAGGCGACACCCCACCCGCACCTGACTACTACTGGACTCGCGGCAACCTCCTAAACGGCGGACGCATCCAGGGAATCCTAGGAAACTCCAACATCCTGGCATACGTCGCGATGCTCGGCCTGATTCTTTTTCTAACCGAGTTTGCACTCAGATCTATCAGCCGCGGGGTAAGTGCTCTAAGCGCTGTAGCGGCACTCGGTGCGTTGGTTGACGCGTGGTCGATGACCATCAACTTCGCCCTAGCCGGCGTGCTCGTCGCGGCTATCGTATCGATTGCCGCCGAGGGTAAAGACAAAGAAACCCGCCATCGCTACTATCGCGCCGCCTGGTGGATAACCGGGGTTTCGGCCCTGATTGTCCTCGCCTTCCGAGTCCAAATCTTCACACTGATTGGCAAGAGCCCAGACATGACAGGGCGAACCACAATCTGGAAGGCGGTTCTCGAGTTAATCGATGAGCGTCCGCTGCAGGGTTGGGGTTGGATCTCTTACTGGATACCGTTCCTGGAGCCATACCAAGGGCTTGTCGTAATGCACGGTGTCCCGTTCTTACAGGCCCACAACGCGTTCCTCGATGTTTGGCTTCAACTGGGCATTTTCGGTCTGGGCCTATTCATCGGTCTGCTCGGCTACACCTTTGTGCCACTTTGGCGACTTGCTGTTCGACACACAAGCCCGCTCTACCTGTGGCCAATACTCATTTTTGTCGGGCTCATTGTGCAGAACCTAACCGAGAGCAGAATGCTTATCGAGATTGGTTGGATGCTCTTGGTGCTTTTTGCGGTAAAGGTCTACGACCCGGAAGAAACGCTAGAACCCCGCGAGGAACTACCTAAAAGAGCTCGTTTGCTCGCGCGAGATCTTCGTCGAAATCAATCTCAACAGCGTACAGATCGCTGATGTCCACCGGCTTGAAACGCAAGCCATCCGACTCGATGCCTCGTTCGATACCGCGTTCGAAATAGTCGCTGTCGGCCACCTCATCAAGACGTTTGATAAGTGCCGCTTTGTCGTCAGCTGACACAAAGTTGATGCCAACGGCCTCGCCCAAGCCAGCGTCAACCTGTTTTGAAAGCTCGAGGATGTTGCCTTCGGAGTCCAAGGTGTACTTGACCTCTTCGTCGCTGACCTTAGATGTGTTCACCACGACGAAGGACTGGCCGGCTTCGATTAGCGGTGTGACGCGACGAAGAACTTCGGGGTGGAACACGACGTCTCCGTTGAGCCAAAGCACGCCGCCGTCGCCCGATGCGCGAAGTGCCTTCAGGAGGCTCTTGGAGGTGTTGGTCTGGTCGTAAAGCTCGTTGTAAACAAAGGTCGCTGCGGGGAATCGCTCAATGATGGCCTCTAGCTTGAACCCGACAACGATCATCGCGCGGAATTCGTCGCCGAATGCAAGCTCGAGGTTGTCGAATTGCTGCTTCATGATTGAGCGGCCGTCGCGAAGTTCGGTTAGCGGCTTCGGAAGCGGGCGAGCAAGGCGCGTGCCCATGCCGGCGGCGAGAATTACGACCTGTTTAGACATGCGACAAGTCTATGGAATCGTGAGCACCTGACCCACCCGAATCACGTCGGAGGTCAGCTTGTTTAGTGTTTTTAGGGTTGCGACCGTGGTTTTGAATCGAGCCGCAATTGCTCCAAGTGAGTCACCGGCGACCACGGTGTAGGTTTTTCCGGGTGTGACAGGCGTGGGCTTAGCAACAGCGTTCGGGCCGGTAGGAATCGAATTGAGCAGGGCTGTCTCAACATCTAGGTAGCCGAGTTTGCCGGCCTTTAGGGAGTTGTAAATGGCCTGCGAAGTGACCTTTCGCTTTTGACCGCCCAGAATGTAGAAACCCTCACCCGTTTCTGAGTCACGTACCAATTGCCCCACCTTTTCCGGTGACTTCACAAACCTGTCACAGGCCGCAGCGCTGAGTTGCAGAGGCTTGGCTGGCCACTGTGCAACGTAGTCTGGATCGATTTGGGCGAGAGCACCGAACCATGGGATCCAAACCAAACCGTTGCAACGCACGGCTCCGCCCGAATAACGGGCTTGTTTGTTAGCAGCGATGGATGCGTCCAAGGCGGTACGCGGAGCTGAAAATCCGAGGACGTCGAAGGCGCCTTGTGAAGTAAAGGAAACCATCCGGTTGTAGTCATCGACGTAGTACAGCTTCTTGCTTGTTTTCGCTCGTAGGACTGACCCTGGGGCGAAGGCTACAGGGCCTTCTTGAATTTGAGCGAGGGCAGTCTTTGTGAAAGTTTCGACGGCTGGCCCAAGAGTCGATGTCAGCGCGGTGAGATCCGCTCTGGAAGCTATTGCGCGTTTCTGCTTGCCCTGAATAAGTAGCGTTCCTCCCCCAGCCTGCTTGACCAATAGGGGTGAGACGATCGGGATACCAGCGTTTGGAATTGCCGTGACAAATGCTTCATTGACCACCGGAGCGGTGGCGACAAAGTCGGCCCCGTTTGTCAGAGCGCGCTTGCCCGTTGGCGTTATTAGGAAGTGACCTCCGACAGTGTTCACGATCGGGCGAACTTTGGTGTTGCTGTACACCGCCGATAGGCCAGCCGAAGTCAACGTGCCGGTTGACTTCGTAAACCACTTGCCAAAATCAACTTCCTTGGCCAGGTCAGAGTCAATTTCGTAAAACATACTTCCAACAAAAACCCCTCGGTTGCCCGTGGTTTTATTCACAAATGTTGTGCCCGCCTTGGCAATCGGCTGGCCCCAGGGAATGTCTTCGAATGCAGAGAGACCGACGGTGCTCTTAGCGGGCAACTTTATGTTCTCGGCGGTGAGGCTGGCGTCATCAAGGATCTGACGTTTCGACCCGTTTTGAATCAGGTAGCGACTGCCGTCGGTATCAACCACGAGGGATGTTGCCGCTCCACCCGTTGGTAATGCCGCCAACTGGCTACTGGTAAGAACAATCGCTTTGGCGCAGTCGAGGCTTAGCGACAGAGCGAGATCACAGGTTGCAACGGTGAACTTCTTGCCCTGGTCAATCATGTAAAGCGTGCCGGTGGCTGACTTAACTAGTCGGGTCACCGAGCCGCTGGTCTTGAACGAGTTTAAATAGGTCGATGAAATTGTTCCCAGCGGACCGAGTGGAGAGAGCGAAGCCAGAAGTTCTGAGTCTTCAATCAGGTACTTCTTTTCATCAACAATCAGATAAGTCTCTGAGGTTGCACTCTTCAGAAGGAAGCCACCACCGATCGGGCTGCCAAACCAATCGGAGTAAAAGCGCCAGAAGTTTCGGTTTCCGTATGCCGAACATGAATCACCGCTGCCGTAGAGGTTCTTGAGTGCGCTCGCGTTAGGCACGTAGGGGGTGTAGTAGTAAAGGTTGGCCGTTGCCTGACTTTTCAGTTGAAAGGTCTGACTACCGCACTTGTTCACCCATTTGGTGCAGTTACCGTTCGCATCTCTGGCATCGCAGGCGTCCGGGTGGTAGCGCATCGAAATGTTTTTGCCCACCTTCAGGTAGGTGAACGAGCCGGCTGGATCTCCGTACCACTGAAATTGACCGGCTGCTCGATGCAACTGATTAAATAGCCCCGTAATAACCGATCCTTTGCCACAAATGTCTGGGCGAGAGTCTGGGCAGCCGTAGCCGGTGGCCGCTCGATACATGTAACTCGTCGGATTACTGGCCTGGATAAGCCCTTGCTCCTTTTGCAGCAAAACAATGAGCACGCGCGGGTTTATGCCACATGCGCGAGCTATGTCATAAATGATCTGGGCGGCAGATTGCGCCTTTTTAGCAGGCATGGCTACACAGCGACCTGTTTCGGCTGCCTTCGCTTGGGTGTCCATCTTGTAATAGCGAAGGCAAGTCGGCCCACCGTCGTTGGCGTTGCAGATCGGCACCTTGCTGTCTAGGAAGGCTTGAATCTGAGCGACGCTCATGGTGCCAAAGTCGAAGAAAACGCTGTCACTGATGATCAAACCCGGGTCAAACATAGAGCCGGTCAGCGCCTCGGCCGGTTTGGCCGGAGCGAGCGCGGTCAGGCCAAAAAGGACCAGCAGTACCGAGACTGCGGCCGCAATTGAGCGCCTGACTGTTTTGAACATGCTCTAACTCTTAAGGAATGACAATCTGATTAATAGCCGACAAACCTTGGTAGAGCTCAGATTCATATGAAACCGTGAAGGTTGCTGTTCCAGGGGCGAAACCGACGACCGGCAGACGAAGCGGGAAGCACTGGGTTTCGGTGACGTTTGCCTCTGCAGCAGCGCTAATCGACTTCTTGGTTCCCGCCTGGCTCACCGTGAGCGTGCAGGTGCCTCCGGTTTCGGCAACTGTCGCGACCTGAGCAATTACCTCGATGCCATCGTTTAGATCTGCCATCGAAGAGAGAATGATCACCTCAGCCTTGGCGCGATCCTTTGTCGGTGTCGGCTTAGGTGTCGGTTTTGGCGCTGGAGCGGTTTCTGTTGGCTCTGCGGTTGGTGTCGGCGTTGGGTTGATGTTGGGGATTAGGGCGTCGCAGCCGGTAAGCGACAAAGTCATTGCCAAACCTAGGGCCCCCACGACTAGCTTGAGTTTCACGATTTGCCTCCTAAAGTCACCGAGAATGGCGATCAAACGCCTTGCAGCGCCTACTTCAAGAGTAAGTGTGTGGCCTTGTTTAGTCCTGTAAGAGGCGCAGGGTCGCGGCCCGCGAACTGGTCATGGC
>JBEBBA010000005.1:0-3220 GCA_041158585.1 Actinomycetota bacterium
AGGCTCACCCAGAAGACCCGCACCACCTGCCAGGCATCAAGCTCGGCGACCAGCAGTACGCGCTAAACGAGCAGTGGGAGCGCGCAGGGCTCCTCGCGCTGGTTGGCATGGGTGTTGAGCCGGGAATGTCCAACGTTTTCGCCCGCTACGCGCAAGACCAGCTTTTCTCGGAGATCGATGAGATCAGCGTCAAAGACGGCGGCAACCTCGTTGTTCGCGACGAAGAAGGCAACGAAATCTTCGCTCCATCGTTCTCGATTTGGACAACCATCGAGGAATGCCTAAACCCGCCGGTGATCTGGGAGGCCGATCGCGGTTTCTACACCACTGCACCGTTCAGTGAACCGGAGATCTTCGAGTTCCCTGAGGGCATCGGCGCGGTCGAGTGCGTGAACGTCGAGCACGAAGAAGTAACCATGCTTCCTCGCACCCTCAAGGCCAAGAAGGTCACCTTCAAGTACGGACTCGGCCAGGAGTTCATCGGCATTCTGCAAACCCTGCACAAACTTGGTCTGGACCAAACCAAGCCACACCGCGTTCGCTCGGCTCAAGGCCCTGTTGACGTAGCCCCGCGCGACATGGTCGCAGCGGTGCTGCCTGACCCAGCCACCATCGGCCCGCGCATGGAGGGCAAGACCTGCGCCGGAGTGCTTGTAACCGGCAAGGACAAAGACGGCAAAGACCGCGCAACTTACATCTACAACGTTGCCGACAACGCCGAAACCATGGCAAGGTACGACGCCCAAGCCGTTGTTTGGCAGACGGCCTTCAACCCGCTAGTGGCTCTCGAGCTAATCGCCAAGGGCGAATGGAGTGGCTCTGGAGTCGTCGGGCCTGAGGTTTTCGACCCGATTCCATTCTTGGACCTACTCGCATCCTCAACCGGTTACAACGTCAAGTGGCACGCCCAGGAGCGCATGCCGGCTAGCCCGCTAAGGCACCCGTAAGCTTGCACGACTACGACGTAGTTATCATCGGCTCCGGTTTCGGAGGGTCGGTTGCTGCGTTGCGACTCACTGAAAAGGGTTATCGGGTTTGCGTCCTCGAAGCGGGTGCCAGGTTTGAAGATCACGAGTTTGCCAAAAACTCGTGGGAGCTCAAGAAATTCCTGTTTTTCCCGCGACTCGGGCTAAAAGGCATTCAGCGCATCGACTTTTTGCGCAACGTCATGGTGATGTCGGGCGCTGGCGTCGGGGGCGGTTCGCTGGTTTATGCCAACACCCTGTATCGACCACCGGCGTCCTTCTTCAATACCGGATCTTGGGCGGGAATTGCCGACTGGCAAAAACTATTAGACCCATATTTCGCCCAGGCCGAGAAGATGCTCGGGGTTGTCACGAATCCCTTCTTCAGCCCCAGCGACGACGCTCTTTCGCGTCTGGCTCAGCGCCGAGGCAAGGCCGACACCTTCAGGTTGACGCCGGTCGGTGTCCACTTCGGCGAGGCAGGCAAGACTGTCAAAGACCCGTTCTTCGGTGGCAAAGGGCCAGATCGCACCGGTTGCATCAACTGCGGTGAATGCATGACGGGCTGTCGTCACGGAGCCAAAAACACACTGGTCAAGAACTACCTCTACCTCGCCGAAAAGGCCGGGGCAGAGGTGCGTGAACTCACCACAGTTACCGACATAGTCGACGACGAGAGTGGCTTCAAAGTCAAAACTCGGGCGACCTCAGGTGGCTCGAAGGCTTCGATCACAGCGAAACAGGTGGTTGTCGCCGCCGGAGCGCTCGGTACCGCCAAGCTCCTTCAGAAGGTCAAGGCAAACGGCAACCTCCAGGGCCTTAGCCCAATGCTCGGTCAACTCAGTCGCACAAATTCCGAAAGCCTGCTCGGCGTGGTTTCTCGCCGCGACGACGTTGACTACTCAACTGGTTCGGCTATCACTTCCTCCTACTTCCCGGACGAACACACTCACATCGAGTCGGTTCGCTACGGCAAGGGTTCAAACTTCATGGCTCTGATGCAGAGCGTGATGGCATCCGGTTCTAAGGGCCAAGCGCCAAACTTCGGTCGCCTGATCTGGAACACCCTGAAGAACATTCATCGCCTACCTAAGTTCTACAACCTGAGGCACTGGTCCGAGCGCACACTCATCCTTCTAGTCATGCAAACCGCAGACAATTCGCTCACCACCTTCCTCAAACGCGGCATTTTCGGTAAGACTCTCTCGAGCCGACAGGGCCTTGGCAAGCCAAACCCTTCCTGGGTGAAAGCGGGTCACGAGGCAGCTCGCGACTTAGCCGAAGACATGGACGGCACCGCCGGCGCTGTAGTCACCGAGCCGTTCGGCATCCCGATGACAGCGCACTTCCTCGGCGGATGCGTCATTGCTGAAAGTCCAGATAAGGGTGTTGTTGACCCCTACCTTCGGGCATTCGGTGTCCCTGGGCTGCACATTTTCGACGGCTCGACGCTCTCGGCAAACCCCGGCGTGAATCCTTCGCTAAGCATCACGGCTCAGGCCGAATGGGCTTGCGCGCACTGGCCTAACAAGGGTGAGGGCGATGCCCGCCCGGGTCTTGGCTTCCGGTTTGCGCCAATCAAGGCGACGCCACCGCGAGTCCCGATTGTGCCGGTGGTTGCTCCGGCAGCACTCAGGATCCCGATAAGCCCTCTCTAAAGCGAGCCTCGATGCGTTGGCCGAACATGCTGGCGCCGATGATCAGAGCCGCCCCCAGAATTCCAATCGGGCCGAGCAGTTCACCGCCGATTCCAGCTGCGATAACCACTGCCCAAACAGGCTCGGTGCTGAGCAGTAAAGATGCGCGAGAAGCCGAGGTCTTGCGAATCGCCCAGAGTTGAGTTGCAAAGGCGAATATCGTGCAGAACAAAATCAGGAACAGTGTTGCGCTCCACTGCTGGGCTTCGAAGGTCTCCAGCGCATTGATCGTGCCGGGCACGTCCAAAACAAAATAGATCAGGCCGCAAACCAGCATCTGCAGTGAAATTGCGTTGAAAGATGAAACCTTCCGACCCTTGGTGAATCGACCTTGAGCTGTGACGTGGAAGGTTCGAATCAAGGCGGCTAGCAGCATCAGGAAGTCGCCGAAGTTTGGCTCTTTGAACCCGTTGCCCGAAACCAGTAGCAGTACTCCAACAATCGACACCGTGACGGCGATGAAGTAGGTCTTGGGCAACCAGTTCCTGCTCCACGCGCTCTCCAGAATTGGCGTGAACACCAGAGTCAGGCTGATCAGCAGCCCGGCGTTCGTCGCAG
>JBEBBA010000006.1:0-15700 GCA_041158585.1 Actinomycetota bacterium
ATGGTAAGGAAGGGGTCGACAGTTCAATCCTGTCTCGGGGCTCTGCGGCTGGGTAGCTCAGGTGGTTAGAGCACACGACTCATAATCGTGGGGTCGCGGGTTCGAGTCCCGCCCTAGCTACTCACGATTTCCATGACTTCCACGACTAATCTTGAACCGTGGTCAATCCAAATGTTGAGGGCAAGAAATACCCCGCCACCGATCCATACCTGGTCGGTCGCGAGAAAATCCGCGAGTTCGCCCACGCGGTCAAATCAGACAACCCTTTGAACTTCGACGTTCTGCCAGCCCAGGCGGCCGGCTACGAGGACGTCATCGCGCCACCGACCTTCGCCGTTGTGATCCAGGAACGCAGCCTCAAAACCGTCCTAGCCGACCCAGAAGCCTACATCGACTTTTCGCGCGTAGTTCACGGTGACCAGCGTTTTATTCACGTCCGCCCCATCGTCGCGGGCGATGAACTCACCAGCGAGCTCTCGGTCGCGAGCGTGAAGAACGTTGCCAACCTCTCGATGATCGCGTTCAACACCGAAATCTTTGACGCCAAGAAAGAGCTGGTTTGCACCGCGATTTCGACGCTGATTGTTAGGGGCGAAGAATGACCCACATCAACATCGCCAGCCTCGAGGTCGGCCAAGTTATCGGCAGCAAAGAGTTCCTACTGACCCGCGACAGCCTTGTTCGCTACGCAGGTGCTTCGGGCGACTTCAACCCGATCCACTACCGCGACGACTTCGCCAAATCGGTCGGTCTGCCAGGCGTTATTGCCCACGGCATGCTCACCATGGGCGTTTCGGTTCAGGTAGCCGTTGATTGGGTCGGCGACCCTGGCAAGGTCTCTGACTACTCGACCCGCTTCACCAAGATGGTTGACGTCGATGCCCAGGATGGCGCCGTGGTTGTTGTGACAGGCAAGATCGCCGAGATCGATGCCGAGAAGAACGAGGTCCGCGTTGACCTCACCACGACCTTCAACGAAACCGCCGTGCTCGGCAAGGCTCAGGTTCGAGTTCGCCTCTAACGAATGACAAAACTTAGCGAACTGACAACCATGCGAGTCGGCGGAACCCCCGCCGAGTTGCTGGTTGCCGAGTCTCGCGATCAGCTCATCGAACTAACCCTCGAAGTTTGGAGTCGAGGCGTTGACTGGCTGGTGTTAGGTGGCGGCAGCAACATCGTCGCAGCCGACAACCTAGAGAACCTAACCGTCATCAAGACCGCCAACCTCGGCATCGAACGCGAAGGCAACCGCCTCAGAGTGCAAGCCGGTGAAGACTGGGACGCATTCGTCGCCCACACCGTCGAACTCGGCCTCAGCGGCGTCGAAGCACTCAGCGGGATCCCCGGTTGCGTGGGAGCCTCGCCGGTGCAGAACATCGGGGCATACGGCCAAGAGGTTGCCGACACCATCACCCGCGTAGAGTTCCTCGATTACGAAACGCACGGGGTGCAAATACTAGAAGCCAGCGAACTGGGTTTCGGCTACCGCGACAGCATCTTCAAACGCGGCAAGCTCGGCGTGATCACCTGGGTCGAGTTTGAGTTGAGCGAAACCCCATCGACGCTGGATCGCCTCACCGAAGCCGTTGGCAAAGTAGTCACCACTCCAAAAGAAATCCGTGAAGCGGTGCTCGAAACGCGCGCGCAAAAAGGCATGGTTCTCAACGAATCCGACCTAGACACCCACTCCTGCGGCTCGTTCTTCACCAACCCAATCGTGAGCTTCGGCTTCGCCAGCGGCCTGCCGATCAACGTCCCGCGCTGGGAGCAGCCGAACGGCGACGTAAAGATCAGCGCCGCATGGCTCATCGAACACGCCGGAATCGGCAAGAGCTTCAAACTCGGCAACTCAAAAGCGGCGACCTCGAGCAAACACTGCCTGGCCATCACCAACCGCGGGGGAGCCAGCGCGAGCGAAGTCGTCGAACTGGCAAGGTTTATTCAAACTACGGTTTCGAACCGCTACGGCGTAAACCTGGTGCCAGAGCCGAACCTAATCGGCTTCTAGCCCTAAGCGAATAGCTTCTGCAGGCGCTGAATGCCCTCGAGTAGTGGGCCATCGCCAAGCGCGTAGCTCATGCGAACGTAACCCGAAGGGCCGAACGCCTCACCCGGCACTAGAGCAACCTCAGCTGCGTCGAGGATGTAGTCGCAAAGTTCTAGCGAGGTGTTGATCTGAACCCCACCCCACTCGCGACCGAGCAAACCTGAGACGTCGGAGTAAACGTAGAACGCGCCCTCCGGCATCGGGGCAACCCAACCGGGGATCTTGTTCAGCTCGGCGACGGCCAGCTTGCGGCGGCGGTCAAACGACTCGCGCATCGCAACGACTTCGTCCTGCGGGCCGGTAAGAGCCGCGATAGCAGCGCGCTGCGAGATGTTAGAAACGTTCGAGGATAGGTGAGACTGCAGGTTACCGGCAGCCTTCATCGCGTCTAGCGGGCCGACCATCCAGCCCAAACGCCAACCGGTCATCGCGTAAGACTTCGCAACACCGTTCACCAAAATCGTGCGGTCGATCATCTCTGGCACAGCTTCGGTGACCGAAACAGCCTTGATGCCGTCGTAGGTGAGGTTCTGGTAAATCTCGTCCGAAATGATCCATAGACCGTTCTCGTAAGCCCAACGACCGATCGCCTCAACCTCTTCGCGAGAGTAAACCGAGCCGGTTGGGTTTGAAGGCGAGCAGAACAGCAAAACCTTCGACTTCGGGGTGCGGGCGGCTTCGAGCTGTGCCACGGTGACCTTGTAGTTCTGGTCTGAACCTGCGAAAACCTCAACGGTCTTGCCGCCGGCCAAGGCGATCGCCTCTGGGTAGGTGGTCCAGTATGGCGAAGGCAGCAAAACCTCGTCGCCCGGGTCGAGCAGGGTTGCAAAAGCCTGGTAAACCGCCTGCTTGCCACCGTTGGTAACAACAACCTGAGCCGCGGTGTAGTCGGTGCCCGAGTCTTCGCGAGTCTTTACAACGATCGCCTCGCGCAGCTCTGGCAAACCAATCGCAGGGGTGTAGCGGTGGTTCTTCGGGTCGCGAGCAGCTGCAACAGCGGCCTCAACAATGTGCTCCGGGGTGGCGAAGTCTGGCTCACCGGCGGCATACGAAATCACCGGACGGCCAGCGGCCTGGAGCCCTTTCGCCTTCGCGTCAACCTTGAGGGTTGCCGACTCGGCAATAGAACCAATACGTTTTGAGATTCGAGGGAAGTCAGTCACGGGTTTAAGCCTAGCCCACCAAGTTTTTCCCTTTGCATTTTCAAGGGTTTTCGGGCTAAACTCCTAGAAGGAAGTTGACAACTTCGAGAGCCTAATCTGGCAAATAAATCATTCTTAGATTCAATCTAGAAGTGTGCCCGTTGCAAGACGGTCTTGAAGGTGTCGATGCCCATTTAGGGCGGTGGCTCAATTGGTAGAGCAGCGGTCTCCAAAACCGCAGGTTGCAGGTTCGAGTCCTGTCCGCCCTGCAGAACCTAACGGTTTTATCGATGAAGTAAGGAATGACTCATGGCAGATGAGCAAGAGGTCTCAGAAGACCTCGTAGAGAAGGCCAAGGCCGATCGCGCTAAGCGTGGCTTCTTTGGTCGCATTCCGCTGTTTTTCAAGCAGGTCTGGGGCGAAATCAAGAAGGTTTCGCGTCCGACCTGGTCGGAACTTCGCAACTACACCGGAGTCGTCCTCGGCTTCGTGGTCGTAGTGATGATCATCTTGAGCTTGCTTGACTGGGGCTTCGGCCAGCTGGTCATCTGGGCTTTCACCCCGACGAACTAACCGACAAAGCTTTTAGTAAGGAACCCAAATGACTGACGAGATTCGCGAAGACTTCGCTTCTGAGATCGCCGACGCCACCGAGGAAACCCTCGAGGTAATCGACGCTCCAGAGAGCGCAGACGGCGAAACCGCTGCCGACTTCGAGCTTGCTGCCGAAGAAGAAGCGATGCACGTTGTTAGTGAAGAAGAAGTTGCCGCCGAGGCTCCAGCCGCTGCAGCCGAGGTTAGCGATGACCCGTACGCTCAGTTCTTCGCGGACTTCAAGGCTCTGCCTGGCAAGTGGTTCATCGTTCACTCCTACGCCGGTTACGAGAAGCGCGTAAAGCAGAACATCGAAAACCGCAAGCTAACCGTTGAGGGTGGCGACGACGTCCACCAGATCGAGGTTCCGCTAGAGGACACCGTCGAGATCAAGAACGGTCAGCGCAAGCTTGTCACCAAGGTTCGCATCCCTGGTTACGTGCTAGTTCGCATGGACATGACCGACGAGTCGTGGGACCTAATCCGTCACACCCCAGCCGTCACCGGTTTCGTTGGTAACTCGATGAACCCGAGCCCACTTCGCCCAGACGAAGCTTTCGCCATGCTGAAGAAGTGGCTCTTCGAGCTACCTGAGGAAGCTGCCGCGAAGGCTGCTGCCAAGGGCGTTGCCGTCAAGGGCAAGTCGCGCGCGGTTCCAATCGTCGTGGACTTCAAGGTTGGCGAGAGCATCATGATCCGCGACGGTTCATTCGCTGGTCTGCCAGGAACCATCAGCGAGATCAAGCCAGAGAGCGGCAAGCTCACTGTTCTCGTTTCGCTGTTCGAGCGTGAGACCCCGGTTGAACTAGCGTTCGACCAGGTCGGCCCACTCAGCTAAGACTTAACAAACTAAACAAAAAGGAAAACAAATGGCACCGAAGAAAAAGATCACCGGCATGATCAAGCTTCAGATCCAGGCGGGCGCTGCTAACCCAGCTCCACCGATTGGTCCTGCACTTGGTCAGCACGGCGTGAACATCATGGAGTTCTGCACCGCGTACAACAACGCAACCGCAGACCAGCGCGGAAACGTGATCCCAGTTGAGATCACCGTTTACGAAGACCGCTCGTTCACTTTCGTTCTAAAGACCCCACCAGCAGCCGAGCTAATCAAGAAGGCTGCCGGAGTCGCAAAGGGTTCATCGACCCCTCACACCGTGAAGGTCGCAACCCTAACCCGCGAGCAGGTTCTGAAGATCGCTGAGCAGAAGATGTCTGACCTAAACGCCAACGACGTTGAGGCAGCAGCAAAGATCATCGCAGGAACCGCCCGCAGCATGGGAATCAACTGCGAGCTCTAAGCTCCAAAACCAGCAACACAACACGCAACAAAAACCAATAGTCGTGGGAGAACCGGGCGCGGTTCGTCTGACCACTACTGTGACCTAACAAAGGAATAACAGCATGGCAAAGCGCAGCAAGGCCTACCAGGCCGCAGCAGCAAAGATCGTAGAAGGCAAGTTCTACACCCCAGCCGAGGCAGTCACGATCATTCGTGAGACCGGTTCGAGCAAGTTCGACAGCACCATCGAGTGCGCAGTCAAGCTTGGCGTTGACCCTCGCAAGGCAGACCAGATGATCCGCGGAACCGTTTCGCTTCCGCACGGAACCGGTAAGACCGCCCGCGTCATCGTGTTCGCGACAGGTGCCGCAGCAGACGCTGCAGTCGCAGCAGGTGCAGACGAGGTCGGTGGCGACGAGCTAATCGAGAAGGTGGCCGCAGGCTGGACCGACTTCGACTCGGCCGTTTCGACCCCTGAGTTCATGGCCAAGGTTGGTCGTCTAGGTAAGGTTCTTGGTCCTCGTAACCTCATGCCAAACCCTAAGACCGGTACCGTAACCCCAGACACCGGCAAGGCTGTCACCGACATCAAGGGCGGAAAGATCGAGTTCCGCGTTGACAAGCAGGCTAACCTGCACTTCATCATCGGCAAGGCATCGTTCACCAAGGAGCAGCTAGGCGAGAACCTAGGAACCGCTCTGGACGAAATCCTGCGCCTCAAGCCTTCGAGCTCGAAGGGTCGTTACGTCCAGAAGATCGCCCTCTCGACCACCTTTGGTCCTGGCATCTTGATCGACGCAAACAGCACCAAGGTCGAGTTCTAAGAACTAAAACTAAAACTCAGTGATGAGGGGATCGGGCCGAAAGGTCCGGTCCCTTCGTCTTCTTTGAAAGGTTGGGATATTGTCACGAGCGTTTGGCGCAGCTACCCTTCTCGACACGAAAGACCCCATGGGCTTGCGCTCAAGCGCACCCCTTTTAGACGCGTGGATCCGCGACATGGAGACCGATAGGTCACCCTTTCAGATCCCCGGCCACAAAGGCCGACTAGACCTCACCGGAGCCGTGGTCGATGGCGACATCCCAGTGCTCCCTGGCAATCACCCCCACCGAATCTCACCGAGCCTCATCCTCGAGGCCGAACAACTCGCCGCCGACCTCTGGGGCGCCGACCTCTGCCGCTTCGGAGTCAACGGCTCGAGCGGTTCCAACCACGCATCCGTGATGGCCGTTGCCGGCCCCGGCGACAAAGTCATCGTCTCTAGAACCCTTCACAAATCAGTTGCAGTCGGACTCGTTTACGCCGGCGTCACCCCCGTTTGGGTCAAGCCGATCATCAACCCTGAAACCGGCTTACCCGAATACCTGCCGAGCACCCTCCTACGCGAAACCCTCGAGCAACACCCAGACGCCAAAGCCGTGTTCATCGGCGAGCCAAGCTACGTCGGCACCATGAGCAACATCCCGCGCCTGAGCAAAGTCGCCCACGACTTCGGGATCCCGCTAGTCGTCGATGCCGCCTGGGCTGCCCACTTCGGCTTTCACCCCGACCTCCCCAACCACCCGCTCGCCGAGGGCGCCGACATCGTCGTAACCTCCGCCCACAAAACCTTGCCGAGTTACTCTCAAGCGAGTTTCATCCTCGCCAAGAAAGACTTCGTCGATCTCGCGCGCCTGAACAAGATGTATGACGCCACGCTGACCACCAGCATGTCCGGCCGAATCCTGGCAAGTATCGACGCCGCCAGAGCCCTCTTGCAACGCCACGGGCGCGAACTCATCGGTCCAATCATCGAAGCCACCCAACGCGGACGCGCCAAACTGATGGCCGAAGGCATCAAAGTCATCGATGGCGAATACATCGACCCGCTCAAAATGGTTATCCTGCTCAGCAGCGTCGGAGCCGATGGCAACCGAGTTGAACAAGACCTACTGAACGCCAACATCGACGTCGAAATGGCTAACCGCGATCTAGTGATCCCGATGATCACCTTCGCCGACACCCCAGACCGCATCGACGACCTGATCGACCGAATCATCGAAAGCGTCAACAGCCACCGAGGCGAACTCCGCCCAATCGAAATTGCAGCCAGCTTCCGCATCGAACCCGACGTAGTGGTAAGCCCGAGGGAAGCGTTCTTCGCCGGCTACGAAGTTGTCGAGGCAGAGCAAGCAGTTGGCCGAGTTAGCGCCGAAATGATTTGCCCCTACCCACCGGGAGTCCCCGTGCTAAGCCCAGGTGAGCGAATCACCCGCGAAGCACTCGACGCCCTATTCGCAGCAAGAGACTCAGGCGTGCGCATCGCATTCGTCGCCGACCCAAGCCTCAAGACCTTGAAGGTTCTGCCGAACTAGTCGTAAACGTCTTTGCGCCAACCAACTTTGATTACCTCAATCAAAAGGTATTCCTCGAACGGTTCGCAGATTATTCGATACTTGTGCACACGAAAGCTGTAGCACCCAGCCCAATCGCCCTTGAGTTGCTTTCCGAGGGCTAATGGATCTTCGAGTGTCTCCAATTCTCGGAGGTATTTCTCAATCGCCTGCTTTACGTGAGGGTCGAGTTTTTTGAGCTGTTTCGCTGCGTTTTTTAGCAGTTTGATCTTCCAGGTCTTCTTGTGCAAAGAACGCCTCTAATTCGTCAAGGGGGATGCTCGGTTCGTTTCCGCGCCCACCCTCTGCAACAAACTCCTTGTACATAATCTCCAAGAGCATCTCTTCTTCGAGATCGTCTAACCCCTGACGAATGAGCTTCTTAACAAACCAGGTTTTGGTGCGGCCAGTCTTCTCGGCCATCATCGTGAGTCGATCGTTCAGATCATCCGAAACTCGCAAAGTCAACATAGCCATAAGTCTCTCCTGTATTACATGTAATACAGACAGAGTAAATCCAACTGGTGGATAAGTAAAGACCTAGAGGTACAGCTCCGCCAACGAAGCAGCCTTGCTCGAGAAACCGCCGGCAAGATACGACTTGATCGCCTGGCGCCCAAAACGGCGAGCCGCTGCAGTGTTGCCAGCCTCCGCTGCGCAACGTGCTCGCACCGCCAAAGAGTCGCCAACCACCAAACTTGGGTCAAGCTTCACTCCGGAGCCCAGCACCTGAGCGGCTGCAGCATCGGCACACAGACTCCAAGGTCGTTGGCCCGGTGGGGGTTTCAACTATAAACAAAGAACGATGGCGTTCTTTGGGTCACGTCGTGATCTACCCCTGTGACTTATGGTCGTTGGGCTAACTTACGATATTCAATGAGCGGAAGTTATGGGGCCCATGTCGAAGCAAGCTGAAAATCAGCCTCAGTTACCAGATGGTCTTTACGACCAAATTGTGACTGAGAGAATTGCGTCTTTGATCTCGAGTTACGAAGTTCAGGAGGTTTCTGCCTTCTCTGATTCCACTGAGGCCAATACTCACATCGCCCGTCTTGTAGCTGAGCAGGTCTTCCTAAAACTGCAGGCATTGAACTCTGACGTCGAAAAAGTCACCCTGGCGAATCAGCTTCTGGACACTGTCGAATCAGAAGAACGCTTGGTGCCAGTTCGTGAGCTAAAGAAGCTCGCCTCTCTTGCTTCCAGTAAGACGAAAAATGGAACAAAGCACCTTGAGAAGAGGCCTTCGACTCCACTAAGTGAGCTTGCCCTGCTCACTAATTCCGTCAAGGACTTAAACCTGGGCAGTGAACTTCGATTAGAGCTTGACAGCGCAGACCGGGTGGACATCATCATGGCCTTCATTAAGAAGGGCGGCGTTCGGTCGATTGAGTCCGCACTGAAGCAGCTCAGAGATCGAAATGTTCCAGTCAGAATTCTTACTTCTGTATATCTCGGGGCTTCTGATAAGGCGGCTGTCGATCGGTTAGTTGAAGAGTTCGGAGCTGAGGTTCGAATCAGCTTCGATACGAATTCAACCCGGTTGCATGCCAAGGCCTGGCTGATCCACAGGGATTCTGGCTTTTCAACCGCATACGTTGGCAGTTCAAACTTGAGCGACCCCGCACTTTCAGACGGCATGGAGTGGAATGTTCGACTCAGCCAGATCGCATCCCCTAATCTGCTGCGACACTTTTCAATCGCTTTTGAAGGCTATTGGGGTGGCGGTGAATTCAAGGATTACGTTCCAGCCAGAGATTCGGAAAAACTAGAGGAGGCTTTGGCGCGAGCCGACTATAAGAAATCTGATGCCGTCTTCCCGACCATTTTCCTAAAGGGCTTCGATATTGAACCGAAGCAGCACCAGGTCAAGATGCTTGAAGATTTGTCTCGAGAGCGTGAGGTCCTAGACAATCACCGCAACCTGGTCGTGGCTGCAACGGGCACAGGCAAAACTGTCCTTGCCGCCTTGGATTACAAGCGGCTTCAATCGACCCTGGGCATTCGCCCTAAGTTGCTTTTTGTCGCTCATAGAAAAGAAATCCTGGAGCAGGCCCGTCGGACCTTCGCAGAGGTATTGCAGGACAACAACTTTGGAGAATTGCTGGTTGACGGGCAAAAACCCAAAGCGTGGAATCACGTTTTTGCGTCGGTTCAGAGTATGGCTGCTATCGATCTTGCAGATTTACAGAAAGATAAATTCGATTACATCGTCATTGATGAGTTTCATCACGCAAGTGCCCCGACTTATAAATCTCTAATCCATCATTTTGAGCCGCATGAGCTTCTGGGGCTTACCGCAACGCCTGAACGCGCAGACGGAAAACGTGTTCAAGACGAGTTCTTTGAAGGAAGAATTGCGTCCGAGTTGCGTCTTTGGGACGCCATGGACTTAGGTTTGCTTGCCCCATTCCAATACTTCGGTATCGGTGAAAAGATCGACTACTCGTCGATTGGATGGTCCAGCGGGAAGTACGACACTAAGGAACTGAGTTCCAAAGTCACTCGAAATGACATTCGAGATCGCCTACTCATGAAGCAGCTTGAACTCAACGTGGATGACTTGAGCTCAATGCGCGGGCTGTTCTTTTGCGTTGATGTCGAGCACGCCAGGTACATCACCGAGTTACTGAATCGCAGCAAGATTAGGGCCGAGCTGGTTGTTGGCGAAACTGACTCAGCCGAAAGAACTAAGTCTGTATCCAAACTGAAGAGCGGGGAAACCAACGCGTTAGTCTCAGTTGACGTTTTCAACGAAGGCGTGGACATCCCTGAGCTCGATACCGTGGTCATGCTTAGGCCCACCGAGAGTTCGGTCGTTTTTCTTCAGCAGCTAGGCCGTGGATTGAGAAAACATCCGGGTAAGTCTTCTGTCACGGTGCTTGATTTCATTGGTTTGCATCGCCGAGAGTTCCGCATGGATCGCAGATTCGAATCATTGACGGGGGCAAAAGGTTCCTCCCTCAAGCGCCAGATAGAATCGGGCTTTCCCAACCTGCCGGGTGGCGTCAGTGTGGTGCTTGACGAGCTAGCTCAATCAAGTGTCTTAGAAAACATAAAGGCTCAGGTAACGAACGGTCTAGCATCGCTTAAGCGTGATGTGGAAGCCGAAAGAGTCACTGATTTTGCTTCTTTCCTCAAGCGCACGGAGAGGTCTGCCGTCGATGTCCTCGAAAAGACTTCTTGGACCGAGCTCCTTCGAGACTCCAATCTTGAGGGATTGCTAAAGATTACTGACGGGGACATTCGGTTGGCTAAATCTGGTTCACGCCTGCTTGGGGTGAATGACAAGCTGAGATGCATCAAGTACCTAGAGTTTCTGAACGGTAATTTTGGCAGCAACCTTGACGGCGAATCCGAGCGTCTAAAAAACATGTTGTTTTGGCTATTGATGCCCGATGCGAAGCTACCTGATGGGACGGAAGCACAGAGCGTAGATCATGGACTAAAAGAGATCCTGAAGTATCGTGTGGGAGTTTCAGAACTGATTTCAATTCTTGAATTGCAACAAAAAGAGGCTCTAGCGCTGGTTTCCCCGATCGGGTTTAAGGCTGCCAAACTCCCTCTTTTTGCTCACGCTACTTACGCACGTGATGAGCTTCTCGCGGCAGTCGGTTGGGCTGGTTTCGAAGGTGATTTTGGGCTAAAGAAAACCAGAAAATCACGTGGTCACCAGACCGGAGTTGAGTATCTGCAACCTCTTGATCTTGACTTGTTCTTCGTGAACCTTGTGAAGGACGAGAAGAAATTTTCGGAGGCAACTAGGTACAACGACTACGCGATCAACAAAGACACGTTTATCTGGCAGACACAGAACAAGGACGACTCAGGAACTAAAGCAGGTATTCGTTACATCAACCAGGGCGAGACGGAGCACGACGTCCTAATTGCGATTCGCGAATCCAGCAATGGTGGACCGTTCAAGCTCGTGGGCCTCGCAGACTACGTCAGTCACTCGGGTTCGAAGCCAATGTCCATACGCTGGGCTCTTAGAGAGCCAATGGATGTCGAGCTATTGAAAATTGCTTCTGCTGTGAGAGTTGCCTAAAGGGAGCTAAGTACTGCCTTCAAGTCCTCCTGGGTGGGAGGCTCACAGCCTGCTCGCTCGCAGGTGATTGATGCGGCCATGCCGGCGATGTAAACGTAGTTCTTTAGGTCTTCTGAGGGGATCTGGGTTAGGTCTTTGCCGAGGTAGTTGTTGTCGTGGAGTTGGCCGAGGAGGTTGGCGCAGAAGGTGTCGCCGGCTCCTACGGTGTCGACTACGTTGATCTTTCTAGAGGGGACGTCCATTCTTTCTTCGTTTCTGAAGATGGATACGCCGTCGGCTCCTCGGGTGATGAGGATTATCTTTCCGTCTGTTGCCCACTCTTGGGCGACTTCGTCAACGTCTCTTTGGTTTTGGTAGAGCCATTGGATGTCTTCGTCACTCGCTTTGATGATGTGGGAGAACTTGTTGGTTCGTTCGACTCTTTCTCTTTCTTTCTCGGGGTCGAAGCCGAGGGCGGAGCGGATGTTGATGTCGTGGGAGATGGTTATTTCTTTTAGTTCTCTGGCCCAGTTTTCGATGACTAGGTTGCCGGGTTCCATGGCCATGGTGAGGCAGCCGAACTGGATGCAGTTGATTTGGTCTTTGTTCAGTTGTTCTTGGGTGGGGAGGTCTTCTGGTTGCCAGCCCCAGTCGGCGGTGCCATTGACATAGAAGGAGTAGTTGGGGACTCCTTGTTCGTTCAAGCTCACGATGGCTAGGGTGCTGTTGTCGTTTGTGATGATCGAGTCTTTGAAGTTGACGTTGTTGCTGGTCAGCTTCTCGCGGATGATTTGGCCGAAGCGGTCGGATGACATCCTGGCATAGAAGGTGTGGGGGGTTTCTCGTTTGGCTAGGGCGGTGGCGACGTTGAGGTTGGCTCCGCCGACGATGGCGGTGAAGGCACTTGGCTGGTAGCGGTTCTCAATTAGGTCGATGAGTGCTTCGCCGATTACGAGGATCATGTTTCTCTTTATCTTTTGTCTTTGATGGAGCCGCGGGTGATGAGGTTTGTCGGTAGGACAATCTTTTCGGGTTTTTTGTTTTTGTTGTTGATGTGTTCGATGAGTTTTTCGACGGCGAGCTTGGCTAGTTCATCTACTGGGCGTTCGACGACGGCGATGCCGGGGGCGATTGCTTCGAGCCATTGAGAGTCGTCCACGGTGACGAGGGAGATGTCGTCGGGGATGTTCTTGTTGAGCTTGTTGGCTGTTCTTAGGACCGCCAGGGCCATGTCGTTGTTACTCGTGAAGATGATGCTTGGGGGGTTCTTTTGGGTTAGAAGTTTTTGGACTGCTTCCTCGGCTTTGGCCGGGTCGTCGGGGGAGAAGATCCAGGTGGGGTTTTTGACTTTGTTGTCGATGACGCCGTTCATGAAGCCGTTGACGCGGTCTTCGATGGTGGAGTTTTGGAGGATCGGCTTTTCGGTTTGGGGGGCTTGAACGGTTGAGGTGGCGATCAGGAACGCCATGTTTTTGTGGTTCTTGAGCTTGGCTTCGGTGACTGCTTCTTCGCAGGATTCGAAGTCGTTGGTGGTGATGCTCGTGGCATTGATGCCGGGCACCATGCGGTCGATTGTGACGAGCGGTTTGTTGTTTCGGTTCTTCTGGTCGAGGTGGTCGTGGACGGCGGCGGTGCTGGGCACGACGATGAGGCCGTCAACCTGTTTCTCGAGCAGGGTTTGGATTGCCTCGCGTTCGACCTTCAAGTTTTCGTCGGTGTTGGAGATCAGAACTTCGTAGCCGTTGGCTCTCGCGGCATCGACGATGCCCTTGGTTGCGCGGTCGAAGAAGACGTTGGTGAAGTCGGCGATGATGACCAGGCCGATGGTTTTGGTGTTGCCGGCACGCATGGATCTTGCGACTTGGTTTGGGGTGTAGCCGATGGATTCGGCGGCCTTTTTGACGAGGTTTCGGGTGCCCTCTGAGATGCGTCCGTAGTCGGAAAGAGCTCGTGATGCAGTTGCTCGCGACACACCCGCGGCGGCGGCGACGTCGTTGATCGTTGGTTTTTTCACGTCGCTCCTCCTTATTTTTCGCGGGTGTTGTCTATCGTAACTAAACCGTTATCAAGAAAATTTGTAGTTTTTGTTTTGCCTCTGCGAGTATCTTACTAGGAAATGCGAGAACGTTCTCGCAATTCTCGCAAAAAAACCACGCAAAGCAGCTACTGATTTTTTGGTCAGGGTCGCAGAGCAAAACCAAACAAGGAGAAACGCATGAAGCGTGCGCTAAAAATGATTGCAGCCATTGGTGTTGCCGCGGCTGTGGCCGTCGGTGCATCGGGTTGCGCTGCTGAGAAGCAGCTAACAATTGCCTTCGTAATGGGTGCAGAGTCTGACCCATTCTTCCAGGCAATGAAGCTAGGTGCTGAGGAAGAAGCCGCAGCCCAGGGCGTCAAGCTAATCTGGCAGGGCGACCCATCGAAGTACGACGTAGCTAGCCAGGTTCCGATCGTTGACAACGTCATCGCTCAGAAGCCAGACGGCCTCGTCCTAATCCCAACCGACCCAGATGGTCTACAGGCATCGAACGACAAGGCAATTGCTGCCGGAATCGCCGTTGCTAACGTTGACACCCACGTCACCGACCTTTCGCAGGTTGTTACCTTCATCACCGGTGACAACGGCGACGGTGGCGCAAAGGCTGCTGACGCAATTGCCGCCAAGATTGGCTACAGCGAAGCTGGTACCTACCAGGTCGTCGTTGGTCTAACCTCGGCAACCGCAACCACCAACGTTGCACGTCTAGAAGGATTCAAGAAGGCAATCTCGACCAAGTACCCAAACATCGAGATCGTTGACGTTGCCTACTCGGCATCGAACCCTCAGACCGCATCGTCGAACGTCAACAACTGGCTAACCAAGTTCCCGAAGCTTTCGGGTATCTTCGCCATTGACGGAACCAACGCATCGGGTGCAGCTGCTGCACTGCAGGCTAAGGGTCTAACCGGCAAGATCGCTCTTGTTGGCTACGACGCTTACCCAGCAAACGTTGACCTGATCAAGGCCGGTGTCTTCACCGCTCTTATCGCTCAGGACCCAGCTGCTGAGGCTCGTTTGGCTATCAAGACCCTGGTCGAGTACATCAAGACCGGCAAGAAGCCAGCAACCCGCGACGTAGTTATTCCAAACGTGACACTTGACGCCAACACCTCAGACGAGGACATCGCCAAGTACACCTACGTAGCAACCAACTAGTACAGAAACACAAGGTATAAAAATGACCGACAGCAAGCAGAGCATCAGCGTGAAAGATCGTGTGCGTTCGCTCGTAGGAAACCAGACCTCACTGCTCATCATTGTGATGATCGTGTTGTCAGCGGTATTCACGGCGTTTTCGAATGGAACGTTCCTATCGACGGGCGTATTCAGCACGATCCTCACCGACTGGGGTGCACTAATCCTGCTTGCTGTCGGTCAAACCCTTGTAGTGATTAGCGGCGGAATCGACCTCTCGGTCGGTTCCACCGTTAGTCTCTCTACCGTCGTTGCCGGTTTTGTAATGGTCCGAGTTATGGGCCTAGACGCAACGCTCACCGGGCAAGCTGCCTGGGGACCCCTGGCCATCGCGGCCGTCGTGTCAGTTGCCACCGGTCTTCTGGTCGGTTTAGTCAACGCAATTTTGATCAACGTCCTAAAGATCGTGCCGTTCATCGCAACACTCTCGACCTTTGGTGCTGCCGCCGGTATGGCGATCATCATCTCGGGCGGAATGCCGCTCCAAGGTCCAAACGACTTTTCACTAATCAACCCAATTCGCGTGCCGGGCGTTGACGTCCGCACCTTCGACACCGGGTTGTTCTCGCCGATGGTTCTGATCATGATCATCGTCACAGCGATTGTGGGCTTGTTCATGCACAAGGCCCGCTTTGGTCTTTACACCTACGCGATCGGCTCGAACGCGTTCGCTGCTCGTGCCGCCGGTATCAATGTTTCGCGTCACACCGCCAAGATCTACCTGGTTTCGGGCGCTCTTTCGGGCTTCGCCGGTTTCTACGCCTACGTGCGTCTAGGTGGAGGCTCGCCCTCGTCTGGTGCGGGTATGGAGCTCTACGCGATTGCGGCAACCGTTATCGGTGGCGCTTCGCTAATGGGTGGTATCGGACGCATGTGGGGCACCGCCCTCGGCACCCTGATTCTGTTCACCGTGCAGAGCGGTTTGCTCATGACCGGTGTCGCCCCCGACTGGAAGCAGATCGTGGTCGCAATTCTTATCGCCGCAGCAGTTGCGGTGCAAACC
>JBEBBA010000007.1:0-5773 GCA_041158585.1 Actinomycetota bacterium
CGCTGATGCGGCAACCACTCAACTCTTCAAGCTTCAGGATGTAGCTCTGCGCGGTTGCCGGTAGTTCTTCGAATGTGCGGCAGGTGCTGATGTCCTCGCTCCAGCCAGGGAAGTTTTCGTAGATCGGCTTCGCGTGGTGGAAGTCGCTCTGGCTGACCGGCACTTCTTCGACTCGCTTGCCATCTACCTCGTAGGCCACACAAACCGGAATCTCTTTGAGGCCCGTCAACACATCTAGCTTGGTCAATACGAAGTCGGTTAGGCCGTTGATGCGAGCCGAGTAACGAGCGATCGGGGCGTCATACCAACCGCAACGCCGTGGGCGACCGGTGGTGGTGCCGAACTCGTGACCGGTCTTCCGCAGGAACTCGCCGGACTCGTCGAATAGCTCGGTCGGGAACGGGCCCGAGCCAACGCGAGTTGTGTAGGCCTTGACGATTCCGATGATGGTCTTGAAAGCTCCTGGGCCAACACCCGAACCGGTCGAAGCACCACCTGCGGTTGCGTTAGAAGAGGTAACGAAAGGGTAGGTGCCGTGGTCAACGTCGAGCATGGTTGCCTGGCCACCCTCGAACAGCACGGTCTTGCCTGACTCGATTGCCTCGTGAAGTTCTAGCGCGGTGTCGGCGACCATCGGGCGCAGGCGGTCGGCGTAGCTCAAGAGTTCGGCAACGACCGCGTCGGTCTTGATTGCAGCGCGGTTGTAAACCTTGGTTAGTAGGTTGTTCTTGTTGACGAGTGCTGCCTCGACCTTTTGGCGCAAGATGCTCTCGTCGAAGATGTCTTGAATTCGAACGCCGACGCGGTTGATCTTGTCTGCGTAGGTTGGGCCGATGCCGCGACCTGTCGTGCCGATAGCGCGCTTACCCAGGAAGCGCTCTGCAGTCTTGTCGAGCGTCACGTTGTAAGAGGTGATCACGTGAGCGTTAGCCGAAACGCGAAGCTTTGAGGTGTCGATGCCACGGGCGTTCAGGGCGTCAATCTCGTGGAACAAAACCTCGAGGTCGATGACTACACCGTTAGAAATAACTGGGACGACTCCCGGAGTCAGAATGCCCGAAGGAAGCAGGTGAAGCGCGTACTTCTCGTTGCCGATAACTACGGTGTGGCCGGCGTTGTTACCACCGTTGAACTTGACCACATAGTCGATGTGTTCTGCGAGCAGGTCGGTCGCCTTACCCTTACCTTCATCGCCCCACTGAGCGCCGACAATAACAACTGCGGGCATGGCTAACTCGTTTCTGAAGTTCGCTTGATTCGTGCCGACGGGCACATAGATAAGTTTAGTCGCAGGGCGAGTTTAGAAAAGGTGCTGCTGCACCCAGGCGTGCATGGTGATCGCCGCAGCCGCACTCGCGTTGATTGAACGGGTTGAGCCGTACTGCGTGATCTCGAGCACAACGTCGGCCGCTTCAATTGCTGGCTCGCTGAGACCTGGGCCTTCTTGACCAAACAGGAACACGCAGGACTCCGGCATTTTGTAGGTTTCGATTTGCTTGCAGCCGGGCACGTTGTCGATGGCGATGATCGGCAGGTTTTCAGTTTTGGCCCAGGCGAGGAAGTCCTCTACTGTCGGGTGGTGGCAAACGTGCTGGTAGCGATCGGTGACCATGGCTCCGCGGCGGTTCCAGCGGCGGTGTCCGATGATGTGGACTTCGGCGGCGAGGAACGCGTTCGCGGTTCTAACGATCGAGCCGATGTTGAGGTCGTGCTGCCAGTTCTCGATTGCTACGTGGAACTTGTGTCGGCGCGAGTCGAGCTCGGCGACTATGGCCTCCATCTTCCAGTAGCGGTATTTGTCGAGGACGTTTCGGGTGTCGCCGTTTTCTAGAAGCTCTGGGTCAAAGTGGTCGCCAGTAGGCCAAGGCCCCTCCCAAGGGCCGACGCCCCAGGTGGTCTGCTCGTGGCTTTCGGTCATTCATCTAGAGTAATCGGCGCTTTGGTAGCCTTTACGCATGACAGATCGCAGTGCAATCACCTCTTGGCTAACCGACATGGACGGCGTCCTCGTTCACGAAGGCCACGCGCTTCCTGGCGCGGCTGAAGTTATCGCTAAGTGGCAGGCGGACGGCACTCCATTCTTGGTTTTGACCAACAACTCGATCTACACCCCGCGCGATCTGTCGGCTCGCCTGCGCCTGGGTGGACTCGACGTTCCCGAGGATCGCATTTGGACCTCGGCACTCGCCACGGCGGCGTTCTTGAACAAGCAAAAGCCGCACGGCACCGCATTCGTTATTGGCGAAAGCGGCATGACCCACGCTCTGCACGAGGTCGGCTACACCCAGACCGAGGTGAACCCGGACTACGTCGTGCTCGGAGAGACCCGCAACTTCAGCTTCGAGACGCTGACCAAGGCGATTCGCCTGATCAACGCCGGCGCTCGATTCATCGCAACCAACCCGGACGCCACCGGACCTTCGGCCGAGGGCGTTCTGCCTGCCACCGGCTCGGTAGCTGCACTAATCACCAAGGCGACCGGCAAGGAGCCTTACATCGTTGGCAAGCCGAACCCGATGATGTTCCGCAGCGCGATGCGCAAAATCGGCGCGCACTCGGAGTCCACCGGCATGATTGGTGACCGCATGGACACCGATGTGGTCGCTGGTATCGAGGCCGGGCTGCACACCGTCCTCGTTTTGACCGGCATCGCCGACGACGCCGAGATTGCCAAGTACCCGTTCAGGCCGACCGAGATTCTGCCTTCGATCGCAGATCTCCTGAACTAGGTCTTTGCCACTTAATAAAGATTCGGTAACGCTTGTCTGTTAAACCGTGAAATCGGTTTCACAAAGTTCCTTTTTTGCCTAGTATTCGAGTTAGACGTGTGTGCGCGCGTTTTGAGTGACTTAAGTGTTCACCCGTGCATGACTAGGCACGAGAGATCGCAAAGCCACTTTTCATAAAAAACTATGAAAGGCAAAAATGTTCTTCAAAACGAAATCGCTCCGCAAGGGTGTTTCACGCGCTGCTGTAGCGCTTGCAACCACCGCTTTGCTAGCAACTGGCATCACGCCAGCTCACGCTGCCGAAGCCACTCCGCTCTACTTGAGCTTCGAGGACAACGACAATGGCAAGGGTGTTGCAGTAGGTGGCCAGGGTACCTTCAGCGGTGCTACTGCAGCTATCGACGCAACCACGAACCTAACCGGCAAGGCCCTGAAGTTCACCAAGGCTGGTGACCCATGGTCGGGTGTAAACCTATTCCTAGCCGACAGTGGCTACCGCTTCACCGCCGCCGACAAGTCGGTAATCACCCTGGACTACTGGTCGAACGACACCGTTTCGTCGTGTGTGATGATGAAGCTAACCGCTGGTGACCAGTCCTTCGCAGCCAAGGCACTCCAGACCGAGCCAGGCATGAACACCCTATCGTTCGACATGTCAACCGGTCGCGGCTGGGACTCAGCCAAGGAATACGTCATTGTTACCTTGTTCCCTAACTTCTGTGCAGACGACAACACCTACACTGGCGTTCCTAAGATTGACAACACCGGCCAGGTTTACGAGATCGACAACATCTCGTTCAACGGCGGAACGATCGCTAACGTGATCGCTGTTCCACCAACACCTCGTGTTGCCACCAGCACCCTGCTAACCTTCGAAGACTCGGACACCCTAGGTGGCCTAGCAGTAGGTAACGCAGATGCAAACAAGCCACAGGGTTCGTTCGAAGGCCTAACCACCACCATTGAAGCTGCTCCGGCTGGCGGCAACGGTGGCAAGGCGCTGAAGATGGTCAAGGGTCAGGGCGCTGCAACTTACGCGGGTGTAAACCTCGTCAAGTTCGCTGCTGACACCAAGGTCACCGACGGCACCAACAAGGTCATCACCATGAACTACTACTCGGCAAAGGCTGACTCGAAGGTTCGCCTTGAGGTTCGCCCATGGCCAGCACCTGTCGGTGTAACCGTGACCGCAACCAAGGTTGGCTGGCAGACTCTAACGTTCGACTTCACCGGTGCAACCGACTGGAGCGCGAGCACTGAGTTCGTTGACCTAACCCTGTTCCCTGACTTCGATGTAGCTGGCGCAAACACCACCTACTACGTAGACAACATTGCATTCAACGGTGCAACCACCCCTGCAATCCCAGTTGTTGCCCCTAAGGTAAAGCCAGCTGTTCGCAGCCACGCAACCGTTGGTGGAACCGCGAAGGTTGGCAAGTACGTAACCGGTGGCAAGGGATCGTGGACCGGTACGGCCACCATCGCTTACACCTACAAGTGGTACCGCTGCACCAACAAGGCAACCACCACTTCGTCGGCAGCACCTGCTGCATCGGCTAAGTGCTCGGTTATCTCGGGTGCAACTGGCGCTAACTACAAGGTCACCAAGACCGACATTGGTAAGTACCTACGCGTTCTAGTAACCGCTAAGAACTCGGCAGGAACCACCTTGTCGCTAAGCAAGACGACCACCGTAAAGGCAGTCAAGTAACAAAACCAAAAACTAATCGGCCCCAGGCGAAAGCTTGGGGCCGATTAGTTTAAGCGGAAAGGTTTTAGGCTGACTCGCGAATGACGAGTTCGGTTGGGAGGATGCGAGGCTCGACTGTCTCGTTGCGCAGTTGCGCGATCATGAGTTCGGCTGCGGCTTCACCGAGGGCAACAATATCTTGGCGGACAGAGGTTAGACCTGGGCGAGAAGTCTGGGCTACGAGGCTATCGTCGAAGCCGATAACGGCTACGTCGTCGGGAACACGGAGTCCACGCTCTTCAATCGTCGCAATAGCGCCGAGAGCCATTAGGTCGTTGCAGGCAAAGACGCCGTCGATGTCTGGTTGGGAGTCGAGGAGCTTAGCCATCGACGCCTTTCCGCTCTCGTAGGAGTAGTCGCCTGGAGCTTGAAGGGCCTTCGAAGGCACGCGGCCGAATTCGCGGTAGGCCTGGTGGTAACCGTCAAGACGCTGGTGACCTGCGACGGTCTCGATGTCTCCGGTGATGATGGCAACCTTCTTGCAGCCGCGGTTTATGAGGTGCTTGGTCGCTGCTTGGCCGCCACCGAAATTGTCGGTGTCCACGAAAACGAAGTCACTTGCCGCGTGTGGGCTGCCGGTGATCACGATCGGGAGGCCCTGCTTAGCCAGGCGGCGAACAAGGGCGTCTTTGTGAAGCTGGAAGAAGATTGCGCCATCGACCTCGCCGGTTTGCAGGTAGTGCGCCACGGGGCCGTCAACCGATGACACCGAGGTAACCATGAGTAGGGTCTGCAGCTCGTTCTCCATTAGGACTCGGCTGATGCCGGAGGTAACAGTGCCCCAGAACGGGTCGGCGAAGATTGAGAGGTCATCGTCGATAACGACGGCAATTAGATTTGTGCGGCCCGATGCGAGTGCGGTGGCGGCGCGGTGTTTTTTGTAGCCGAGTTCCTCAACAACTTTGAGGACCTTCTTGGCGCGGGACTTATCTACGCGATCGTCACCGTTTAGCACACGAGAAACGGTCGCTTCGGAAACTCCGGCCTTCTCGGCAATCACCGAGTAAGTGGGACGAGGCTTGGGGGTCACCTAAGCCTCCTTCACTTACGACTTGACTAATACGGAGAAATCTCCCTGATTGGAAATTATAGACGCATAAGCCTTTGCGGAGTCCTTCGGGGTACGCACTTGCGTAACAAAGTCAACGTGGACGATTCCGAAGCGCTTGGCGTAACCCTCGGCCCACTCGTAGTTGTCTAGGAACGACCAGGCGTAGTAAGACTTCACCGGAGCGCCTTCGGCGATTGCGCGGCCGAGAGCTTCGATGTGTGTGGTCAGGTATTCCACGCGGCG
>JBEBBA010000008.1:0-25755 GCA_041158585.1 Actinomycetota bacterium
TGCGGGCGGGTGCCGAGGCCAGGAATGCGGTCCAAACCGTTTTCTTCGGTGGACTCGATGATTCGCGCCATGACGGTGACGGTTTCAACCGGGAACTCGCCAACCGAGGTTTCACCCGAAAGCATTACCGCGTCTGCTCCGTCGAGAATTGCGTTCGCTACGTCGCTGGCTTCAGCGCGGGTGGGTCTGGCCGAGCTAATCATCGACTCGAGCATCTGTGTTGCCACAATTACCGGCTTTGCCCAGCGGCGGCTCAGCTCTACGGCACGCTTCTGAACCAGAGGAACTTCTTCTAGAGGAAGCTCCACGCCTAGGTCGCCACGAGCAACCATGATGCCGTCGAAGGCGTCGATGATCTCTTCTAGAGCCTCTACTGCCTGTGGCTTCTCAACCTTCGCGATGGTCGGTAGGAAGACTCCCTCTTCCTTCATGATCTCGTGGACTCGGACGATGTCGGACGCGTTACGAACAAATGAGAGTGCAATCATGTCTGCGCCGAGCTTGAGAGCCCAGCGCAGGTCTTCTTCGTCTTTCTCCGAGAGAGCAGGAACGTTCACGGCTACGCCAGGAAGGTTGATTCCCTTGTTGTTTGAAACCTGACCCGGAACCTCAACAACAGTGGTAACAGTGCGGTCATCAACAGCGGTAGCGCGAAGGCCGACCTTGCCATCATCGATTAGTAGGACATCGCCTGGCTTGACGTCACCCGGAAGACCCTTGAAAGTGGTTCCGCAAATGTTTACGTCGCCGTCAACCTCATCGATGGTGATCTTGAAGGTAGCGCCCTTCTCGAGCATCACTGGGCCGTCTTTGAATCGTGCTAGACGGATCTTTGGCCCCTGAAGGTCAACTAGAACACCGACCGCCTTGCCAGTGTCTGCTGCGGCCTTACGAACGTTGTTGTAAACACCCTCGTGCACGTCGTATGAGCCGTGGCTTAGGTTCATACGGGTGATGTTGACGCCGGCTTCGATAATTGCGCGAATTTGCTCGTAACTTGAGGTTGCTGGCCCTAGGGTTGCAACGATTTTGGCGCGTCTCATTTGTTCCTCTTCTTAGCTGACTGAGATTGGTCGGTCAGTCGGTTTTACTGGGCTCGGGAGCTCGGATGAGCCCTCAAGGTAAGCATCTACTGCGGCTGCGGCTGCTCGACCTTCAGCGATCGCCCAAACAATCAGGCTTTGGCCTCGGCCGGCGTCTCCCGCCACAAAAACATCTGCAAGATCAGTTGCCCAATCTGCTCCGCGAGCAATGTTGCCACGAGCGTCCACGGCAACCTCGCTTTCGCTGGTCAGCGTGTCGGTTTCTGGTCCGGTGAACCCAAGAGCCAGCAGAACTAGGTCGGCGGGAATGGTTACTTCGGTGCCGGGGGTAGGTACTCGCTTGCCGTCAACAAACTGGGTCTCGGCAACCTTGATGCCGGTTACCTTGCCATTTTCGCCAACAAACTCGACGGTTGAGGCGAGGTACTTGCGGTCGCCGAATTCCTCATGCGCGCTGGCAACCTCAAACAGGGTTGGGAAGGTGGGCCAAGGCTGGTTCTCGCTGCGCTCAGTCCCAGGCTTCGCTCCGATTGCAAGAGTAGTGACCGACTTAGCTCCTTGACGGGTGGCGGTTCCGAGGCAGTCAGCGCCCGTGTCGCCGCCACCGAGAATAACCACGTGCTTACCTTCGGCTGAGATCTGGTTTTCTACGTTCTCCCCCGCAACCACTCGGTTTGCCTGGGTTAGGTAAGGCATCGCAAAGTGGATTCCATCGAGCTGGCGGCCGGCAACATCGATGTCACGCGGTTTGGTAGCTCCGGTGGCTACGAGAACGGCATCGTAGCGACGACGCAATTCTTCCCAGCTGATGTCTTTACCGATCTCTACGCCTGCGCGGAATCTGGTTCCCTCTGCCTCCATTTGAGCGATTCGACGATCGATGTGGTGTTTTTCCATCTTGAAGTCAGGAATTCCATAGCGAAGCAGACCGCCAATTCGGTCGTCGCGCTCAAATACCGCAACGGTGTGGCCCGCTCTGGTTAGCTGCTGCGCGGCTGCCAATCCGGCCGGACCCGAGCCTACGACAGCCACCGTTTTGCCGGTGAGTCGCTCGGGTGCGTGTGGGGTAACGAGTCCCTGTTCAAAGGCGTCCTCGATAATCGAGATTTCGATTTCCTTGATGGTCACCGCTGGCTGGTTGATGCCCAGAACGCAGGATGATTCGCAGGGTGCCGGGCAGAGCTTGCCTGTGAACTCCGGGAAGTTGTTCGTCTTGTGGAGTCTCGCGGCAGCTGCGGCTGTGTCGCCACGCCACACCAAATCATTCCACTCTGGAATCAGGTTGCCGAGGGGGCAGCCGTGATGGCAAAACGGCACACCGCAGTCCATGCATCGGCTCGCCTGCTGCTTTACTACACCGCTCTGACGCTCCTGGTAAACCTCTTTCCAGTCTTTGATTCGGATCTCGACTGGTCTACGAGGCGTGGTCTCACGCTCGGTAACTTTGAGGAATCCTCTTGGATCAGCCATTGGTTACCTCCAAAATGCTCTGCCAAACTTCGTCGGAGTCCGGGTCGGTGCCGGTTGCCAAGGCCTTCGCGCGGATCTCCAACACGCTCGCGTAGTCGCGCGGGAGCACCAGGGTGAAGTCTCCTACTACCTCGTCAAACTTTGCCAGCAGCTGCTCGGCGAGGAGAGAACCCGTTTCGCTTGCGTGAAGCTCAAGGAGCTCCTTCAACTCCTCGGCTTTAGCGCCGGTGACCTTCTCGAGCCTCAGCTCGCTCGCGGCGAGTGCCTCGTGGTTGACTCGATCTGCGCGCAGCTTGTAGACAAAAGCGATACCACCAGACATGCCGGCACCGAAGTTTCGACCTGTTGGACCCAGGATTACGGCGCGTCCGCCAGTCATGTATTCGAGAGCGTGGTCACCCACACCTTCGACGACCGCTGTCGCTCCAGAGTTACGAACGAGGAACCGTTCGCCAACTACACCGCGAAGAAGAAGGGTTCCTGATGTCGCGCCGTAACCGATGACGTTGCCGGCGATGATGTTCTTTTCAGCCGGGAAGATGCTGTTGCGGTTGGGTTTGACGACGATTTGCCCGCCCGAAAGACCCTTGCCGACATAGTCGTTCGCATCGCCCTCGAGGGTGAGCTTGACGCCGTTTGGAACGAAGGCCCCGAAAGACTGGCCAGCCGCGCCGATTAGGTGGATGTCAACGGTTCCCGCGGGTAGTCCTGCAGCACCGTATCGCTTGGTGATTTCGTTGCCGAGCATGGTACCCACGGCTTGATCAACGTTGGTGATTGAAAGATCGATTGCAACCGGCTTCGCGTCCTCAAGGGCAGCCTCGGCAAGCTCAATGAGCTTGTGGTCGAAGTGCTTCTCGAGTTCGTGGTCTTGGCTCGATACGCGACGCTTGGGCGAATCGCCTGGGACGATTGGAGCGGCCAGGATCGGTGTTAAGTCGAGACCATCGGCCTTCCAGTGCGAGATTGCCCGGTTCACGTCGATTAGTTCGCTGTGACCGATCGCCTCGTCTAGCGATCGGAAACCGAGCGCGGCCAAGTACTCGCGTACTTCCTGAGCCAGGAACTCGAAGAAGTTGACCACGAACTCTGGCTTGCCGGTGAAACGTTCGCGCAAGACCGGGTTCTGTGTAGCGACACCTACGGGGCAGGTGTCGAGGTGGCAAACGCGCATCATGATGCAGCCGGATACGACCAGTGGAGCGGTCGCGAAACCGAATTCCTCGGCGCCGAGTAGCGCTGCGATTATGACGTCACGACCGGTCTTCATTTGGCCGTCAACTTGAACCGAAACGCGTCCGCGGAGACCGTTAACCATAAGGGTTTGCTGAGCTTCAGCGAGGCCTAGCTCCCATGGAGTACCAGCATGCTTTAGCGAGTTGAGTGGGCTTGCTCCCGTGCCTCCGTCGTGGCCCGAAACCAGAATTACGTCAGCCTTAGCCTTGGCAACTCCCGCAGCGACTGTGCCGATGCCGACCTGGCTCACCAGCTTCACGTGGACTCTGGCCGCTCGGTTTGCGCGCTTTAGGTCGAAGATCAGCTGCTTCAGGTCTTCGATCGAGTAGATGTCGTGGTGTGGCGGTGGCGAAATTAGGCCTACGCCAGGTGTCGCGTGACGCGTTGCTGCAATCCACGGGTAAACCTTGTTTGGTGGCAGTTGGCCACCCTCGCCGGGCTTGGCTCCCTGAGCCATCTTGATCTGAATGTCGTCGGCGTGGGTGAGGTACATCGAGGTGACGCCAAAGCGACCGGAAGCCACCTGCTTGATTGCAGAGCGTCTGGTTGGGTCGAGAAGGCGCTCGAGGTCTTCGCCTCCCTCGCCGGTGTTCGACTTAGCGCCGAGCTGGTTCATGGCGATTGCTAGTGTTTCGTGCGCTTCCTTCGAGATTGACCCGTAAGACATCGCGCCTGTTGAGAAACGCTTGACGATCTCCGAGATGGGCTCGACCTCGTCGATGCTTACAGCCGGACGCACGCCTTCACGAAGGGTGAACAAGCCACGTAGCGTCATTAGCGCCTCGGACTGGTCGTCCACCTGCTTGGTGTATTCGCGGAACAGATCAAAGCGCTTTGAACGCGTCGAGTGCTGCAGCTTGAAAACGGTCTCGGGGCTGAAAAGGTGCGGTGGGCCATCCTTGCGCCACTGGAACTCTCCACCAGTTTCGAGTTCCTCATGTACGTTAGCCGCACGTTCAATCGGGTACGCCTTATGGTGACGCGTCGCAATTTCCTGGTGAATCACGTCCAAGCCGATTCCGCCGAGTTGGCTGGTGGTGCCGGTGAAGTAGGTGTCAACGAATTCTTGGCTCAGGCCAATCGCCTCAAAGCACTGCGCGCCCGAGTATGACGAGACGGTCGAAATACCCATCTTCGACATAATCTTCAAGACACCTTTACCGAGAGCCTTGATCAGGTTGTATGTGACCTGTTCGATAGTTAGCCCGACTATGGCGCCAGACTTGACCATCATTTCGACGGATTCCATTGCCAGGTAAGGGTTTACAGCTGCAGCGCCGTAACCGATGAGGGCTGCAACATGGTGTACCTCGCGGACGTCGCCAGCCTCGACTACGAGCCCTACTCGGGTGCGGTTACCTTTGCGTAGCAAGTGGTGGTGAACAGCAGAGGTAAGTAGCAGTGACGGAATTGGTGCGAGTTCGCGGTTCGAGTCGCGGTCGCTCAAGACAAGGTAGGTCGCCCCGTTTTCCAGAGCTGTGTCGACTTCATCGAAGATTTCACGGATACGTGCACTGAGGGCGTCTCCCCCGCCGTCGAGTTTGTAGAGACCCTTGACCACGTGTGCAAGGCCTGCCCCAGGCTGCTCATCGATGTGCTTGATCTTCGCGATTTCGTCGTTGTTTAGAACCGGGAAGTCCAGCGACACCTGCTTGGCGTGTTCTGGAGTGGCACTCAGTAGGTTGAGCTCCGGGCCGATTCCGGTGCCGAGCGAGGTGACCACCTCTTCGCGAATCGAGTCGAGGGGTGGGTTAGTGACCTGGGCAAACTGCTGGATGAAGTAGTCGAAAAGAAGTCGTGGACGGTCAGACAGAGCAGCGATTGGAGTGTCGCTACCCATTGCGCCGATCGGCTCCTGGCCGGCTTTAGCCATCGGTCCGAGCACGATACGCAACTCTTCCTCGGTGTAACCGAAGGTGCGCTGACGGCGGTTGACCGAGCTAACGGTGTAGTTGATGTGCTCGCGCTCCGGTAGGTCGGTGAGCTTAATCCGGTTGGCCTCGACCCACTCGCCCCAAGGCTCTAGAGCAGCAACCTGGGCTTTGATTTCGTCGTCTTCGATTAGTCGACCCGCTACCGTGTCGGCCAGGAACATCTTGCCTGGCTGCAGGCGGCCCTTGCGAACGATTTTCGCCGGGTCGATGTTTGCGACACCGATTTCAGATGCGAGTACAACGAGCCCGTCCTCGGTTACTACGTATCGACCGGGGCGAAGTCCGTTGCGGTCCAGAGTCGCACCAACAACAGACCCGTCTGTGAAGATAACCGCGGCAGGGCCATCCCACGGTTCCATGAGCATCGAGTGGTACTCGTAGAAAGACTTTCTTGCCTGTTCGATGTCTGACTGTTTTTCCCAGGCCTCGGGAATCATCATCATCATCGCGTGCGGCAAGCTGCGGCCAGAAAGGTATAGGAGTTCTAGAACCTCATCGAAGGACGCCGAGTCGGATCCGCCCGGAGTCACAATCGGCAACAGCTGCTTGAGGTCGCCGAGAACCTCTGACTCTAACTGAGACTGGCGTGCTGCCATCCAGTTTCGGTTTCCCTTTACCGTGTTGATCTCACCGTTGTGAGCAATCATGCGGAACGGGTGTGCGAGCGGCCATGACGGGAAGGTGTTGGTAGAGAAACGCGAGTGAACGAGTGCGAGAGTCGAAACAAACTTCTCGTCAGAGAGGTCTGGGTAGAAAGGTTCCAACTGAAGAGTCGTGACCATTCCCTTGTAAACGATGGTGCGTGCCGAAAGCGAAGGGTGGTACAAGCCGAGTTGGCGCTCTGAGCGCTTACGGAGCCTAAAAAGCGCCCGCTCTAGTTCAATACCTGCGTGCGAGTTCTTACTAGCCACAAATACCTGACGGATAGTTGGCATCGCCTCGCGGGCTAGATCACCAAGTACATCGGGGTTGGTCGGAACTTCACGCCAACCAAGAACTTCCAGGTCCTCTTCTTCTGCAATGTTCGCAAACGAAGCGCGCGCGGTGACTTCATCTTGATCGGCGTCAATGAAGACCAGGCCGACGCCATAGGTACCCGCGGCGGGAAGCGAAAAGACTGTTACTCCCCTGAAGAATTCGTCTGGAATCTGAGTCAAAATGCCAGCGCCGTCGCCCGTACCGGCGTCGGAGCCAACAGCTCCGCGGTGTTCGAGATTGGTTAGTGCATCAAGGGCGGTTCTTACGATGTCGTGGCCGGCTCGGCCGCGAAGGGTGGCAACCATGGCCAGTCCACAAGCATCGCGGTCGCGGGCCGGGTCATAAAGGCCGTTAGCATCTGGAGCGGTCCGAAACCGTTCAAACACAGATGGCATGGCGCACTCCAATCGTTTTATCGAAAGGGACGTCGATGGCCCTAAATTGCTAAAGCAAATAAGACTCTGAGTCTAACGCAGTGTCCTACTTTGCAGGTTCAGACTCTTCGGTTTTTGGTTCTTTACCCGGAAGGTAAACGCTTACTTCCTTACCGACGTGGTTTCGTCGCTGGTAAAGGAATATGCCGAGACCGAGAAGGATCGCGAAGACCGCCGACCACTGGTTGGTGCGCAGGCCGAAGAAGACGTCGCTCGGGTCCATGCGCAGTCCCTCAATCCAGAATCGACCGGCCGAGTAGTAAACCAGGTATAGGGCGAAAAGCTTGCCCCAACGCAGGTCTAGTCGCTTGTCCAGGATGAGCAGGATGACCACACCGGCAATGTTCCAGAGGAACTCGTAAAAGAACACTGGGTGGAACAAAGTACCCAAAGGCATGTCAGTCGGAATAGCCGAGTTAGGCAAAGCGATCTGAAGGCCCCATGGTAGGTCGGTTGGAAGACCAAAAAGCTCTTGGTTGAAGTAGTTTCCCCAGCGGCCAGTACCCTGTGCCAGTAGGACACCCGGAGCGATTACGTCCAGGAAAGACATCAGACGAAGCCCGGCGAGACGAGCGCCGATTGCAGCGCCCAAGAGGCCAAAGATCAGAGCGCCGTAAATCGCCAGGCCGCCCTTCCAGACGTAAAGCACCTCGAGGATATCTCTGCCCGGGCCAAAGTAGTCGCTGGTGTGTGTAAGGACGTGGAAGATGCGCCCGCCGATGATGCCGAATGGCACAGCCCAAAGAGCGATATCGAGTACCAATCCACCGTCCGCGCCGCGCTTCTTGAGTCGCGAAGAGCCGAGCAAAAGAGCCAAAGTTATACCGAGAAGGATGAAGAGAGCGTAGAAGTGGATCTGAACCGGACCTACGGTGAAACTGCCACTCTCAGGGCTCGGGATGCCCTCGTTCTCAAGCATCAGGCTGGTCAAAAAACTCATGTGTTGATCTCCTCGGTAACTACTTGAATTCTGCCACTAGTTCATGGACCTTGGCGCGAAGGCCGTCGATCCCAGCTGCCTCATACGCTTTCACGAATGCGGAGCCGACGATCGCGCCATCTGCGTAGGTGTTCACTTCTTCGACCTGCTTGGCATTAGAGATGCCAATACCGACAGCAACCTTCTGGTTCGGTGCACCTTCTCTGACCTTCGCTACGACTCCGCGTGCGAGTGAGTCAAGGTCGTCTCGGGTGCCTGTGATGCCCATAGTCGAAACTGCGTAAACGAATCCCTTGGAAAGTTCGGCAGCTCGCTTTGCTCGTTCCGGCGTTGAGGTTGGTGCAGTCAGGAACACTCGGTCAAGGTTGAGCTCATCCGAAATCCTGAGCCAAGCTGAGGCTTCATCTGGGATTAGATCCGGGGTGATTAGACCCGCCGCCCCGGCGGCCTTTATGTCGCGGGCGAACTCTTCAACGCCGTATTGAATGATCGGATTCCAGTAAGACATAACGAGGACGGGAGTGTCGACGCGGTCGGTGATTCGCTTGATTGCATCAAAGAGTTGGCGAAGTTTGAATCCGTTACTTAGTGCTTCTTCCGTTGCCTGTTGAATCACGAGACCGTCCATTACCGGGTCACTGTAAGGGACTCCCAGCTCTAAGACATCGACGCCGGACTCGCACATCGCGACAGCGGCATCGACCGAATCGTCGATGGTTGGGTAGCCGGCGGGAAAATAGCCAATTAACTTGGGTCCTGGTTGATCAAGGGTTTCGAAGACTTTACTCATTCGCTAGCCGATCAATCCGAAGTACTTGGCTGCAGTTTCCATGTCTTTGTCTCCGCGTCCACTGAGATTCACCAAGATTGAGGCCGAAGGGCCGAGTTCGCGTCCGAGTTTTAGTACTCCGGCTAGGGCGTGTGCAGTCTCAATTGCCGGGATGATTCCCTCGGTCCGACTGAGCAGCTTCAAGGCGTCCATCGCTTCGGCATCGCTGATGCCGTAATACTCGGCTCGACCAAGGTCTTTCAGCCAGGAATGTTCTGGCCCAACGCCCGGGTAGTCAAGACCTGCGCTGATTGAGTGGCTTTCGACCGTCTGGCCGTCTTCATCCTGAAGCATGTAGCTGCGCGCACCGTGCAGCACGCCTGGCTTTCCGTAGTTGAGGGTAGCTGCGTGCCTTGGGGTTCCCATGCCGTCGCCAGCTGCTTCAAAGCCCCAGAGACGGACGTCGTCATCGAGGAATGCGTGGAAGATACCGATTGCATTCGAACCGCCACCGACGCAGGCTGCCACGGCGGTTGGTAAACCGCCAAAGTCACGGATCATCTGTTCGCGGGACTCATTGCCAATTACCGAGTGGAAATCGCGAACCATCTCTGGGAACGGGTGCGGGCCGGCAACCGTACCGAGTAGGTAGTGAGTCGAATCCACATTCGTAACCCAGTCGCGCAGTGCCTCGTTGATCGCATCTTTTAGAGTGCGACTTCCGGTCTTAACGGCAACAACTTCAGCGCCGAGCAGCTTCATGCGGGCAACGTTGAGAGCCTGACGTTCGGTGTCAACTTCACCCATGTAAACAACGCAGTCGAGTCCGAAGAGAGCGGCGGCGGTCGCACTGGCCACGCCGTGCTGCCCGGCACCAGTCTCGGCGATGATGCGCTTCTTGCCCATACGCTTCGCAAGCAACGCCTGCCCCAAAACATTGTTGATCTTGTGCGATCCGGTGTGGTTGAGATCCTCGCGTTTTAAGAGGACTCGGGCTCCCCCGGAATGCTCGCTGAATCGCTTGGCTTCGGTGATGATCGATGGCCGGCCCGTATAGGTCCGGTGAAGTTCTGCTAGCTCCGCTGCGAAGGTCGGATCGGCTTTTGCCGCGCGAAATGTTGCTTCTAGTTCGTCAAGAGCGGCAATCAAGCTCTCGGGCACGAAGCGCCCACCGAACTCGCCAAAATAGGGCCCGGTCTGGTTTCTAAGTGATTCGCTCATTGGAAAGAAGTTTAAGCCTTGGAGACGCTGGTAAATTCCCCGAGCAATTTGGCCGGATCGTTTGTCACGAGCGCCTCCCCAACCAAGACAACATCTGCTCCAGCCGCCGCGTAGTTTTCAACGTCCTCCACAGTTCGAACTGCCGACTCAGCCACCTTGACTACATCCGATGGAAGGGCTGGCACGAGCTTGGCAAAGAGGTCTCGGTCGGTTTCGAAAGTTGAGAGATCTCGGGCATTAATGCCGATCAGTTTTGCGTCAAGTTCTAGAGCGCGAGAAACCTCGTCGGCCGAGTGAGTCTCGATAAATGGAGTCATGCCAAGTTCATGCGCAAAAGTGTTGAGCCTCAAAAGTTCTCTCTGATCCAAGCCTGCGACAATCAGTAAAACCAGGTCAGCTCCGGCGGCTCGTGCCTCTAGTATTTGCTGCTCGTTTGCGATGAAGTCCTTGCGAAGCAGAGGAACCTTCACGGCATCGCGAACAGCTTCTAGATCGGCTAGAGAGCCCTTGAATTTGCGCTGCTCTGTCAATACGGAGATTGCGGATGCACCGTGTTCTTCATAGGTTCGGGCCAACGCAACGGGGTCTGGAATCGCGCTCAGGTCTCCACGCGACGGGCTGGCGCGCTTGATTTCCGCCAAGACCTTGATTTTAGTGCCCCCGCCTAGAGCGGTCACCGCGTCTAGAGCGGGCTGTTGCCCGAGGGCAATTCGCTCTATTTCTGCGAGCGTGGTTGTGCTAAGTCTCTCTCGTGCGTCCGCAAGTGCGCCCGCGTAAAGACTCTCGAGCACTATTGCTTTGAGCCGAAGCCCAGGGCCTTCAGAATTGGGCCGAGCGCAATGCCTACGAGAGTTGCGACGCCACCGATCACGACGCCGGTGCCGTAGCCAACAACATAGCTCCAGGTCAAGACACCGACAGCAATCATGATGACTGAAACCGAAACCCAAGCGGCAATGGTGTCGCCGTGGTTAGTGTCTTCTGGGTGATCTGTTGACATTTTTGCCTTTCCGTAAGCAGGACTAGTTTACCCAATTTGGGTTGGTTTTCTTGGCGTTTCGCCCCTCCAAACCGAAGGACTGCACAACCAGGAGGACCAACAAGGCCGACGAGCAGGCTGTAGCGAGCCAGATGTAACCGTTGGCAGTCGTGAGTCCACTGATGAGTTCTACCTGGGCAACCCAATCTCCAACACCCGTCTTGCCCGCTATCAGGTTTCGCAAGAGTTCGGGATTACTGTTACCCGCAAGGCCGAAAAGTGGAATGCAGGTTAGAACTGAAACTCCGACGGAGATCACACCTGCTGAAATCGCGATTCCGCGTGACCAATATCTCGAACCGAAGGCGAACAGAGCCTGGATTGCGATGAAAAGTCCGAGTTGTGGTTCTTGTTCGAAACCGGTGACACTGAGCGCTTCGCCAGTCTCAATTAGAGTTGCTGTTTGCCAAGGCTGAGAGCTCGCGAATAGCAGTACCAGAACCAGAACCAGGCTCACTCTTAGAACCCACTTCATAGTTCCTCGAAGCCGTTTGCTTGAGCCACTGCTCTGGCAGGCGCGGATGCTTTGGTGCGTGTCTCCTCGTATTCCGACTGTGGGTCTGAATCTAGGACCAAACCCGCTCCGGCCTGAATTCTCGCCACGCCGTCCCTAATAAAGGCGGTGCGAATCGCTATGGCCAGGTCCGCGTTACCCGCAAAGTCAAAATAGCCAACAACACCTCCGAAAAGCCCGCGAGCTTCCAGTTCTAGGTCGTCGATAATCTCAAGAGCTCTGGGTTTCGGGGCCCCCGAAAGTGTTCCGGCCGGGAAAGTTGCCTTGAAAACATCCAAGCAGTTCACTCCATCGCGAACGCGCCCCTCAACCGTTGAGACGAGGTGCATGATGTGGCTGAAGCGGTGAATTGCCATGAACTCTGTTACGGCTATGGAGTTTGGCTTGCAGACTTTGAGTAGGTCATTGCGAGCAAGATCCACCAACATCAGGTGCTCAGCGCGTTCTTTCTGATCGCCGACGAGACTGCTCTCGGCGGCTAAGTCGGCCTCAACATCTCGCCCTCTAGGGCGCGACCCTGCAATCGGGTGCATGACTGCTTTATCGCCGGACACCGTGACGAGGGCCTCTGGTGAAGAGCCGACGATCGCGTACGAACCGCTCTCATCAGCCTGGTTGAGGAGGTACATGTAGGGGCTCGGATTCAAGGCTCGAAGCGAGCGGTAAACATCAAGCGGCTGAGCTTTGACCTGTTGGTCGAATCGCTGTGAAAGAACAACCTGAAAGACGTCGCCCTGTCGGATGTGCTCCTTGGCCTTGGCGACAGCAGCTAAAAATTCGCCCTCGGTCTGATTTGGGGCCAACTCAATTTCCACATTCTGCGGGCTGTGAGCGACAAAGGTCCGAGTGTCCTGCTGCAATTGGGTCTTTAGCGCCTTTATTCGCTTCAGAGCTTGATCGTAGTCGGACTTCAAGTCACCACCGGAAACAAGAATGTTCGCGACTAGGTGCAGCTCCGAGGTGAGGTGATCGACAACCACCAGGTCGCTAAACATGGCGAACCACATCTCGGGAACCCGATAGGCCTCTACTGGCCTGTTGGGGAGGTCTTCGATTTCGCGGATGACGTCCCAGCCGAGCATTCCAACCAACCCGCTCGTTAGTGGGGGTAGCCCAGCTAGTTGCGGCGCAGACCACGCATTCAAGAATTGCGTAATTGAGTCAAGTGCTGATCCATCGATGTCACCGAACGGAAGACTCGGGCCGGACCACTTTGCCGGCTCCCCCGAATTTTTGGTTAGGCTTCCGTGACTTGTGACGCCGATGAAAGAGTAGCGACTCCATACGCCCTGGTCTGCAGACTCTAGCAAGAAGGTTCCTGGTCGGTCGCCACAGAGCTTTTCGAAAAGGCCGACCGGGGTTTCATTTGAGCTGAAAAGCGAATCGACCACCGGAATCACGTTGTGACTCTTAGCCAACTCGGCTACTAGCCCGTAGCTGATCGGCGAGGTCAAATCGTCACCACCTTGTCGTCGAAACAAGTATTGGATCCCGTGTGGCAGGCAGGTCCGGCTTCGGAAACCAGGGCTAGAAGTGTGTCGTTGTCGCAGTCGAGAGAAATAGAAACGAGTCTCTGGACATTGCCGCTAGAAGCGCCCTTGTGCCAGATTTCCTGCCTGGATCGCGAGAAGAAAACCGTCTGTTTCTTCTCGAGCGTAAGCGCGAGTGATTCCGCGTTCATCCAGGCCATCATGAGAACGCGCTTGGTCTCGACGCTTTGGACGATGCAGGGTGCGAGTCCTTCGCTGTTCCACGAGACCGAGGTAATCAACTCATTTACCTTCAAATTACCTGACCTCGAATCCTGAATTGGCTAATGCTCGCTTGGCTTCTACGATACTCACCTTGCCATCGTGAAAAATCGACGCCGCCAGCAGCGCGTCAGCGCCAGCTTGGGCGGCCGGAGCGAAGTCGGCGGACGAACCCGCTCCACCAGAAGCAATAAGTGGAACCGTGGCAATCTCTCTAACAGCGCGAATCAATTCCAAATCGAACCCCTGCAAGGTTCCGTCCGCATCGATGCTGTTTACCAACAGTTCTCCGCAGCCGCGTTCTTGAGCTTCGCGAATCCATTCGAGAGCGTCGATGCCGGTGCTAGTGCGACCGCCGTGGGTTGTTACTTCGAAGCCCGACTTTGTCGCTTCACTTCGTTTTAGGTCAAGTGATAGAACCAGAACCTGCGAACCGAACCTTCCGGCAATGTCGTCGATTAGTTGTGGCGTTGCGATTGCCGCTGACGAGACACTAACTTTGTCGGCTCCGGCGGCGAGAAGCTTGTTTACATCGTCAACCCGACGAATGCCCCCTCCCACGGTAAGCGGTATGAATACTGTCTCAGCAGTCCTCGAAACCAGTTCGTAGGTGGTTGATCTATCTTCAACAGTCGCCGTTACATCGAGAAAAGTGATTTCGTCTGCGCCCGATTCGTAGTATTTGAGGGCTAGTTCGGTTGGATCGCCAGCATCGCGCAAGTTTTCGAAATTCACACCCTTCACCACTCGACCCTCTGCTACGTCGAGGCAAGGAATCACCCGTACCGCTAGCGACACTAGATTCTCGCCGCGTGAATTGCACTGACGAGGATCGCCCTAGCACCCAGTGTGTAAAGCTCATCCATCTTGGCGTTGATGTCTTCACTCTTGACGAGTGCTCTAACCGCGACCCAATCGGCATCGCGTAGCGGTGAAATTGTTGGCGACTCAATACCGGGGGTGATCTTCGAGGCTTCCTCGACGAGAGTTGCCGGGCAGTCGTAATCGAAAATCACGTACTCTCGAGCGACAACCACTCCCTGAAGGCGTCTAAGTAAGGTCTCACTCGCCGATACCCGATCAGGTGCAGCAATTAGCTGAGCGGTGCTCTCAAGCATTACCGGTCCGAAAATCTCGAGCCCTGCTTGTCGAAGTGTCCCACCGGTTGAAACTACGTCTGCAACCGCATCCGCGACTCCTAGGCGAACTGCAGTCTCAACGGCTCCGTCGAGTTGAACAAGGTCAACCGAGACATTGTTTTTCGCTAAGTAGTCGTGAACCAGGTTTGGGTAGGCGGTAGCTACACGCTTTCCAGCCAAATCGTTCAGGCTAGAAAACTCGCCTTTGGGTGCGGCAAATCTAAATGTCGAGTTTCCGAATTTTAAGTTTGCCACCCTTGTTGCATCGCTACGACTATCTAGTAGTAGGTCTAGCCCCGTGATACCGGCATCGAGTGAACCGGAGCCCACATAGGTAGCGATGTCACGTGGGCGAAGGTAAAAGAATTCAACATCGTTTACGGTGTCGATTACGTGCAGGTCCTTCGGGTCTCGTCGGGTTGCGTAACCGGCTTCTTTGAGCATGAGCACTGCGGTATCCGACAGGATGCCCTTGTTTGGTAGAGCCACTCTGAGCATGGGTTGCCTTTTGTTTAGAGGTTCTCTAGGACTTGCTCGAGCTTGATGCCTCGAGCAAGCATGAGAACCTGAAGGTGGTAGAGGAGTTGAGAAATTTCTTCTGCGGTCCGTTCCACGCCTTCGTGCTCGGCAGCCATCCAAACCTCTGCGGCTTCTTCAACGATCTTCTTGCCGATTGTGTGAACTCCGGCGTCTAGCCACTTCACAGTCTCTGAGCCTTCTGGGCGCAGCTCGGCCTTTGTTGCTAGTTCGTTGAACAAGTCCTCAAAGGTTTTCATTGTTCTAGGTTACAAGAACCCTACTGTTGCACGCTCTGGGCGAGTGCCCTCAGTTCCTCGATGCGCGCGTTTCGATCTTCGGCGTTGAATACACAGGAACCTGCCACGAATGTGTCAGCTCCAGCTTTTGCCGCGCCGAAGATGTTAGTGGTATCAACCCCACCGTCAATTTGCAACCGAACTGCAAGGCCCTGTGCCTCGATTTCGCGGCGAAGAAATTCCACTTTAGGCATCATGTCCGCCATGAATCTTTGGCCGCCAAAGCCTGGCTCCACGGTCATGACCAATAGCATGTCTGCTTCTGCGAGTAGTGGAAGTAGTTCATTTGCGCTGGTGCCTGGCTTGATTGCCACCGCTGCCTTCGCTCCAGCCGCCCTTAGCTCTCGAAGGAGTTTTACTGGGTCATTGCTTGCCTCGAGGTGGAAGGTAACGCTTTCGGCTCCAGCCTCGGCATACTGAACCGCAAGTGAGTCAACGTTTTCAATCATTAGGTGAACATCCAACGGAAGCTGAGCGATTTCTCGCATCCGCCTGACCATTGGCAGCCCAAAGGTCAGGTTGGGCACAAAATGACCATCCATTACATCAACGTGAATCGCATCCGCGGCCGAAATCGTGGCGAAGTCGCGTTCAAAGTTCACGAAATCGGCAGAGAGGATGCTCGGGTGGATGTGGGCTTTCATGGTTTCAGCCTACTTTTCGAATCAGTGAAATGAACATCGCATCGGTGTCATTCGTGTGCGGCCAAAGTTGAACAGTCTTCCTGTTGCGATTGGGCACTAGTTCGTCGCTGATTGACTCTAGCGATCCCCAGGCATCAAGGAGTTCGGCGTCTTTGTGTGTGCTTAGTAGCTTTGAGACGATCGCTGTCGTTTCAGCCGGGTGTGGAGAACAGGTCACATAAGCCAAGATGCCACCTACCTTCAGCTGCCTCCAAGCTGACTCGATTAGTTCGGCCTGAAGCCTGGTTAGGTCCTTCAGGTCGTTCGGTGTCTTGCGCCATCTTGATTCGGGGCGACGACGCAAAGCGCCGAGGCCGGTGCAGGGCGCATCGATCATGATGCGATCGAAAAGACCTTCATCTAGGTCGCGACCATCATGGCAAACGACTTTTGCCTTTACATTTGAATCTCTAAGCGCACTAGCCACCAAACGAGCTCGGTGTTCCGAAATTTCGTTAGCAACCAGGCTCGCTCCCTGGGTTTGGGCCTCTGCTCCCAAAAGTGCGGCTTTTCCGCCAGGACCCGCGCAGAGGTCAAGCCACCGCTCCCCTGGCTTCACCGGTTCGAATCGTGAAAGGGCCAGCGCAGCCAGTTGCGAACCTTGATCTTGGACACGAAGCGAACCGTCTTTGAAGCCAGAAAGTGTCGAAGGATCTCCTGAAGTGAGTCGATAGCCGAGCGGAGAAACGCCCTCTCTGACCAACTCTTCATCAGGGGTGATTTTGTGGTTCGGGAGCGCCACGAGGTTTACCGATGGGGCATCGTTGTTGCCCTTCAAGAGCTTCTCTAGATCGCTTCTGCCGTCCGCTTCCAGTGCCAGTTTTAGTGCGCTAACAATCCACTCGGGATGCGAATACAGAATCGAAAGTCGCTCTGTTTCATCTCGGGATGCCTTGGATAGCAGTTCAACCCACTCTTCGCGAGTTCGCTCACTTATGCGCCGAAGCGCAGCGTTCACGAAGCCGACGGCGCCCTGACGCAGATTGCGCTTGGCAAGGTTAACTGTCTCGTTGAGTGCCGCATGGCTGGGTGTGCGCATGCCCAGGAGCTGGTGCGCTCCCAACCGAATGACATCGAGCGCGTCGGGGTCGATGGCTGCTAGTTCTCGGTTGGTAGCTTTACTCGCAATCCAGTCGTAGAAACCTTGGTTTCTGAGTGTTCCGAAAGCCAGTTCGACGCACATAGCAGCGTCCGCGCGATTCAACTGGTGTTTGCTAATCAGGTCTGGAAGCAACAGATTGGCGTATGCGTCGGACGATCGAACGCGCCCGAGCAATTCGTAGGCCACATCTCTAGAGTTGGTCATTCGATTGTCCTTGCGTTTTCTCGGGTGCCTCTAAACCAGTCTTTAGCGTTCATCATCGCTTTGCCCGCGGGCTGCACCTGCGTTAGTAACAAGCCCTGGCCATCGCCGAATCCGATTAGTACGCCTTCGTTTTCGGGCGACAACTCCCCCGGTGACAAACTCGTCCTTGCGAGCTTCGCCGACAAGACTCTGAACGGAGCTCCGTTGAATAGTAGCCAAGCCCCCGGTTCGGGGTTGAAAGCCAAAGTCTTTCGGTATGCAGTCGAAGCGCCTTCAGAAAGCTGAATTCTCGCGGCATCACGTGTGATCTTGGCAGCATTTGTTGGTTCGCCAAGCTGGGGTTTCAGGTCAAAGATTCCGGCACGCAACCTTGGGAGCTCTTGCAAAAGCAAACTTGTTCCGAGCTGAGTAAGTCGATCCAGCAGGCGACCCGAGTTCTCGTCCGGCTCTATCTGGGTCGGCAACTGAGCTAAGACCTCTCCTGTGTCCATCCCAGAGTCAATCTTGAATATGGTGACCCCTGTTTCGCGATCACCTGCGAGAAGAGCCGATTGCACTGGGCTAGCACCTCGGAAACGTGGCAGCAGGGAGTAGTGCAGATTGAACCAACCTGTCCTGAGCAGATCAATCGTGCTTTGTTTGAGTAGCGCGCCGTAAGCAACGACGATGGCCAACTCGGCTCCGGATTCGCGAATCTCCGTTTCGTTGCGTGCTGGTTGGTTGGTCTTTAGTACGGTAATGCCAAGCTCATCAGCTGCATCTGCCACAGGTGACTGACGTAGCTCGCGTTTCCGGCCGAAAGGTGCATCTTCGCGGGTGATTACGAGGCTGATCTCCTCTCCCGCGGTGACCAGCGACCTGAGCACGCTCGCGGCTGTCTCAGGGGTTCCGGCAAAGATAATGGGCATCGTCATCAGAGTACCTGCGGGTCATCGAGTTTGAAGGTAACGGGTCTCATTGAACGACCTGATTTGGCGTTGTAACGCTTCTGCCCGCTGGCAAATTCTAGAGACAACTCCCTGACTAGTTTTGCGATTGCCTTACCATGGCCATAGCTAAATCGCGCGAGTAGCTTGAATTCACCTTGATCGGTTGGTGTGACACCGATCACTTCCGCTCCGGCTTGGTTTAGGCGCTCTCTGGTGATAGCAATGTTTTCCTTGTTGCCAAGTGCGCTGAGAACGCGTAGTGCCGGTGGAAATCTCAACTCTGTACGCTCGGCTAGTTCTTTTGAGGCAATCTCTCTTAGGCTCCAGAGCGGCAGATCGGTTGCCAGTTCACCAGAAACACCGACGAGCACGGCTCTGCCGGTTCTGCACACTTTCGAAATGGCGTTTGCCCAAGTACTAACGGCGTCTTCAGTTGCACGCAAGGTGTCTCGAGCAAGTGCGTCTCTTGCGTCCAGAATGACGACAGCTGCATACCCATTCGAGGCGCTGGGCTCGACCCCCGGTGTGGCGACAACAATCTGGGGTTTCGCGTCGACCAAAACGTTTCTATCCGCCGCGGTGACTTCAACAATCTTCACACCGGGAAAGCTTTTGCCGAATTCCGCGGCCGTTCTCGTCGCCCCCGCTTTTCCGTAGCGGAACTCTGACTTCCCGCAGTCTTGGCAGGTGGCATCCAAGGCAAATGCATTGCACCAGCGGCATTTGGTTTTGTTTTCAGAACCTATCCACAGTGGTCCGTTGCATTGGTTGCAGAGAGCTCTGGTTTGGCAGGTACGGCAGTACAGGGATTTGGCAACACCGACGCCCGCAACTTGAACCAAAACCGGTCCACTCTTCAACCCGTCTCGAATCGCCAACCAAGCTGCGGAGTCAACGCGAAATTCCCCATCGGTCACCGAAACTGCTGGTCGAGTGAAGTCGGACGAACATTCGGTGAGATAGCCAATTTCTACAAGTCGCTGAACTTCGACTGAACGGCTGTGCGAGAGAAAAGCTAACCGGCAGTTCGATAACTTTTGCCGTATCAGTGCGATCTCTCGAGTTGACGCATAAGGCGAGGCCTGATCCTGGTGGCTTGAATCGCCGTCATCCCAAACGTAAATTCCCTGAGCGTTTACCGGAGCGTAGAGAACGTTTCGCGAACCAACAACGATTCGAGCAATTCCCGCCTCAGTTGCGCCAATTGCTGCCAGGAAGGCCTGATATTGTTCTGTCCTGCCTTCAGATGTGTACCTGATTACCGCATCCGAAACGCCGCGTTGTTCAGCCAGGGCCAAAAGTGCTTCGATGTCTCGGAAGTCGGGCAGGGCGAGAATCGCGCTCTCACCCGACGCTATGTGGGCCAGACCTAGGTCCAACAGTTCATGTGCCCACTTGTTGTCTCTTGGCTCTACTATTCGAGCGGCTCTTGTAGCTAGATCTAATGCGGTAACCGGGCCTGGCACGGCAAACTCGGCATACTCGTGACTCGAGAGCCAAGCTTTTTCAGCCCGAACAGCTCGCACCGGAACCGCGGCAGAAACCACATCACCGAAACTGCTGCCTTGGCGACTCGCAACTTCACGCACCAGCTGGTAGATCGTGCTTGTCAGTACGGGAAGCGGAGAGATGACTTCCGCGATAGACGAGACCTTGCCAGTCCAATCTGTTGTCGCCGACAACTCAACTACAAAACCCTCCTTTTGCGTATTACCAAAAGGCACAATTACGCGGACGCCGGGTTCGACGACCATGCCCTCAGGTATCTGGTAATCGAAGAGTCGATCCAGCTGAGGCAGTGGTGAGTTGATCGCTACTCTGGCGAACACTAGGCCCCTGCAGCCGACCTAAGCGCGTCTGCGCGGTCTGTGCGCTCCCAAGTGAAGTCAGGCAGCTCTCGTCCGAAGTGGCCGTAGGCCGCGGTTTGGGCGTATATAGGGCGAAGCAAATTGAGGTCGCGGATGATTGCGGCAGGTCGAAGGTCGAATACCTCTAGGATCGCCTTTTCGATTTGCGAGGCGGAAACCTTTTCGGTTCCAAAAGTCTCAACGTAAATTCCGACCGGGTGTGCAACACCAATTGCGTAGGCCACTTGAACCTCGGCACGATCGGCGAGTCCAGCGGCCACAACGTTCTTTGCTACCCATCGCATCGCGTAAGCAGCTGAGCGGTCAACCTTTGAAGGGTCCTTACCCGAGAATGCTCCACCGCCGTGTCTTGCTGCGCCACCGTAAGTGTCAACAATGATCTTGCGACCGGTTAGGCCGGCGTCGCCCATTGGCCCGCCGATTTCGAATCTTCCGGTTGGGTTGATGAGAACCTTAAGGTTCGACAGGTCAAACCCACTGCGGTTGAGGTACGGGCGAATTAGGTGATGTTCCATTTCGCTTCGTAGTTCTTCGGTTGAAACGCTGGGGTCGTGTTGCGTCGAAAGTACAACTGTCTCTACGCTGACCGGAACGATGCCGTCGTAGCCGATAGTGACCTGGGTCTTGCCATCGGGACGTAGGAAATCGAAGGTTGAATCTTTTCTTAGCCGAGCAAGTTCAGAGCTAAGTCCGTGCGCCAGAGAGATAGCGGCTGGCATCAATGTCTTAGTTTCGTTCGTGGCGTAGCCGAACATAATGCCTTGATCGCCTGCGCCCTGGCTGTCGAGGTTGTCGTTCGAGCTTTGCTCTCTAACTTCAATGCCGGCGTTCACGCCTTGGGCGATGTCTGGCGATTGCTCCCCAATCGAAATAGACACACCGCAAGACTTGCCGTCAAAACCGATTTCGCTTGAGGTGTAGCCGATGGCTTGCACCTTCTCGCGGATTAGGCCGGGAATGTCAACGTAGGCCTCGGTGGATACCTCGCCAGCAACGTGAACGAGCCCGGTGGTAACCATGGATTCAACCGCTACACGAGCGGTTGGGTCCTCGGCGAGAATCGCGTCGAGGATTGTGTCGGAGATCTGGTCGCAGATCTTGTCTGGGTGACCTTCGGTCACGGATTCAGATGTAAAAAGGCGCAAGCTAGTCATGCCTGAAGTATATCCCAGGCCGGCGACAGTTAGCCCAGACGGCTCGCGATTATGTCGATAAGCGCATCAGCAACATCGCGTTTCGTGCCCGCAGCCTCAACACGGCTTCCGCTATCTGTAACAATCAGAACCGAGTTTTTATTAGAGCCAAATACCTGACCATCGGTTACGTCATTGGCGACCAAAATCTGGCATCCCTTGTCGGCTAACTTCGATAGGGCAAGCGGAGCTAAGTCGCCGGAAGTTTCGGCAGCGAACCCAACCTTCAGAAGTCCCGGCTTCGAGATTCCAGCCAAAATGTCTGGGTTAGCAACGAGTTCGATTGAGAGTTCGTCGCCGAGTTCGGAGCGCTTTAGCTTCTTCTCACTCGCGTATTTGGGTCTGAAATCGGCTACGGCGGCGGTCATGACTAGGGCATCGGCTGTTCGAACGGCCGCTTCAGTTGCCGCCTTCAGTTCCAGAGCGGTTTGCACCCGAACCACGTCAATTCCGCTGGGCAGAACTTCAATGTTCGCTGCGATAAGGGTTACGTTTGCTCCCGCGTTACGCGCGGCTAGGGCCACGGCAATGCCTTGTCGCCCAGAGGAACTGTTTCCGAGAAAACGAACCGGGTCAATAGGTTCGCGCGTGCCACCTGCGGTAACCACAATGATCTTGCCACGAAGCGAACCGTCTAGTGTCGCTGCCACGATGGTTTCGGTGTCTGGTAGGCGTCCAATTCCGGAATCAGCTCCGGTTAGTCTGCCGCTTGCCGGCTCGATGACTTTTATGCCACGTGCCTCGAGTACCTGAACGTTATTCTTTGTGGCTTCATTGAGCCACATTTCGGTGTGCATGGCGGGTGCAAAAACGAGTTTCGCTGTCGTGGCTAGCACGACGTTTCCGAGAAGGTCGTCGGCGATGCCGGCAGCAGTTCTAGCCAAGAAGCTTGCTGTTGCTGGCGCGACCAGAACTACATCCGCCCATTGACCTAACTCGATATGCTTGACCGACTCGACGTCGGTGTAGAGATCCGCGTCGACAACATTGTGCGAGAGAGCTTCTAGCGTGGTTTTTCCGATGAACCGCAATGCGTTCTCGGTCGGCACAACACGTACCTCGTGACCCGCTTCGGTCAGAGCTCGAATAAGTTCCGCGGCTTTATAGGCTGCGACTCCGCCCGTGATGCCGAGCAGTACCTTCATTTAGTTGGCCGGAGTGACCTGAAGCTTCTTCTGGTCGATCTCGTTCAGAGCGATAGTAAGAGGCTTCTCTTCGGGGTAGGCGTCCACGACTGGGCCGACGTTGTTGAATAGGCTGCCGTCCTGGAGAGCCGAGTAGTACTCGTTGATCTGACGGGCGCGCTTCGAAGCAACCATGACCAACGCGTACTTTGAGTCAACCTCACGAAGCAGGTTGTCGATTGATGGCGAGACGATACCTTCGAGCTTTTCAGACATTCTTTACCTTTGATCAGTTCGTCGCAAAAGGCGACTAGGACTTCATCAATTCTAAGACCTCGTGAGCACATCTAGCCACCTCATCGTTGACAACGACAAAATCGAACTCAGATTGAGTCGCCAGCTCTTGCTCGGCCGTTTCTAAACGCTTTGCCTGCTCAGCTTCCGTCTCGGTTCCCCTACCCCGAAGTCTTGCAACAAGTTCCTCCCAGGTTGGCGGAGCGATGAAGATTGTCTTGGTTTCAGGCTTGGCTACCTTTACCTGCCTAGCTCCCTGAACGTCTATCTCAAGAATCACGAGTTTTCCGGCTGAAATTGCAGCCTCCACTGGCTGACGTGGTGTCCCGTAGAAGTTCTCGCCGTGAACAATTGCGTATTCGAGCATTTGATCGGTGTCGATCAGAAGTTGAAACTCGTCTTTGGTTAGGAAGAAATAATCCACACCGTCTTGCTCGCCTGGCCTTGGTTTGCGAGTGGTGGCCGAGACAGACAGGTGTGTCTCGGGAAAATGTTCGAGCAGGTAGCGCACAACCGTGCCCTTACCAACAGCCGTTGGACCAGAGATAACCGATAAACCGCTCACGAGTTCAGCCTAAGCCAATCCCTTTTCGAGTTGCATTTTGTGGCTCTCGATAGCCATCGCTAGACCATTGGGGCCGGTCTCTAGGATTGAGCGGCTCACCGAAGCCACAACGGTCGAGGATGCCTCGCCGAATAGACGTTTGATCTCCGACAGTTCGGCGCCCTGAGCACCAAAACCTGGCGCGAGTATTGGGGTTCGGGCACCCTCCGACCCGTTGAGATCAATCTTGAACTCAGCCAGGTTCAATGTCGCTCCGATAACTGCTCCCACGGATCCCAGTTTGTCACCGGGGCCTGCGGCAACCTGATTCACCCGCGAGAGTGCCTCCCACTGCCCCTTGGCAACGTCTAGTTGAACGCTCTCCCCCTCGGGGTTAGAGGTAGCCACTAGAGAGAACAGGCCTTTGCCTCTTTCGAAGTAGTCGCTCATTCGGTCTAAGTAAACACCTGCGCCCAGGTAAGGAGAAACCGTAAGCGAGTCGGCAAAGAATGGCGCACTGCGCCCTAGCCAGGCTTCTAGGTAGGCGTCCATTGTGGTTCCAATGTCGCCACGTTTTGCATCCGCTATCACGAGCAAACCGGCGTCTCGGGCTTCACGCGTTACTGCTTCGAGAACTGCAAACCCCGCAGCTCCGTGGCGTTCGAAGAAACTAACCTGTGGCTTCACAATTCCGACTCGGCCCGAGCTGGCTTGAATCACGGCTCGCGAGAATTCGAGTAGCGATTCGGCATTGTCTCGAAGACCCCAAGACTCCAGCAAACTCGCGTGCGGGTCTATGCCAACACAGAGTTGACCGTGGGCCTCAAAGGCCGCTTGGAGTTTGGAGCCGAATGACTTAGGCAATTGCAGTCGCTCTCTCCCCCGCGTGCTCCTGAAGCGTCTTTACCTTGAATGGTCCAGCTTTGACAACCTCAAACGAGCCGATTGCCGCGCTGAGTTGGGCGATTGTCGTGAAAATAGCCTTGTCCGCCGCTGTTGTGGCGGCGCGAATTTCGTAGCCGTCTTTACGGGCACTTGAACCGCTTGGAGTGTTGACAACAACATCCACTTCACCGGCTGTAATCAGTTCAACAATGGTCGGTCCGGTCGCGACGGAGTCGTCCTGACTGTGTTTGCGGACGACCTCGACACGGATTCCATGGCGTAGCAAAATTTCTGCAGTTCCGCTAGTTGCGATGATCTTGTAGCCGAGTTGTTCGAGGCGTCGAACCGGCAAGACCAGCTGTGGTTTGTCGCGATCGGCTACCGAGATGAACACGGTACCGCTGGTTGGCAGTGCGCTTCCAGCGGCAGATTGGCTCTTGGCAAACGCGGTCGGGAAGTCAACGTCGATTCCCATAACCTCTCCAGTCGAACGCATTTCTGGCCCTAGCAGGCTGTCAACGAAGCGCCCATCCTTGGTTGCGAATCGCTTGAATGGAAGTACAGCTTCCTTTACTGAGATCGCTGCGCCGGCTGGAATGTAGGTGCCATCTCGCTTCGGCAGGTGCCCTTCGGTGATCAGCTGTTCGATTGTGTAGCCGACCATAACCAGGGATGCGGCCTTGGCCAGCGTGATACCTAGGGCCTTCGAGACGAACGGTACTGTGCGTGATGCACGAGGGTTGGCCTCGAGAACGTAGAGCACGTCGTTGGCCAACGCGAACTGAACGTTGATTAGACCCCGCACGCCGATTCCTCTTGCAATCTGCTCTGTGGCTGCGCGGACGCGCTCGATTTGACCGCCCGACATTGTGATTGGTGGCAATGTACAAGATGAGTCACCGGAGTGAATGCCGGCCTCTTCAATGTGCTCCATCACACCACCGACATACAGCTGTTCGCCGTCGAAGAGTGCGTCGATATCGATTTCTATCGCGTCGTCCAGGAAGCGGTCAACGAGTAGCGGGTGCGTAGGGCCAACGATCCCCTGGTCGGCGATTCGGTCAAAGTAGTCGATTAGGGCGTTCTGCTCGTACACGATCTCCATGCCGCGACCGCCGAGAACAAAGGACGGGCGCACCAATACCGGGTAACCGATTCGAGCGGCAATTTCGATTGCGCCTTCAAGGTCGGTAGCGGTTCCGTTAGCCGGTGCCAGCAAGCCAGCACCGTCGAGAATCTTCTGGAATAGCCCGCGCTCTTCTGCAAGGTCGATAGCTTCAGGTGTGGTTCCCAGAATTGGCACGCCGGCTTCCTTCAAACCCTTCGCAAGCCCTAGAGCCGTTTGGCCACCCAACTGAACAACCACGCCAACCAGTTCACCCGAGAGGCTCTCTGCGTGAATCACCTCGAGGACATCCTCAAGCGTTAGTGGTTCGAAGTAGAGGCGATCGGAGGTGTCGTAGTCGGTGGACACGGTTTCTGGGTTGCAGTTGATCATGATCGTTTCGTAACCGGCATCCGACAGCGCGAAGGATGCGTGTACGCAGGAGTAGTCGAACTCGACTCCCTGCCCGATACGGTTTGGACCCGAACCCAAAATCACTACCTTCTTGCGCGAAGACGGCGTGACCTCGGTTTCCTGCTCA
>JBEBBA010000009.1:0-3662 GCA_041158585.1 Actinomycetota bacterium
GAACGCTCAGGTGAAGGATCCAGAAGGCGACCTCACCGAGGTCACCAACGTGACCTCGGCAGCCTTGCGTCGCGCGGCTATCCTTCCTGGCTACGACGTCAAGGTCATCACGGTCACCGACAAGACGCGCGAAACCAACTCGAGCCGCGCGATCTGGCTCGGACTTTCGGTGCCTGGTTCGCCGGTCAAGGCGCTGGCAGCCCCTCTGGGTAAGAACCTTGTGGTTTCCTGGTCGGCACCTCACGTTGACGGTGGTTCACCAATTACCGGCTACCGCGTGAAGGTCAACGGCAAGGAAATCTGCCAGGCCAAGCAGGTAACCACCTGCACCCTGACTAACGCCGAAGAGCTGACCAAGTACACCGTTTCGGTGGTCGCCGAGAACGCCCAGGGTGCTAGCGCGGCGGCAACCGCCACAGTGACCACGCCGGCGGCAGCCAAGCCAAAGCCGGTTCCAGAGCCAGAGCGCCCGGTTGAACCAACCCCTGAACCTACCGTTGAACCTACCCCGGAGCCGACCCCTGAACCAACGGTTGAGCCGACTCCTGAGCCAACCCCTGAACCAACGGTTGAGCCGACTCCAGAGCCGACCGACGCACCACTGGTTCCGGGTGAGCCTGTCGCAAACCCTGCTATCGGTGCGACCGGTGACGACAACGCTCCGCCGGTTGCCTTCGACCCAACGGGCTCACCTGAAGCAATTGCCGCGGTTGCATCTACCGTAGGCAAGGTCGGTGCGGTTGCTGCCGCCGTAGCCGCCGCAGCTGGTGCAGCCGCTGCCGCTGGCGCTGCAGCTGGTGCTGCGGCCGGCGCTGGTGCTGCTGGAGGAGCTGCCGGTGGCGCTTCGTCTGGTGGTTCTTCTGGCGGTGGCGCGAGAAGTGCTGGCGGCTCGCCGAGCGGTGGTGGAGCTAGCGCCGAGTCATCTGGTGGCGACGGCGACAGCGGATCCATTGCCAACATCGACGCCGAACACGAAGAATTCACGATTAGCAGGCAGGGCCCTGGTGACCGCTGGCGAGTCTGGAAGTCGAGGTACTTCACGTTCCTCGATTCGATCAGCATTGCTGTCATTCACGCGACCGCTCGCTTCTCGCCGATCCTTTCGAAGGCGGCTGTCGATGGTGCCTACCTACGTGCCGCTCTCGGTAGCTTCTCGATTCTGCCGACCATCGCGTCCATCGTCCTAGCGGGTATGTCAATCACACCTGGCTCCGAGCACATTCTTCCGCCGGTTTGGCCAGTCTTCCTAGCCATCACCATCATCGGTATTTTCGATGCTGCTGCCGGCCTGGTCGGCACCACGGTGTTCGTCCTCGGAACCCTGATTGTTCACGCAGACAACCTTCAGCTCTCGGACATCCGACTCCTTCTCGGCATCGTCATCACCGGCTTCGGCCCTGTTCTACTCACCAACGCGTTCCGCCAGTTCCGCAAGGACAAAGACCAAGAGAAGCACTATCTCTGGGAGCGCATAGTTGACCTCGGCGTGCTTCCGTTCTTCGGTGGCTGGACCACGGCTTCGATGATCAGCACCCTGCCTGCCCTAGCCGGCCTTACACTTTCGGTTGCCAACCACGTCACCGACTTCGCGTTGGCGGTTGCCGTTGCAACAGTGCTTCGCGTCCTGCTAGAAGAGACTGTGTCGCGTGGCTTCCCGGTTCGCCTAGACACCTTGCACCCAACGCAGGTTCCTTCGACTTACCCTGGTCACCGCTACCTAGCACTAACCCTGCGAGTGCTGATCTTCGTCTTCGTCACGGCTGCGCTGATGGGCAACTCGTGGCAGGTTTGGGTCGGTAGCATCCTGTTTGCGTTGCCGACCGCTCTCGGTTGGGTTTCGCACCGTTGGCCAAACTACCCTTGGCTCTGGCGCATCCTGCCGCAGGGTATCCCTGGTCTGGCATTCGTCCTTGTAATTGCGCAGCTCACTTCGACCGTTGTCGGTTCTTGGTTCGCAGACAGTCCAGACCTAGCCCTCTGGTCGTTCGCACTGCTCCCGATTCCGCTCCTGGTCTTGAGCATCCTCGGCATGCTCGGCCGTGAAGGCGAAGAAGACGAAGTCCGACTTATTAAGCAAGAAAAGTTCATCTGGCTGTATCGCCTCGGCGGCGTGGTTATGCTCGTTGTGACCCTCAAGCTCGCCGGAGTGATCTAATGGCCCAACCCAAGAAAAAGCGCAAGCCAGTTCGCAAGCAACAACGCCTGGCACGCTGGGTTGCCATCCTCATCATTTTCGGGCTTATTGCCTCCTTCTTTATCGGTTCAATCGGCACACTCTCGGCCAGTGCAGCCTCACTGCCGACCACGACATACGCCTGCGTGCCAGATGTCGATGGCGATGGGGCTCTGAACGCGGTTGACGAAGACATCGACGGCGACGGCACCGTCAATGGCCTCGATGACGACATGGACGGCGACAAACTCGCCAACTTCGACGACTCCGACCCGGCCGAAACCAACTGCAAGCTAGATTCGGCAACCCCGCTCGCGCCTCCTGTCGAGCAGGACTCGACCCCGGCATTCATTGCGGCAACCATCATTGGAATCTCGGTTGCGGCACCGGTTGCCTACTTCGTAGCAAAGCGGAAGCGTCGATGAAGCACGTCCTGATCGTTCACGGCTGGGGCAACGTTAGGCCCACCGACCACTGGCAGCGCAGGCTCGCCAACGCCCTGCGACGCCAGGGTCACAATGTCCATTACCCGCAGCTGCCGAGCACTCACCTGCCAAACTTTGAAGCTTGGTCTGAGGTCTTGGCAACCGAACTGGCAATGATTGCGCAGTTGGTCGAGGAAGGCGAAGAAGTTGTGGTGGTAACCCACTCGCTTGGTTGCTCAACCTTTATGCGCATGGCCGTCGATGGTCTCGTGCCAACCACGGTTGACCGCCTGCTGATGGTTGCTCCGGCCGATACGTCACTGTTTGCTGAGGTGCCGAGCTTTGTCATAGAGCCGACGCCACTGGTTCGAGACTCCCTCAAGTCGGTTGCTCGTAGTGTGTCCCTCGTGGGCTCGGACGCCGACCCGTGGACCCCGCGAGGAATAGTTGAAACCTATGCGAAACCACTCGAAATCGAGCCGGTAATCATCGTGGGAGCAAAGCACTTGGCCAGCGGCGACGGCTGGGGCCCGTGGCAGGGAGTTATCGATTGGGTCAACGACCCAACCGCCGACCTCGCAGTTCGCTAGGTAGGCTGGAGGCATGAGAATCCTCCTTGTTGGTGCCGGTGGCGTGGGCGATGCAGTCGCCAAAATTGCCGCTGAGCGCGATTTCTACGAACTATTTGTCATCTCGGACTACGACGTAAACCGGGCCGAAGCTACCCTCGAATGGATCCGTGATCGCCACGGCGACGACGTTGCGTCCAAGTTCTTGGCTATCAAGATCGATGCCTCAAACGCGGCTGGAGTTGCGGCAACCGCTAAAGAGCACGGCATCACCCACATTCTGAACGCCGTCGAACCTAAATTCGTGCCAACCATTTTCTCTGGCGCGTTCACGGCCGGAGCGAACTACGTTGACATGGCGATGAGCCTTTCTGAGGCTCACCCAGAAGACCCGCACCACCTGCCAGGCATCAAGCTCGGCGACCAGCAGTACGCGCTAAACGAGCAGTGGGAGCGCGCAGGGCTCCTCGCGCTGGTTGGCATGGGTGTTGAGCC
>JBEBBA010000010.1:0-14596 GCA_041158585.1 Actinomycetota bacterium
AAAAGATAAAGAAGGAAACCAAATGTCGAAGCACGTAACCACTGCCGAGTGGCAGTCCGTTGTTCTAAACAGCTCGAAGCCAGTCCTCGTGGACTTCTGGGCCGAGTGGTGTGGCCCATGCCGCCAGGTATCGCCGATCGTTGACGAAATCGCTGGCGAGTACGCCGACAAGCTCGAGGTCGTCAAGGTGAACGTTGACAACGAGCCACAGCTTGCTCAGCAGTACGGCATCACCGGAATCCCTGCACTCCAGGTTTTCCAGGGTGGCCAGCTGGTCAAGCAGATGGTTGGCGCACGCCCGAAGGCAGTTTTGCTTTCGGACCTCGCCGAATTCATCGGCTAGTCTTTATAAACAAACCCAAAGGCGTGTTGACCTAACTCACGCCTGATTGGGGGCCGTATGCGCAAAAACCTAGATTCCTGGTTGGATGCCTACGCTGCCCGCGCCCACAACCTCTCTGTTTCTGAAGTTCGCGCGCTCTTTGCTGTTGTTTCACGCCCCGAAGTTGTCTCGCTTGCCGGCGGAATGCCCTATGTTGCGGCTCTTCCCAAGGATCTCTTGCGTGACGCCTACGACAGCATGATGAAGTCTCACGGTGACCTTGCCATTCAATACGGCGGCGGTCAGGGCGATCTAAAGTTGCGCGACCAAACTCGCGAACTGATGGCGCTAGAAGGCATCAAGTCATCGGTCGAAGACATCGTGATAACCACGGGCTCGCAGCACGGTCTCGAGTTGTTGAGCGGATTGTTCTTAGACAAAGACGATGTGGTGCTAGCCGAAGGGCCTTCTTACGTAGGTGCCCTAGGGATCTTCAGGCACTACGAGGCACACGTGGAACATGTCTTGACCGATGACGACGGCATGATCCCGGCGGCCTTGGAGAGCGCGATCAAGGCTCTGAAGGCACAGGGCCGCAAAATCAAGTTCCTCTACCTGGTGCCAAACTTCGCAAACCCGTCGGGTGTGACGCTCGGCGAGACTCGGCGAGCCAAAATCCTCGAGCTTTGCCGCAAAAACCACATTTTGATCATCGAAGACAACCCATACGGCTTGCTGTACTTCGACAAGCCGGTTCCGGACGCCCTTCGCTCTATGGATGAGGACGGAATCGTCTATCTCGGGTCGTTCTCGAAGATCTTGGCACCAGGGTTCCGTGTTGGCTACGTCCTGGCACCACCCGCGATTCGCGACAAGCTAGTGCTGGCAAACGAATCAGCGATTCTGTGCCCTTCCTCGTTCAGCCAGATGATGATTTCCTCGTACCTTGAGCACGCCGATTGGCAGGGCCAGGTGGAAACCTTCCGCGGTGTTTACCGCGAACGGCGCGATGCAGCCCTAGAAGCAATGGACGAGTACCTTCCGAGCCTCGAAACTACCAAGCCAGCTGGCGGTTTTTACCTATGGGTGACGCTGCCGGAGGGCATCGATTCGAAGGCAATGCTGCCGTTGGCAGTCAAAGAACTCGTTGCCTACACCCCTGGAACCGCCTTCTACGGCGACGGTACGGGGCAAAACAAGCTGCGAATTTGCTACTCGTATCCGACCCCGGAACGCATTAACCTCGGAATTAAGCGACTTTCAACCGTGATCAACCTACAGACCGAGCTCCTGGAAACCTTTGGCAAGAAGGGCAAATAATGATTCCCAAGCCTAAACAAGCAGGAAAACTGCGCATCATGGTTCTCGCTGGCGGTATTTCGCACGAACGAGACATTTCTTTGAAGTCTGGGCGCCGCGTCGCCGATGCCCTCACCGAATACGGTGCCTCCGTTGAGCTTCGCGAACCAGACGAAAACCTGCTGGCCAATATCAAGAAGGACAAACCGGACGTAATTTGGCCGGTTTTGCACGGTGCCAGCGGTGAAGATGGCGCACTACGAGACATTTTGGCTCTAACTGGCGTTCCGTACGTGGGTGCTGGGCCCGAGGGCGCTCGCTTAGCCTGGGACAAAGCTGTCGCCAAGATTTTGGTCGCTGGCCAGGGCATTCAGACTCCGGCATCGGTGACTTTGCCAAAGGAAACCTTCAAAGAACTCGACGCACAAAGCGTTTTGAAGGCGATTAGCGCCTCACTCGCTTTGCCGATTGTCGTGAAACCAGCCAAATCTGGCTCGGCTCAGGGTGTGACGATGGTTACTAAGGCAGATCAGCTGGCTCAGGCCATGATCGATGCCTATGTTTACTGCGATGTGGCGATTGTCGAGAAGGCTGTCGTGGGTACTGAACTGGCAATCAGCGTTATCGACCTCGGTGCTGGGCCGATTGCCCTTCCAGCGGTTGAAATCGAGCCGATCGCCGGGCACTTCGGTTACCAGGAGCGCTACACCGCTGGTGAAACCAACTACTACGTACCCGCCCGACTCACCAAGGCGGTTGCCGAGAAGGCCGCAGCCATGGCGATTAGCGCGCACAACGCACTAGGTTTGCGTCATCTTTCGCGCATCGACATGATCGTGGACAAAAAAGGCACCCCGTGGTTCCTCGAAGCCAACGTTTTGCCCGGATTAACCGAAACTTCGCTGTTGCCACAGGCCGTTTTGGCTGCCGGACACTCGCTTGGCGAGGTTTACCACTCGCTAGCGGTGGCGGCGATTAGGGGTCGCGGCTAAAAGTCGTTTGGACCCTAATGACTTAGTGGGGGTCTAGCTCGATGTTCATTTCGCCGATGATGCGGTTTAGATCCGCAACCGACGCGAATTCAATGAGAATCTGGCCCTTGGTCTTGCCGATCGAGATTTTCACGGTCGTACCGAGCTTGTCACCAAGCTGATCGGCTATGCCCTTAAGTGCATCCTGGCGTCCGCCCGGCTTGATCTTGCCACGGCGCTCGGTTGGGCGGTCGATCGCGACCAATTCCTCAAGCGAGCGAACCGAAAGACCTTCATTGATCACCTTTTCGGCCAATTCCACCATGCGCTCATCCGAAGAGGCGCCCAATATGGCTCGCGCGTGACCCGCGCTAAGAACGCCAGCGGCAACCTTACGCTGAACAGCGGCTGGCAGCTTCAAAAGGCGAATCGTGTTGGTGATCTTCGGGCGCGAGCGGCCGATGCGCTCGGCAAGTTCGTCCTGGGTGATGCCAAAGTCCTCGAGCAGCTGCTGGTAGGCACTGGCTTCTTCAAGCGGGTTCAGGTCGCTACGGTGCAGGTTCTCTAGAAGTGCATCGCGAAGCATGTTTTCGTCTGCGGTTTCGCGAATAACCGCTGGGATGCGCACCAAACCGGCTTCTTTGGAGGCGCGGAGGCGGCGCTCACCCATAATGAGCTCGTAAGAACCTTCGTTCAGCTGGCGAACGACGATTGGCTGGAGAACGCCGAGTTCTTTGATTGAGTGCACGAGTTCGGCAAATGCCTCTGGCTCAAACACACTTCGCGGCTGCTTAGGGTTCGGAACGATGGCGGCGAGGTCTAGATAGCCGAATCGAGCCCCTGGCACCGGCACGAGATTGTCAGCCTGACTGCCGCCCTCGTTGAAAAATACGTCGATAGGACGATCTTCGGACTCGGTTGGAATTAGCGCGCCGATTCCTCGACCTAGGCCACTTTTTCTATCTGCCAAGTTGTGCTCCTCTGTTGGCGATCTCGATCGCAGCTTCCAGGTACGAAATAGCTCCCGGTGAGCGACGATCAAAAGAAATCACGGTTTTTCCGTAGCTTGGTGCCTCTGAAACTCTTACTGAGCGAGGGATAACGCTGTTCAGCACCTCGTTAGGGAAGTGCGCTCGCACCTCATTGGCCACGTCGGTGGCCAGATTTGTACGGCTGTCAAACATCGTCAAGAGCACGGTCGAGATCGTGAGCTCACGGTTTAGTTGCTTTTTGATCATCGCAATGTAGTTTTCGAGCTGCTCGACACCCTCGAGGGCGTAGTACTCGCACTGAATCGGCACCAAAACCTCTTTGGCAGCCACCCAGGCGTTGATTGTTAGGAGCCCGAGGCTCGGTGGGCAGTCGATGAAGATGTAGTCCGGCGGCGACATCGTGGTTTCGAGGTAGGTTTCGATAGCTGTGCGAAGACGCTGTTCACGGGCAACCATCGAAACGAGCTCTAATTCGGCACCGGTCAGGTTGATTGTGGCCGGAACACAGGTCAATCCAGGCATTTCCGGGCTAATTTTGACTACTCGCTCTAGCGGAACATCCTCGATTAGTACTTCGTAGATGCTCTCCACGCCGGCGTGATGTTCGATACCGAGCGCTGTGGAGGCGTTGCCCTGAGGGTCAAGGTCGATGACCAATACCGTCAGGCCCTTTGAGGCTAGGGCAGCGGCAATGTTGACAGCCGTTGTGGTCTTACCGACTCCACCTTTTTGGTTGGAAATTGTGAAAATGCGCGTTTTTGCAGGTCTTGGAAGCCTCTGGGCCTCTACTGTGGCCAGTCTTTCGGCATTCTGGTAAAGCTCGCGAGCCAGTGGGGTGGTCAGATCATCGTGATGTTTCACGTGAAACCTCCTGCCAACCGGTTGGTTCTGGCGAAACTTCGTTTCTGCCAGCTGGGTAGCCCAAGCCTGGAACGACGGACTGCTTGGTAACCGAAGTTTGCTCGGCCTTTGGCAGGTTTTGGTTCTCGTTGCTCAATTCAGCGCTTTCTAATGGGTTCTTCAGATGTTCAGATTAGCCTAGTTCTGACCACGGTGGTTGGCTCGGCAAGATGTTCCGACCCAACTGTGAGCAACTCGAAGCTGGAAATCTTGAGTTTCTTGGCCAGTTTCTTGGCCTCTTCGATCTCATCGGCAGCCCTAGAGCCCTTCAGAGCCAGAAGCTCTCCCCCGTCACGAATCAAATCCACGGTCAGTCGCAACAACTTGCTCAGGTTAGAAACCGCGCGGGCGGTCACAATGTCGTAAACAGAACCAACTTCCTCAGCCCTGGCCCGAAGAACCTCAACGTTTTCGAGTCCGAGTTCTTCTACCTGCGAACGTAACCAGTCGGATCTACGCTCCATCGGTTCGATGAGGGTGAACTGTGCGTTGGGTTGAGCGATGGCCATCGGGATACCCGGCAGCCCAGCCCCAGAACCAACATCAGCCACCGTTTTGCCCGCTGGCACCAGTTGAGCAACGACGGCGCTGTTCAAGATGTGCCGAGACCACAGAATCTCCAATTCACGGGGGCCGAGTAACCCCAAAGTATCGGAATCCCTTGCCAGCGCGGCGGCATAGCTCCGAGCCAATTCAATGCGATCGCCAAAGACGCTTAACGCCGCCGCTGGCTCTTTCTCTACTGACATACTTCCAATCTTCCATGTTTCACGTGAAACATCGACAAAGAAAAAGGCCGGGGAGCTAGCCCCGGCCTTCAACTAAAGCCGTTTAGGCAGGCTTTACAACGATGTGGCGGTCCTTACCTTCACCCTCGGACTCCGAGGTGAGACCGGCATCGGCCACGATGTCGTGAACAATCTTGCGCTCGTAAGAAGACATCGGCTTCATTGCAACCGGCTCACCAAGGTCCTTGACCTTGTCGATGATGCGGTTCACGATGCGAGTAATGTCGTCAACGCGCTTCTGGCGCGACCCACCAACGTCGAGAATCAAACGGCTAAAGCTGTTTGTCTTGACCTGAACGGCAAGACGGGTCAGCTCCTGAAGAGCTTCAACGGTTTCTGGTTCAGAGATTAGACGTAGGTTGCTGTCTTCCTCTGCGCTGATCTCTAGATAGGCGCGTCCCTGGCGAACGTCGATGTCGATGTCCCCCTCTAGGTCAAAAATGTCGAGGAACTCTTCTAGGTAGTCCGCGGCAATGTCGCCCTCGGCCTCTAGAGCCTTGACGTCGGTGGTTTCGACCTCGACGACTGCTTCTTCTTTGGTTTCGTTTTCAGACATGCTTATCTCCTACTTGCGCTTCTTATTGCGCTTTTTACTTACAGGCTGTGCTCGTTGGCTGTTTTCGCGAACGATGTCGATGGTTTCTGCCTCTGCCTCGATTTCATCTACGACGGCGGCAAGCTTGCCCTTCTTGGCAAGGCGAGTCTGACGCTCCTCGTAGGCCTTCGAGCCAGGAGTCGGCATGCGACGAATGACGAAGTACTGCTGACCCATGGTCCAGAAGTTGGAGGTGAGCCAGTAGAACATTAGGCCCAACGGGAAGGCGATACCGGAAATCGCGAAGATTAGCGGGAACGCGTACAACATGATCTTTTGAGTCTGGATGTACTGCGTGGTCATGGTCGCAGCGTTCTGGTTCTTAGCCATGATCTGCTTCTGGGTGATGAACTGCGACGCAGTCATGGCGATGATCATGACAATTCCGAGGATGTAAACGCTCGGGTTGCTAGCGCTGGCTAGCGAGTCCTTTAGCGGTGCGTTCAAAAATACCGAATCTTTGAAGGACTCAGCCAGTTTGACGTCCATAAAGCTCACGCCGGCGTCACCGTTAGACGCTGCTTGCAGCACGCTGAAAAGGCTAAAGAAGATAGGCATCTGCAGCAGAATAGGGAGGCAGGAACTCAGTGGGTTCGAACCGGTGCGCTTGTAGAGGTCCATCTGCTCCTTGGCAAACTTCTCTCGAGACTCACGGTCGGTCTTGCCCTTGTATTTCTTCTGAAGCTTGGCTAGCTCGGGCTGCACGAGCATCATGTTTCGCTGGCTCTTGATCTGCTTCACGAAGATTGGGATCAACGCGGCACGAACAACGAGAACTAGGCCCACAATCGAGAGCACCCAGGTGATGCCCCACTTCTCGTTCAAACCTATAAATGTGAAAGCCGTGTGGAATGAACTGAGGATCAGCTCGATGATCCATTTAATTGGCCAGAGAATGTCCATCTCAGTTAGCCCTTCTTTGTTAGGGGTGTTACGAATCCGGATCCGTTAACCAAGTAACGACCTGGGCCCGGCTTCACCGGATCCAAGCCACCCTTGTTGAACGGGTTGCAACGCAGTATGCGCCATGTTGTGAGAACCACACCGCTTACTACGCCTCTTTGTTGCACCTGCTCTAGCCCGTAGGCAGAACAGGTTGGGTAAAACCTGCAGACATCGCCGTACAAAGGTGAAATCACCTTGCGATAACCCTTTAGAAACAGGATCACCGCGTTGCGAGGCAACAGCCATACTGTTTGCAAAGCCCTAATCACTTCGAGCTCCGCTGTAAAACCTTTGAGAAAGCCGTAGTTATCTCTTGTTGAAGTCTATTCCAGTCGGCCTCCGCCGCTCCGGGAAGAGCTCGGATTACCGCGGAATAGCCGGCTGGCTGCACCGCTAGCAATTGCCTAGCAATGTTTCGCATCCTACGCTTCACGAGGTTGCGACCTACCGCTCCGGCTACAGGCTTTCCGACGATAAAACCAAAGCGGGCATGAGGCTGAGCCTCATCCCGCTGTAGGTAGATGATTACGTGGTCGCTAACCTGCTTGGTGCCTTGCTTCATTGTGGATCTTAGATCCAAGCCAGAAGTAAGACGGTTCTCGCGTGCGAGCACCGGTTGTGGTGGTTAGGCCGAAAGCTCTACACGGCCCTTGCGACGACGCGCTGCCAAGATGGCGCGGCCGGCACGGGTCTTCATGCGAGCACGGAAACCGTGGGTCTTTGCGCGACGACGGTTGTTCGGCTGAAATGTGCGCTTGCTCATTGGTGATCACTCCAAAGCTTGTTGTTGGATCTTGGTTGGTAGCGGACGTTTCCGCCTGGTTTTAGAAGCAGTGCCGATCCAAGGCAAAGCAACCTGTTAAACCTATGGCATGTGAGGGCACTAGGTCAAGTTTTTAGCTCATTAAATTTCCAAACCGAAAATACTCGCACAACCCTTGGTAACAGTTCGATTTAGACACGCCGATGCGATTTGCAATTAAGGTTCCATATTCGGTTGAATACCTCAGTGGCGTTAACCTCACAGGTTTTCCACAACCCAAAAATTAGTTATCCACAGTTGTGCACAAGTGCATTAGTCTGTGGAAAACTCACAGCAACCAAAAACTTCGAGGGGAACCCTACATGGCTGAAGACGGCGTAACTGCTGGCCTCTGGGCAAGCACTCGCGCCGCGCTGGCTGTGGATGACCGGGTTAGTCCGGCCATGCAGGGCTTTCTAGACTTGGCCGAAGTCCAGGGTGCTATCGGAGATTCCATTTACCTCGAAGTTCCGAACGATTTGACCCGTTCGATGCTCGATCAGCGCATCCGCCCTTTCATTGAGGACGCGCTTCGGAACAATGTCGACAACGGCGGACTGATCAACTTCCGCGTCACGACTAACCCAGACATCGAACCTGTTTTTGGTTCCACGGGTAACTCACCTATCAGTGAAACATCAGATGAGCCGGCGGCAGCCGTGCCAACGTACGAGCCGGCTCGCACACCTAACAGTGCAGCTGGGTTTGAGACCCGATTGAACCCGAAGTACACCTTCGACAACTTTGTGATGGGTTCGACAAACATTCTTGCCAGGTCAGCCGCCTTCGCTGTAGCCGATAAGCCAGCCGGCGCATACAACCCTCTTTTCATCTATGGAAAGTCTGGTTTGGGTAAAACCCATCTACTCCACGCAATTGGCCACGAGGCAATGAGCCTCTACCCGCGCTTCAGAGTCCGTTATGTTTCGAGCGAAGAGTTCACCAACGACTTCATCAACGCGATCCGAAACAACAACTCGAATGCCTTCATCAACGAGTACCGCAATGTGGACATCCTCCTCATCGACGACATCCAGTTCCTTTCAGGAAAATCTGAAACCCAGGAAGCCTTCTTCCACACATTTAACGCTCTGCACAACCACAACAAGCAGGTGGTTATCACGAGCGACGTGGAGCCTAGCCAACTAAGCGGATTTGAAGACAGAATGCTTTCGCGCTTCGAATGGGGCCTCAAGACAGACATTCAAGCACCAGCTCTCGAAACCCGCATCGCTATCCTTCGCAAGAAGGCAGAAACCGAGAAGGTCCGGGTTACAGACGAGATCCTCGAGTACATTGCCGAGCGTGTATCCAGTAACGTCCGCGAGCTCGAGGGAACTCTGATTCGCGTCACTGCTTTCGCCAATCTAAACCGCCACCAAATCGACATGCCTCTGGTGCAGACGGTTCTGAAGAATGTGCCATCGGTTTCAGAAGACACCAGCGTCCAGGCGGCAGACATTACTCGAGCCGTGAGCGAATACTTCAAGATCAGCCCGGATGACCTTTACGGCACTTCACGAGTGGCAGCTATCGCAATGGCTCGTCAGATTGCTATGCACTTGTGCCGTGAGCTAACCCCGCTATCACTACCTAAAATCGGCCAGATTTTCGGGGGTAGAGACCACACAACCGTGATGTACGCCACAAAGAAAATCACCAAGATGATGAACGAGCGTCGCTACATTTACAACCAGGTAACCGACATTATTGGTCGAATCCGCGCAGATCAGCGCTAAATCACCTGTAGATAACTCTGTGGATAACCCACAAAACTCCCCTTAAACCCTGAATAACTGGGCATTTGCCTGTGTAACTAAAAAATCCTCTCCACAAGCTATATAGTTATCCACAGACTTACTCACACTTGTGTGAACAACTTTCACCGATGTAGTTTCCTTGAAAATACTCGCGAGCACCCAGTTGTCCACAATATCCACAGTGGTTAATGATGTTGTTAAAGAGAATTATTTAATTAGCTTTCCCATAACGAATTACGGAACGCTGAGCCATTTGTGGCAAGATTGAGGTTCCGGCCAAGCCACTAAAGACAAGGGACCATCTTGAAGTTCCAGGTAAACAGAGACGCACTTAGCGAAGCAGTTTCATTTGCTGTTCGCATGCTCCCTCAGAAGAAAACTCTTCCGATCCTCAATGCCATTCTTATCGAGGCCGATGCAAATGCCATTCGTCTCAGTGTTTACGACCACGAGGTTTCAGCTCGAGTAGAAATCGTCGCAAAAGTTGAAGAATCCGGACGCGCCCTAGTTTCAGGAAGACTCCTCAGCGACATCACCAGCAAGCTTCCAAACGCACCAATCGAAATGTCTCTCGAGGCAAATAGGGTTCTCGTCAAGTGTGGTTCGGCAAAGTTCACCCTGCTGACCATGCCGGTTGAGGAGTACCCAAACCTTCCAGAGCTACCAGAGATCGCAGGTGTAGTAACTGCAGAAGAATTTGACAGCGCTGTTAACCAGGTTGTTGCTGCCGCATCCAAAGAAGACTCAACTCCTCAACTCAACGGAATCCTGCTAGAAACCGAAGGTAAGACCATCACCATGATGGCAACCGACCGCTACCGCATCGCAAAGCGCGACCTCACCTGGCGTGCGAGTGAATCAAACGAATCTTCAGCATCACTAGTTATGGCAAAAACCCTTCGCGAGGTTTCAAAGAGCTTTGCAAATCAGGGTGACATCACAATTGCCATGAACAAAACCGAGGGACGCGAAATGATCGGCTTCAAGGCCGGCAACCGTTCGGTAACCTCACTGCTTCTCAAAGGAACCTTCCCTGCAGTGCGCGGCCTGTTCCCAGATGAGATTCCAAACTTCGCCATCGTCGCTACTCAGGAGCTAATTGACTCGGCCCGCCGAGTTTCACTAGTTCTAGAGCGCGATGACTTCATTCGTTTTGTATTCGAAGACGGTTCGCTAACCCTTGAAGCAACCGGCAACGAAACAGCACAGGCTTCAGAAAGCATCAATGCCGAACTTTCTGGTGAACAAATAGCTCTCGAACTAAAACCTCAGCTATTGATTGACGGACTTACTGGAATCCACAGTGAATTCGTCAAGATAGCTTTTGTTCGGAGCGAAAACCCAAACAAGCCGGGTCCGGTTTTGTTGTCTAGCCACGGTTCTAAGGAAAAGACCGAAGAAGACAACTTCCGCTACCTGCTACAGCCTCGCAGCCCGCTGGCTCGCTAGGCGCAACACCGAAAGGCATACAAATGCACATTGGACTAATTGGTCTAGGAAAAATGGGTGGCAACATGCGCACCCGTCTTCGTAACAAGGGAATCGAAGTAACCGGCTACGCACGATCCAAGGACGTCACCGATGTTGACTCGGTAGCCGAGCTAGTCGCAGCTCTCCCAACCCCACGAATCGTCTGGGTAATGGTTCCACACGGAGCACCAACCGACTCGGTGATCGACGAACTTACCGGCCTTCTCAGTGAGGGCGATCTAATCATTGAAGGCGGAAACTCTCGCTTCTCTGACGACATCCGTCACGCAGCTGCCCTTGCCGAAAAGGGCATCGGATACCTTGACTGCGGTGTTTCGGGTGGTGTCTGGGGTCTCCAGAACGGTTACGGCCTAATGGTCGGTGGCCCGGAGGACCTAGTTGAGCGCGCAATGCCAATCTTCGACGCACTTCGCCCAGAGGGTGAGCGCAGCGAAGGATTCGTACACGTCGGCGACCACGGTGCTGGCCACTACGCAAAGATGGTCCACAACGGTATCGAGTACGCGATGATGCAAGCCTTCGCGGAAGGCTATGAACTTCTTGAGAAGAAGGAAATCATCAAGGACGTACCTGGCACCTTCAAGGCTTGGCAGCGCGGAACCGTTGTTCGCTCGTGGTTGCTAGACCTGATGGTTCGCGCACTTGAGGAAGACACTCACCTAGACAAGATCCGCGGTTACGTGGATGACTCTGGTGAAGGCCGCTGGACAGTTGAAGAGGCAATTGCCAACGCTGTTCCAATGCCAGCTATCACCGCTTCGCTATACGCTCGTTTCGCTAGTCGCCAAGATGACTCACCGGCCATGAAGGCAGTTGCTGCTCTTCGCAACCAGTTCGGCGGACACGCGGTTAAGAAAGCCGAATAGCAAACCGAAAAGCTAAGACGAAAGGGTGAGATGTTAGTTAAACACCTCACCCTTTCGCATTTTCGGAACCACTCAGCAACCGATATTCCCCTAGAACCGGGTGTCAACTTGCTGGTAGGTCCGAACGGACAAGGTAAAACAAACTTTGTAGAAGCGATCGCCTACCTGAGCACGCTAAGTTCACACCGCTGCGCCGGCTACCAGCCGTTGATTCAACATGACCAAAACCAGGCCGTGATCCGAGCGCTGGTTTCGCACGCTGAACGAGATGTCTTAGTCGAAGTCGAACTGAACCGCGATACCGCGAATCGAGCGCGTATCAACAAATCGCCCGCTTCCAGGGTCCGTGACGTGCTCGGTGTTGTGAACACCGTTGTGTTCGCACCCGAAGATCTAGACATCGTGAAGAAGGACCCGAGCAATCGCCGCACTTTCATAGACACGCTAGTCGTCCAGGTTTGGCCAAGATTCGCAGGGGTTTACAGCGACTACGACCGAGTGCTGAAGCAGCGAAACACACTGCTTCGAACCGCGAGGCAAACCGGTACCCGAGGCAGTGCGCTCAGCACACTTGAAGCCTGGGACGAATCGATGGTGCGCCTCGGCTCCGAGATAGTAAACGCCCGTCTTGATCTGATCGAAAGACTCCGGCCATTCCTACTCAAGGCGTACCAAGACATCGCCATTGCTAACAACGAGCCAACTATTTTGGTTCGATCCAGTCTGGTTGGTGCGCAAGTTCAAGAGGACGAGGATGAACTGCCGTATCTGGAATTCACCGCTCGCTCGGAAGTCGAAACGCTTTATCGCGAAAAGTTGGCTCAGGTTCGAAACAAAGAACTCGAACGCGGCATAACCCTCATTGGCCCGCACCGCGACGACCTCGTGCTGTTGCTCGGTGGCAAGGCGGCGAAGCTTTACGCCAGCCACGGAGAGTCATGGTCTTACGCCTTGGCACTTCGACTGGCATCGATGCAGCTGCTTCGCGAAGAGACCCGAACGGGCGATCCGATACTCATACTCGACGATGTTTTCGCAGAGCTCGATTCTGGCCGTCGCGAGCGTCTGGCCGAGCTGGTTGCCGACAACGAGCAGGTGCTGATTACCGCAGCGGTTGCCGAAGATGTTCCACAGACTCTAAAATCACGAACATTCGTGGTTACCGAAGGTGTGGTGGATCGTGGCGCGTGATTTCGCTCAGGAGTTTTACTGGCGCATGCGCGAGGCTGTTACGGGTCGACCGAGCCGAGACGCTAAACGCATAAAGGAGCGCAAGGAGCGCGGAGGGTCCAAACCTTTTGAGAAAGGACGCGACCCACTGCTAGCCATCGCCTCTGTGGATGCCCTGATTCAAGACTTCAGCTGGAAGGGCGAGCTTGCCGAAGCCGACCTGTTCAACCGCTGGGCCGAGCTTGTCGGCGAGACGACCTCGCAAAACTCGACGCCGGAATCCCTCGACTCTGGAGTCCTGACGGTTCGATGCAAATCAACCGCATGGGCAACGCAACTTCGATTGATGCAGAGTGACATTTTGGCGCTGCTCAATGAGGCATACCCGGATCTCGAAATCAAAGAACTGAAGATGCTCGGCCCAGCTGCTCCTAGCTGGAAGAAAGGCCCGCGATCAGTGCCCGGCAGAGGGCCTCGCGACACCTACGGATAACCGCGGATTGTCGGCGGGCGGCGGTAGAATTGGGGGGTTAGCTACCCCGAATCTCAGTCGTTCACAGGAGCGCTTTTCTAAGGGCCTAACCCGGTAAAAAAGGAGCACCAGGCAATATGTCTACACCCGAAAACAGCTACGACGCAGGAAATATCCAAGTTCTTGAGGGTCTAGAGGCGGTTCGCAAACGTCCTGGAATGTACATCGGCTCCACCGGTCCCCGCGGTCTTCACCACCTCGTTTACGAAATCGTTGACAACTCTGTCGATGAAGCCCTAGCTGGCCACTGCGACTCGATCCAGGTCACCATCACCAGAGAGGGTTGGATCCGCGTCCAAGACAACGGTCGAGGCATTCCGGTTTCGGTTCACCCAACAGAAGGCATCTCGACTGTCCAGGTTGTTCTAACAATCCTTCACGCCGGCGGTAAGTTCGGCGGCGGCGGTTACGCGGTATCGGGTGGTCTTCACGGTGTAGGTGCTTCGGTTGTTAACGCACTTTCCACCAAGCTCCGCGTCAAGGTTGCCCGCGAGGGCTTCTTCTGGGAGCAGTCCTACCAGATCGGTGTGCCAGACGCACCGCTGGCCAAGACCACCGCGACCGACACCACCGGCACAATGATCGAGTTCGAGCCGAACCCAGAGATCTTCGAAACCATCGAGTTCGACTACGAAACGCTTCGTGCCCGTTTCCAGCAGATGTGCTTCTTGAACAAGGGCCTCGGCATCTCGCTGAAGGACGAGCGCTCCGGCCGCGAGGACTCATACCTTTACGAGCGCGGACTCATCGACTACGTCGAATACCTGAACGCCTCAAAGAAGACCGAACTCGTCAACGAAGAGATCATTTCGATCGAGTCCGAGACCAAAGAGAAGAACATGTCGGTTGAGTTGGCTCTTCAGTGGACCAACGCCTACACCGAGAGCGTTCACACCTACGCAAACACCATCAACACTCACGAGGGTGGAACCCACGAAGAAGGTTTCCGCGCGGCCCTTACCTCGCTTCTCAACAAGTACGCCAGGGCGACGAACCTCCTCAAAGAGAAGGACGAAAACCTCTCGGGCGACGACTGCCGCGAAGGTTTGACCGCCGTCATTTCTATCAAGCTGAGCGAACCGCAGTTCGAAGGCCAGACCAAAACCAAGCTCGGCAACACCGAAGCCAAGGCATTTGTTCAGAAGGTTGTGAACGAGCAGTTC
>JBEBBA010000011.1:0-6821 GCA_041158585.1 Actinomycetota bacterium
ATTTGTTAGCGCGCTCTCCCCCAGAACTACTTAGGCAAGTCTAACCGAGGTTCCCAAAAGCACACACTTGCACTTGGGTCTCGTTAGTCGGCTTCGATTACCAGCAGCAGGTCGCCAGCATCCACGCTTTGAGTTTTTGAGATTGCGATTCGTCGAACCACACCAGCAGTGCTTGCGGTGATGGTCGCCTCCATCTTCATAGCTTCGATGGTGGCAACCGCCTGACCAACCTCAACGTGCGCGCCCTCAACCGTTGCCACGGTTACAACGCCCTGGAATGGTGCGGCAACGTGACCTAGGTTCTTTAGGTCGGCTTTCTCGGCCTGTGGAGCGTTCGAGACAATCTTTTTGTCGCGGATGTTGATAGGGCGAAGCTGTCCGTTGAGAGTCGCCATGACGGTTCTGAAGCCCTTGGCGTCAGTCGTACCAATGGCCTCAAGGCCGACGTAGAGCCTAATTCCCTTGGTGATCTGAACGACGTGTTCGCGGCCTTGCTCAAGACCGTAGAGGTAGTCGACAGTGTCGACCTCATCGAGCTTGCCGTACTTCTCGCGAGTGGCTTCGAAATCTGCGGTTGGGCCGGCAAATAGCAATCGGTTCAAAGTCGAACGTCTAACCTTGGCGTCTTCTGAGGTAAGTGCAGCCAAGTCGGTTTCGCTAACCGCGGTGAGACCGAACTTAGGGTTCTTACCCTGAAGAACCTTTGTTCTGAAAGGTTCTGGCCAACCACCAGGCAAATCGCCTAGTTCGCCGGCCATGAAACCAATGACTGAATCTGGCACATCGTAGTTTTGCGGGTTCTCGGCAAAGTCGTCAGGATCTGCACCTACTGCAACTAGGTGCAGGGCGAGGTCGCCAACCACCTTCGACGACGGTGTCACCTTGGTTGGGCGTCCGAGAATGCGGTTTGCTGCCGCATACATGTCTTCGACCTTTTCAAACTGGTGACCAAGACCAAGTGCGATTGCCTGCTGACGAAGGTTCGAAAGCTGGCCTCCCGGAATCTCGTGTTTGTAAACGCGTCCGGTTGGACCTGGAAGCCCCGATTCGAACGGTGCGTAAACCTGACGCACTGCCTCCCAGTAAGGCTCTAGTGCAGTTACCGAGTCGAGTGGAATGCCGCTGTCACGCTCGGTGTGCGCAAGAGCCGCAACCAAAGCCGATGCTGACGGCTGGCTAGTGGTGCCAGCCATCGGAGCCGATGCCACGTCAACCGCGTCTACCCCAGCGTCAATAGCAGCCATAAGGGTTGCTAGCTGACCGCCAGCGGTGTCATGGGTGTGCAAGTGAACCGGAAGGTCGAAACGCTCTCGAAGCGCCTTGACGAGCATTGCAGCAGCTGCTGGGCGCAATAGGCCCGCCATGTCTTTAATGGCAAGGATGTGCGCACCCGCGTCAACGATCTGCTGAGCCAACTCGAGGTAGTAGTCGAGTGTGTAAAGGGTTTCGGCTGGGTCTAGAAGGTCGCCGGTGTAGCAAAGGCCGACTTCGGCGAGCGCTGTTTCGGTTCGCAGCACAGCGTCGATGGCCGGCTTCATTTGACTGACATCGTTTAGCGCATCAAAGATTCTGAAAATGTCTACGCCGGTGGCAGCAGCCTCTTTGACGAAGGCGTCGGTGACCTCGGTTGGGTAAGGCGTATAGCCAACGGTGTTGCGACCACGAAGCAGCATTTGAATGCAGAGGTTGGGTAGAGCGGTTCTCAGTGCGGCAAGGCGCTCCCACGGGTCTTCACCTAAAAAGCGCAGGGCTACGTCGTAGGTTGCCCCTCCCCAGGCCTCCACAGAAAGCAACTGAGGGGTTAGACGCGCCACGTAAGGGGCAACCTGAACCAGATCACGTCCGCGCACGCGAGTTGCGAGCAGCGACTGGTGTGCATCCCTGAAAGTGGTGTCGGTGATTGCCACGGCCGTAGCCTGACGAAGATGTTGAGCGAACTTCTTTGGGCCAAGCTCGAGCAGAGCCTGACGTGAGCCAGCCGGCGCAGGCACGGTTAGGTCTAGCTCAGGCAGCTTTAAAGCCGGCGAAATTCGACCATTGCGAGGGCCGTACGGCTGGTTTACCGTCACATCGGCAAGCCAGGTAAGAATCTTGGTTCCGCGGTCAAGCGAAGGAGCTGCGGTGAACAGCTGCGGGCGCTCGTCGATAAACGATGTGCTCAGATCACCACTGGCGAAGGTTTCGTCATTCATAACTGCTTGCAAGAACGAAATGTTGGTAGAAACACCGCGGATGCGGAACTCGGCGAGCGCGCGTCTGGCTCGAATCACGGCAGTTGGAAAGTCTTTGCCCTTGGCGATGAGTTTCACAAGGAGCGAGTCAAAGTGTGGGCTGACCTCGCTACCGGCAGCAATGGTTCCGCCATCTAGGCGAATACCGGCACCACCGGGTGAGCGGTAGGTGGTGATTTTTCCTGTGTCTGGCCTAAAGCCGGCTGCAGGGTCTTCGGTGGTGATGCGGCACTGCAGGGCAAAACCATGCATCTTGATGGTGTCTTGAGTAAGGCCTAGCTCTGGCAGCGTTTCGCCAGAGGCAATACGCATCTGGCTCTGCACCAAGTCAATGTCGGTGATTTCTTCAGAAACGGTGTGCTCAACCTGAATTCGTGGGTTCATCTCGATAAACACGTGCTTGCCAGCATTTGGCCCCACGGTATCGATCAAGAATTCAACTGTTCCGGCGTTTGAGTAGCCAATCTGCTTAGCAAACGCAACAGCATCGCGATAAAGCGCTTGGCGCAGCTCTTCATCGATCAGCGGGGCAGGTGCAATCTCGACAACCTTTTGGTTGCGGCGTTGAACCGAGCAGTCACGCTCGAACAGGTGCACCACATTTCCAGCTCCATCGGCAAGAATCTGAACTTCGATGTGACGTGGGCGTAAGACGGCCTGCTCAAGAAAAACTCGAGGGTCGCCAAAGGCTGCATCGGCTTCACGCATCGCCTCGGCAAGAGCTGCAGCTAGGCCAGAGGCTTCGTTTACGCGACGCATTCCACGACCACCACCACCGGCCACGGCTTTCACGAAAAGCGGGAATCCGATCGAATCACCTTGAGCAAGCAACTCGGTGACGTTTGACGAAGACGGCGAAGAGGCAAGAACAGGTACACCGGCTGCGATGGCAGCCTCTTTGGCGTTGACCTTGTTTCCGGCTAGTTCAAGAACATCAGCCTTCGGGCCGATAAATGTGATGCCATTTGCTGCGGCAGCCTCGGCAAGCTCTGGGTTCTCTGAGAGAAAACCGTAACCAGGGTAAATGGCGTCGGCCCCTGATTCTTTGGCAACACGAATGATTTCTGAGACGTCAAGATAGGCGCGAACAGGGTGACCCTCTGTTCCGATTTGGTATGCCTCATCAGCCTTGAGTCGATGGCTGGAGTTTCTATCTTCATAAGGAAAAACTGCAACGGTTGCAGCACCCAGCTCATACGCGGCGCGGAAAGCGCGAATAGCAATCTCACCACGGTTGGCGACAAGGATTTTCTTGAACATCTAGTCCTAGTTTTGCTGAGGGTCTTGGGTGTTATGGCGTTTATAAAAAGGTAGCCTATAGACGTGTATGTTCTCAGCGTCAGCTCCCTCAAGGGAGGAGTCGGAAAGACCACAGTTGCCTTAGGTATGGCATCTGCGGCTTCGGCTCGCGGTCTTCGCACTCTCGTGATCGACCTCGACCCTCAGTGCGATGCAACTACCGGTTTAGGCGCCATTGGGGAGTTCAACGAGACTTGTGCCGACGTTTTGAAATCGCCCAAACACAACGTTGTGCATAAAGCAATCGTATCTAGTACTTGGGCCAAAATTCACTCCACAAAAATCGATGTCATGGTGGGTAGCCCCAAGGTTCAACAGGCTGATTCACCTAGCCCTTCGGTTCGAGAACTATGGAAGCTAGAAGAAGCGTTGGCGCGCATCGAGGCCGACTACGACCTAGTGATCATTGACACTCCCCCCTCAATCAATGGACTCACCAAAACCGCTTGGGTTACCTCAGATCGCATTCTGATTGTCACCGAGCCGAGCTTGTTCTCGGTTGTGGCGGCAGAGCGCAGCATCCGCGCAGTAAACGAACTTCGTAAGGCCATCACTCGACGACTCAAGATTTTCGGCGTAGTCGTGAACCGCTACAAGCCGCTCAGCAAAGAACACCAGTTTCGCGTCGCAGAGCTGAACGAGAAATACCCGGGCAAGCTACTGCCACAGCTGTTCGAAGAAAAGTCGACCATGCAGCAGGCTCAGGGTGCAGCGATGCCTATTCACTCTTGGCCAGGTGACACCGCGGCGTCGATCGCAGCCTCTTTTGATCACGTGCTTGACGCCCTGATGCTCGATCTCACCGAACGTGTGTACGACGAAGATTACGAAAAGTCACGTCGCAACCGCAAAGAAAAGCGCCGCATGAAACTCAAGCGAGGCAAAGGAATTGAAGCTTCACCTTTGGCAGTGCTGATGGGAAGCGACTACGACGGTGAAGATAAACCGAAAAATGACCCACTCGGCGATCTGATATCGAACGCTGACAGCGACGATGCGATTAGTGATTTAAGCGCGGATGTTGCGACAGAGGTCAGTGACTCTAGCTCAGGCTCAGACGGCGCAGGCTCTTCAGACTAAACGGCGCGTTTTGCGCTTCGACGAGCAGCAAGCTCGTCAATGTCTTCGAGTGAAGACGGGGTCATGTTGACCAGGGTCGCCTCAACTTCGCGAAGCACACGACCAACCGCAATTCCAAAAACACCCTGACCGCGACCGACGAGGTCGATAACTTCGTCTTGGGTGGTGCATAGGTAAACTCGAGCGCCGTCTGACATCAGAGTGATCTTGGCAAGGTCTCCAAAACCGGCTGCGCGCAACTGGTCAACGGCTAGGCGAATTTGCTGCAGCGATACTCCAGTGTCGAGCAAGCGCTTAACCAATTTCAAAACGAGGATGTCGCGAAATGCGTATAGGCGCTGAGAACCAGAGCCTGACGCGTGGCGCACGGTTGGCTGAACTAAGCCCGTGCGGTCCCAATAGTCGAGCTGGCGGTACGAAATGCCTGCGGCCGATGCAGCCGGGATTCCTCGGTAACCGAGCTTCGGGTCGAGAGCAGGAAGACCCTCGGTAAACAACATGTCTTGGGTGTAGTCGGCCTGAGGCTGGGTGTCGTCTGCTGACATCGCTCTCCTTCAGGTTCAAGTACAGGTTTAATTGTTGGCTAAGGCAAGCCTAAACACCCGTTAATTTCAAGGTTCGGCGTGTCGCGGTTTGCTACTGGTCCATCTTCGAGATGACCGAGCGCACCAATTCCGAGTGAATCGCTGCGAATTGGTTAGAAATCTCGAGCGCATAGTGCGCTGCTCTGGAACGGCTAGCCGTGTCGTGCTTGGCCAAAACCGGAGCGACTACGCCCTCAATGATGCCGATTTCACGGTCTGCCGCCGCTTTGATTCCACGCAGGTGGCGAGGAGCGATACCGAAGCGCTGTAGGTGAACTATGGCCTTGGCGATTTCAACATCGGCCGCGACATACGGTGCTTCAGTGAGAAGGCCAACCTGGCGAGCATCCTCGATCAAAGCCGGGGTTATCGCGGTTTCTGCAATCAACTCAAGTTCAGTGAACTTTTTAGTTGGAGCCTGACGCAGGTGGTCGGTGACTGTTGCATTGGTTCCAGGCAAAGCTGGGGTCTTGCCCTCATCGATGTCAGAAAGGTACTGACGGATGACCTTCAGCGGTAGGTACTTGTCTCGCTGAAGTTCAAGCGCAATCTTTACTCGCTCGACATCTTGCTCGGTGTACTTTCGGTAACCAGATTCGGTTCTTTGCGGGAAAACTAGTTTTTGCTCTTCAAGAAAGCGAAGCTTCGAAGGAGACAGATCTGGAAAGTTTGGCTGCAGAAGTGATAGCACTTGGCCGATGGTCAGCAGTTTTGCCGAACGCGCGTTGATTGAGGTGACTTGAGCGACTTGAGCCATGGCTTACTTATCTGCCTTCGCTGCAAAGAAAGTCAGCTTGAACTTGCCCACCTGGACTTCGTCACCGTCGGTTAGCGCAATTTCATCTACGCGCTTGCCGTTGTGATAAGTGCCATTCAATGAGGCAAGGTCTTTGACCGAGAAGGTTTTGCCGTTTCGAACGAATTCCGCGTGCTTGCGCGAAACCGTTACGTCGTCAAGAAAAATGTCAGCGTTCGGGTGACGTCCAGCAGTTGCTACATCTGAGTCAAGAAGAAAGCGCGAGCCCTCTTCATAACCGCGTTTCACAATCAAAAGTGCGTGACCAGACGGGAGTGCGTTGATTGCACTGTGCTCTTCTGAGTTCAGCCCAGATTCGTCTTCGGGAAGGAGGTCGTTGCCAAATCGCTGAGTCGATTCGACTTCGTTTTCGTCGAAATGCTGGTTTGACATGTTGAGAACTCCCTCCTTATTTTGATTAGCCTAATAGGTTTTTCTGGCCTCGAAAACCACAGAAATAACTTGCTTCACGTATAGTACGCCTGACCACCAGTAAAGACCAATGCCCCAGATTGCGAAGGCCCAAGACAGCGGCAAAATCACAAACTGTGCGTCTTGCCAGACCTGCGCCAGAAGCAAAAGTGGAAAGGCATAGAGGAGCGCAAAAGTGCCAGCTTTGCCAAGATAGTGCACGGGCAATGGCCCATAGCCGTATTTGGCGAGTACAGGAACGGTGATCGCGAGTAGAACATCCCTGCCAATGATTACGAAAGGCAACCAAACCGGAATGTTGCCGGTAACTGCCAATCCAATCAGCGTGGCAAGAATGTAGAGTCGGTCAGCGGCTGGGTCTAAGAGCGCTCCAAGGCGGGTGGTTTGGTTGAGTTTGCG
>JBEBBA010000012.1:0-3686 GCA_041158585.1 Actinomycetota bacterium
GAACACCACCACCACAAGGATGTCTACGAGCACACTCTGACCGTGGTCGAGCAAGCAATCGATTACGAAAAGGACTACGAGCTCGAGGGTGATTTCATCCTGCGTTTCGCTGCCCTGCTGCACGACTGCGGCAAGCCGGCGACCCGACGTCTCGAACCGGGCGGTGGCGTTTCGTTCTATCACCACGACCTCGTCGGCGCGAAGCTTGCCGCCAAGCGCATGCGCGCATTGAAGTTCGACAACGACAGCATCAAGGCTGTCTCGCGCCTGATTGAGCTGCACCTTCGCTTCTTCGGCTACAGCGACCAGGCCTGGACCGACTCTGCCATTCGCCGGTATGTACGCGACGCCGGCGACCAGCTCTTGCGCCTGCACGCCCTAACCCGCGCGGATGTGACCACGCGCAATAAGCGCAAGGCCGACCGTTTGTCGCATGCTTACGACGATTTGGAGCAGCGAATCGTCAAGATCATGGAGGAAGAAGAGCTGAATGCACTTCGCCCAGATCTGAGCGGCGAAGAGATTATGGCCATTCTCGACCTCAAGCCATCGCGCGAGGTCGGCCAGGCCTATTCGTTCTTGATGGAGCTGCGTCTCGAAGAAGGCCCAATCGGCCCAGATGAAGCAAAAAAACGCTTGCTTGAGTGGTGGCAAAGCCGCTAGGCTAGAGAGGTTGCGCGCGAGCCCTGTCTCGCAATCTGCAACAACACCGATTGCACATTGTGCAGTCAGCTATGCAAGACCCTCCTGTCACAGAAAGTCTGTGGCCGCTCTAGTCCAAAGGAGGTGGGTTCAATATGCATAAGTACGAGCTAATGGTGATCCTCGACCCAACTATCGAAGAACGCACCGTCGCTCCATCCCTAGATAAGTTCCTAAACGTAATCCGCAATGCTGAAGGCACTGTAGACAACGTTGACATCTGGGGCCGTCGCCGTCTGGCTTACGAAATCAAGAAGAACAACGAAGGCATCTACGCAGTAGTCAACATGACTGCTACTTCAGCTGCTGTTGTTGAGCTTGACCGCCAGCTAAAGCTGTCAGAAGCCGTTCTACGCACCAAGGTGCTACGCGCAGACGAGGCAGTTGTAAACATCAAGCCTGTAGAGGTTCCTGAGGTTTCAGCTGACGAGGCTGCTGCCGAAGAGGCACCTGCTAAGAAGGCACCAGCCGCTAAGGCTGCACCAAAGACCAAGAAGGCCGAGTAAAGATTCATGGCCGGGGAAGTCAACGTCACGATTGTCGGCAATCTAGCCGACGATCCTGAACTGCGCTACACCCAGGGCGGAGTCGCTGTTGTTAGCGTTCGAGTAGGTTCAACCCCGCGCACCATCAACCGCACCACTTCAGCTTGGGAAGATGGCGAAACCGTATGGGTTCGCTGCACCGCTTGGCGTGAAGTTGCTGAGAATGTTGCTCAGTCACTCACCAAGGGCACTCGCGTAGTTGTCACCGGTCGCCTAAAGGCACCATCTGCTTACCAGTCAGCTCAAGGTGAGGCTCGCGCCTCTCTAGAGCTCGAAATCGAAGAGATCGGCCCGTCATTGCGTTACGCAACCGCGGCTATTTCTCGTCGTGCTCGTGAAGCTGGCTCAGGCGCAGGTGCTGTAGTAGGCGATCCGTGGGGCGATGCACCAGCAGTTTCGAAGGGCTCATCGAAGCCTGCCGACGACGCATGGGCAAACCCAGGAACCGCCGCTGGCGGCGACGACACCCCGTTCTAATCACTCGACTTTAGAAAAAATTTAGGAGAAATCATGGCTGCAAAGAGCGATCCTCGCAACAGCAAGAAGCCAAAGCGCAACGGAAAGAACCTCAAGGACGTTCCGGCTAAGGCAATCAAGGTTGGCGTTATTGACTACAAAGACGTCGCAACCCTACGTAAGTTCGTTTCGGACCGCGGCAAGATCCGCGCCCGTCGCATCACCGGTGTTTCTGTTCAGGAACAGCGCCTCATCGCCCGTGCCGTTAAGAACGCTCGCGAAATGGCTCTAATGCCATACGCAGGCGCTGGCCGCTAAGGAGAAATCACATGTCAAAGATCATTCTGACCAATGAGGTTTCAGGCCTCGGCTCTGCAGGCGACGTTGTTGAGGTAAAGGACGGCTTCGCCCGTAACTACCTTCTACCTCGTGGCTTTGCTGTTCTATGGAGCAAGGGTGGCGAGAAGCAGGTTGAGTCAATCAAGGCTGCTCGTCAGGCTCGCGCCCTAGCAACTGTCGAAGACGCACACACTCTAAAGGCTGCTCTTGAGGCTAAGTCGGTTCGACTTATCGTCAAGGCTGGCCAGGGCGGCCGTCTATTCGGTGCTGTCAAGACCGGCGATGTCGTTGCTGCTGTTTCAGCTGCCGGCCTAGGCGAGCTAGACAAGCGCAAGGTTGCTTTCGTTGCACCAATCAAGATTGCTGGTGAGCACCTAGCTACCGTTCGTCTACACGGCGACGTAGTGGCTACCATCACCCTTCAGGTTGTTGGCAAGAAGTAATAACAAGTTTCACGTGAAACGGGTCGCCTTCGGGCGGCCCGTTTCTGCTTTAAGCGGGTTTTGAAAATATCCACACCCCCCGAATAACCTGTGGATAACTGGGTTAATTCACCTGGTTATCCACAACCTTTAGGTGAAGGTTTAGGGTTGAGTGTTTATAGTTCTCCACAACCTGAAAACGTTGCATTTACTGGGAATTCGAATTAATCCCACAATTTACTAACAGGGTTATCCACACCTTACTAACAGATTCTCGGGCGTGTCCGGCGTGTTGTCCACAAAGTTATCCACAGGGCGGTTTGGTGCTTGAATGTCTGACCTGTTTGATAGACAAGTACTCTCGTACCAAGCTGGCCTTTGGCCGGCTGTTTTGCCCCTTAGGAGAAGCTAATGTCGATGATTCCAGACGTTTCACGTTCGACTGAACGCATGCTTCCAAATGACATGTTGGCCGAGCAAAGTGCCCTCGGTGGCATGCTGCTATCGCAAGAGGCCTGCGCCGAAGTCTTCGAGAGCGTCAAGGGCAGCGACTTCTATGCGCCCAAGCACGAACTGATCTTTGAGGCAGTGGCTAACCTGTTCGGCAAGGGCGAGCCAATCGACGCAATTACTGTCACCGATGAGCTGATGAAGCAGGGCAACCTGGTCAAGGCCGGTGGCGCGGACTATCTACACACCCTTACCTCGATCGTTCCAACCGCCGCCAACGCAGCCTTCTACGCGAAAATCGTGCAGGAGAAAGCCACACTTCGTCGCCTAGTAGAGGTTGGCACCAAGATCGCGCAGCTCGGCTATGCCAACGAGGGTGACGTCGAAGACCTAGTAAACGAGGCGCAGGAGCGCGTCTATCAGGTTGGTGGAGCCTCAGTAACCGAAGACTACGTCGGCCTAAGCACCTCAATCGAGGCAGCAATCAACGAAATCGAGTCGGCACAAAAGCGTGGCGGAGACATGGTCGGTGTTCCAACCGGCTTTATTGAGCTAGACGACCTAACCCACGGTTTCCACCCGGGCCAGCTAATCATCGTGGCCGCCCGACCTGCAGTCGGTAAGTCAACGATTGCACTCGACTTTGCTCGCCACGCTGCCGTGAAGGCCAATAAGCCAACCATTTTCTTCTCACTCGAAATGGGCCGCGCCGAAATTGCGATGCGTCTGCTCTCTGCCGAATCAAACATCTATCTGCAGAACATGCGCAAGG
>JBEBBA010000013.1:0-3307 GCA_041158585.1 Actinomycetota bacterium
CCAGAAGCCTCCCAAACCCTGCGAGGAAGGATGACCGACGAGTCTAGGCCGACCACGTCTTCGCGGCTGGCAACAACCGTGCGCCACCACTGACGCTTGATGTTTTCTTTGAGTTCGACACCCAAGGGTCCGTAATCCCAAGCCGATCGGGTTCCGCCGTAGATTTCTCCGGCTGGAAAGACGAATCCGCGGCGCTTTGCCAGCGAGATAACTGAATCGAGACGATTTGGGTTGGCCACTTTGAACTCCATGTTTCTAGCGTCTAGCTGGCTGCTAAGACGACTCTGTGGGAAGTTATCAGTCTACTTGGCAGGCTTGTCTACTGCGCCACCAAATCGACGATCACGGTTGGTGAATGCCACAATCGCGTTCCAGAGTGACTTGCGGTCGAAATCGGGCCAAGGCGTGTCGTCGAAGACGAGTTCGGCGTAAGCGCTTTGCCAAAGCAAGAAGTTCGAAATGCGCTGCTCCCCCGAACTTCTGATGAATAGATCGACATCTGGCAAGAAACCTGAGTTGAGGTACTTGCTCAAGGTTTTCTCGGTGACCGAGCCGGGTTTCAGAACGCCGGATGCGACATCCGCGCTCATGGCATTGATGGCGTCGAGCATCTCAACCCGTGAGCCGTAGTTCACACACATGGTCAGAGTGAGGGTTTTGTTCTTGGCGGTGAGTGCTTCGGCGGCTTCGAGTTCGCGAATCACGCTCGACCATAGCTTTGGGCGACGGCCTGCCCAACGCACGCGCACTCCCCAGGCATTGAGCTGGTCACGGCGACGGCGCAGCACCTCGACGTTGTAGCCCATCAAGAAACGAACCTCTTCGGGTGAGCGCTTCCAGTTTTCAGTCGAGAACGCGAAGACGGTTAGGTTCTTGACTCCAGCTTCGATCGCGCCGGCAACCACGTCTAGAAGCGCAACTTCACCCGCCTTGTGCCCTTCGACGCGAGTTAGCCCACGGGCATTCGCCCAGCGACCGTTGCCGTCCATGACGATTGCTACGTGCGCGGGAACGGGCAGTGAGCCGAACTTAGGCGGCTTCACTCCGGGCTTGGCTACCGGTTGCAGTTGGGTCATTCTCGCTCCACGTGTTGTAGCGATTTTAGCCCGCGTTCGATGTGCCACTGGCTGTAGGCAGCGACGATGCCGGCAGCAGAGGTGCGTGAACGCTGTGAACTCGAGTCGGCGACATCCCATTCGCCACTTAGCAGTGCGCCAAGCAAATTTGCGGTTTCGTCGTCGATAACGGCAGCGCCGGCAGGTTTGCAATCGGGGCAAACCACTCCTCCGAGTTGCAGTACAAAGGCTCGATGCGGGCCAGCGGCGTTGCAACGTGAGCAATCGGCAAAATTCGGAGCCCAGCCCGCAACCGATAGCGCCCGCAAAAGATACGAGTCGAGAATCAGCGAAGGGTCGTGGTCAGCGTTTGCCAGCGACCTCAATCCGCCTAGAAGCAGTAGGTATTGCTGAGGGGTCGAGACGTCTCCGGTTAGCTTTTCGGCCGTCTCAACCATGGCGCTTGCCGAGGTGTAGGAGGCGTAGTTTTCGATGATGGAAGCGCCATAAGACGCAAGGGTTTCAACCTGGCTAACGGTGTCGAGGTTCTTGCCCTCAAACAACTGCACATCGACAACCATGAACGGCTCGAGTCTTGATCCGAACTTGGATGCTGTTCGCCGAACTCCCTTGGCTACCGCCCTAACTTGCCCGTGGTTTTTGCTGAGCATGGTGACGATGCGGTCGGCTTCGCCAAGCTTGTGGGTTCGCAAAACCACGGCTTCGTCACGATATAGGGGCACGCCTCAAGTATGCCTAACCGAGTGATGAAACTTCGGCAGACTAGCCGCGAATGGCGCGGTTGACACCCGAGATAATGGCCTTCAGCGAAGCGGTGGCAATGTCACCGTCGATGCCGACACCCCAGAGCGTTTTACCGTTGACATCAAGCTCGGTGTAAGCGGCGGCTTGCGCCGAAGCACCGGCCGAAAGGGTGTGCTCTACGTAGTCGCGAACTGTCACTTCAACGCCAGCCTTGGCCAACACATCAATGAAAGCGCTGATTGGGCCGTTGCCGGTTCCACTCGATTCGACCTCTGCTGCAACATCCCTGAGAACTACGTCAAGGTTCACGACGCCGTCCATGTCTGAAGCGGTGCGAACTTTCTTGAGTTCAAATCTGCCCCACTTGTTCGAGACATCGGCGGCCGGAAGGTATTCGTCGGTGAAGATATCCCAAAGCATCGCACTTGAGACCTCGCCACCCTGTGCATCCGTCTTGTTTTGAACAACACGTGAGAACTCGATTTGAAGCTTTCGCGGAAGGTCGAGGGCGTGGTCTGCCTTGAGTAGATAAGCCACGCCACCCTTGCCAGACTGCGAGTTCACGCGAATCACTGCCTCGTATGAACGACCAACATCTTTAGGGTCGATGGGTAGGTATGGAACCGCCCAAACCATCTCTTCGACATCTTTACCTTGCTCGGCAGCCTCTTTCGACATGCGCTCGAAGCCTTTTTTGATCGCATCCTGGTGCGAACCACTGAACGCGGTGTAGACCAGATCGCCACCGTATGGGCTGCGCTCGTGCACCGGCATTTGGTTGCAATATTCCACGGTGCGGCGAATCTCGTCGATGTCACCGAAGTCAATGTGCGGGTCAATCCCCTGGGTGAACAGGTTGAGACCCAGAGTGACAAGGTCTACGTTTCCGGTGCGCTCACCGTTACCAAACAGGCAACCCTCGATGCGGTCGGCCCCAGCGAGATAACCAAGTTCGGCGGCAGCAACCGCGGTTCCTCTGTCATTGTGTGGGTGTAGTGAGATCAGCACGCTGTCGCGACGATCGATGTTGCGCGACATCCACTCAATCGAATCGGCGTAGACGTTTGGTGTCGTCATTTCGATGGTTGCCGGCAGGTTGATTACCAACTTGCGCTCTGGGGTCGGGTTGATTGCCGCGATTACCGCGTTACAAACCTCGAGCGCATACTCAAGTTCGGTTCCGGTGTAAGACTCTGGCGAGTACTCATAGAAAACGTCGGTGTCGGGGATGCTCGACTCGAGGCTTAGGCACTTGTGAGCTGCATCGACCGCAATCTTCTTGATTGCATCCATGTCGGCATTGAAAACCACACGTCTCTGCAACACCGAAGTGGAGTTGTAGAAATGCACGATGGCACGTTTTGCCCCGTTCAAAGATTCATAAGTGCGCTCAATGAGGTGGTCGCGGGCCTGGGTCAGAACCTGAATCGTCACATCTTCGGGAATGTGATTTTCTTCGATTAGCAGACGAACGAAGTCGAAGTCGG
>JBEBBA010000014.1:0-15975 GCA_041158585.1 Actinomycetota bacterium
GGGTTCGCCAGCGACAACTACGCGGGTGTTCACCCTGAGGTAATGGCCGCGATGATGGCCGTGAACGAAGGGCACGAGGTCGCCTACGGCGAAGACACGGTGACCGCTCAACTCGACGCTCTGATGCAAAAGCACTTCGGCCCAACCGCGCTATCGTTCCCCGTGTTCAACGGAACCGGCGCAAACGTGGTCGCCCTGCAGGCCTGCACCAAGCGCTGGGAAGCAGTGATCTGCGCGGAAACCGCGCACATCAACGCCGACGAGGGTGGTGCTCCCGAGAAGATGGGTGGCCTCAAGCTATGGAACGTGCCAACCCCGGACGGCAAGCTGACTCCCGAAATCATCGACAGCCAGATGTTCGACATCGGCAGCGTTCACCGTGCGCAACCGGGCGTGGTTAGCATCACTCAAACCACAGAGCTGGGCACCCTTTACACAGCAGCCGAGATCAAGGCGATTGCCGACTACTGCCACAGCCACAACCTGCTGCTACACCTCGATGGTGCTCGCATCTCGAACGCGGCAGCCGCGCTGGACGTGCCGTTCTGTGAGTTCACCACCGACGCGGGCGTCGATATCGTCAGCTTCGGAGCAACCAAGATTGGCGCGATGGCGGCCGAGGCCGTGGTTGTTCTCAACCCCGAGCTTCAAGACTCGATCGCTTTCTTGCGCAAGACCTCGATGCAACTGCCTAGCAAGATGCGCTTCCTGAGTGCTCAGTTAGTTGCCTTGGTCGAGGGCGACCTCTGGCAGCGCAATGCGCGTCACGCTAATGCGATGGCCGCGAGACTTGACGCTGGCTTGCGCGAACTAGGCGTCGAGATCCCAAACCCGACACAAGCAAACGCGGTCTTCCCTATCTTCACAGCCGAACAAACCGCCAAACTCCAGGAGCTCTACCGCTTCTACGTTTGGAACGTTGCCACGGGTCAGGTTCGTCTGATGTGTGCTTGGGACACCACCCAAGAAGACGTGGACGGCCTTCTCGCGGCTGCCCGCGGAATACTTTAGCCCGTAAGTAGTTAGTACTCTCGTGAACAAAATTGCGATAACTGCCGCCCCGATCATGCCCGTGCTAGCCGAACGCTGGAGCCCTCGCTCGTTCGACACCGATCACGTTCTCAGCCAGCACGAAATCCTCTCGATGCTAGAAGCCGCCCGCTGGGCTCCTTCGGCAAACAACGCACAGCCATGGCGCTTCTCGGTGCTCACCCGTGGCAGCGAGCTATTCGAAAAGGTTGCTGCCGAAGGTTTGAGCGGGTTCAATCAGGCCTGGGCACCAAATGCTTCGGCCCTGATCGTCGTATCGATCAAGACCAACAACGCCGACGGCGCACCGAACAAGTACGCGCCGTACGACGCCGGACTTTCGGTTGCCAACCTTGTGGTTCAGGCTCACGAACTCGGACTCCACACCCACCAGATGGGTGGTTACCTGCCAGACCCGATCCGCTCGATTCTCGAACTAGACGAAGAGCTGAGCCCAATCGTCGTGATTGCCGTAGGTAAGGTCGCACCGGCCGAGAAGCTCGAGGGCCCCGCTTACGACCGCGAAGTAGCACCGCGCACCCGGCTAGAGCTCGACGAAATCGTCTTGCACGGCAAGCCGTAAAATAGTCGAGTGCACAACTTCGCCAGCATCTCCGACCAGATTTCTGGCTGGAGCACCGATACCGGACCAATCCTTTTCTACTTAGTCGTTTGGGGTTTGGTCTTCGCTGGTACGGGCCTAATGGTTGGCGCGTTCATCCCATTCATCACCGGTGATTCACTAGTTTTCGCTGCCGGCCTAGTCGCTGCGACCCCCGGGTCTGGCGTGAACATCTGGGTCATGGCTATCGGCATCGGCATCGCTGCTTGGCTCGGAGACCAGGTCGGCTACACCCTTGGTCGACACTTCGGGCGCCCCTACCTCGACAAACGAAAAGGCGCTTGGATCAAAAAGGCAATTGCCCGCAGCGATGCCTTCTATGAAAAGTGGGGTTGGTGGGCCGTTGTCATCGCTCGCTTCGTCCCGATGGTTCGCGCGCTTGTTCCGCCAATCGCCGGCATCGCCAAGATGAACTACTACAAATTCTTTAGCTCGAACCTCGTTGGCGCTATCGCCTGGGGTGTTGGCCTCAACCTGGCCGGCTTCTACGCCGCCAGCATCCCTGCCGTGAAGAACGCCAGTTACCTGATCGCCGCCGGTTTCATCACCGCGTCAATCGTCATGGGTATTCGCTCGTGGTTGGCTAACCGAAAGTCAAGTTAGCCAGTTCGGCACTGCGCTCCCGAGCATAAAACTCAAGTTCTTGCGCCGACCATTCGGCCCAGTGCTCGCTTGAACCCTCGCGGGCAACCCAGCGCTCAAAACGAACATCCTCGGGAACCTCGAGCCAAACTCTGAGCTCGCTGTGTTCGGCCGAGGCTCGGTTTAGCGCACCGCAACCTTCGATGATCAGGGGAGTGCCGCCGCGAAACTCACGCCATTTATTGCGCTCGCCGAGAGTCCAGTCCCACTCTTGCCAACTGGCACCGACCCCTTTTGCAAGCGGTGAGAGAATCAGGCGTCGAAGGATGTCGGCACCGGCTTCCAAACCGCGCCAACCTTCATAGAGGTCGTCCATATGAATTACGCGGGGGAGGGATTCGCCCTCCTTGAACAGCCGGTTCTTCAACGCTTCTGCCAGCGTGCTTTTGCCGCTGCCAGCTCGGCCGTCAATTAGGACGATTGGGGTGAGATTGCCCAGCTCAACCGACTCCAGGGTCAGTTCGACGAGTTGTTCGAGGGCTTCGCTCACCAGCCAAGCCTAAATCTGGTAGTCCTCGACGGTGACGTCCGGGTGCTTGTCGAAGCGGTAACCGCCACCGCGAACCGTGCGAATGATGTCTTCGTAGCCGGCGATCTTGGCGCGTAGGCGTCGAATGTGAACGTCGATGGTGCGCTCGTTCACTGCGGTGTCGTCTTCGTCGTCCCAGACCAGCTCGACTAGTTCGCGACGACTGATCGTCTCGCCCTGGTGCTCGATCAGGTAGTTGAGTAACTCGAACTCCTTGAAGGTCAGGTTCGCGCTAACGCCGTCGGCAAAAACCTTGCGACGCGGAACATCGACCACGATGCCCAGCGGCTCGTCGTCGTCTTCATCGGGCTCGCTGACGCGAGGGTCTTTTAGGGCTGCGCGCACGACGTCGATGTTTCGGCCGCCAAGACCCTTTGGCGATAGCGCGACCGCCGCATAGGTTTCGACCCCGGTCGGGATCAGTTCGTTGAGTTTTGCTCGAAGCGCGGTTACGACTTCGGTGAGATTGGTGCCAGCCTCAGCGGCTTGGGCTTCATCGAGTCCGACGTAAAGTGCGAACCCTCTTGCTTCAGTTTCGTTTGGCATTGTCTAAACCTTTTTGAGTATGCGAAAAATTGGGGGAAAGCTGGGGTGTTGGTGCCTTCTGCATACCCGAACAACACTGGCGGGTAGCGGCACTAGCGCATACACATAACGCCACGCATTGAAGCGCTGAAGTTCTTGGCGTTAGTCATAGCCCAATTATATGGCGCGGTTTAGTTTTCGAACAAGTCGAACTAGTCAGCCAAACCGTAGAGGCGGTCGCCGGCGTCGCCGAGCCCGGGAACGATGTAGCCGACCTCGTTGAGCTTTTCGTCTAGAGCGCCTAGGACGAGCGTTACGTTCTTCTCGCCGACGTGAGCCCGAACAGCCTCGACGCCCTCTGGCGCTCCAATCAGGCAGATCGCAGTGACCTCGGTGGCCCCGCGCTCAAACACGTAGTCGATCGAATCAATCAGGGTGCCGCCGGTGGCGAGCATCGGGTCAACGATGTAAACCTGTCGTCCGTTGAGGTCCTCGGGCAGACGGTTCGCGTAGGTGTGCGGCTCAAGCGTTTCTTCGTCGCGCTTGATGCCCAGAAACCCGACCTGAGCGGTCGGCAGCAACTTGATGATTCCCTCGAGCATGCCCAAACCGGCGCGAAGAATCGGCACGATGATCGGGCGAGGGCGGCTGAGTCGAACGCCGTTAGCACGGGTCACAGGTGTCTCGATCTCGATGCTTTCAACCCGGACGTCCCTGGTTGCTTCGTAAGCGAGCAGAGTCACCAACTCTTCAACCAGTTGGCGGAACACCGGTGAGGGGGTGTTTTTATCGCGCAGAACAGTAAGTTTGTGGGTGATCAGTGGGTGGTCGGCAACAATGACTCGCATAGGCTAAATCTAACCGAAAGGAGAGCGCCGTGGAACGTTGGCATGCAGCGATGAACGCAGCGCTCGCCGAGGCTGCCGCGTGCGGCGACGACGTTCCAGTCGGAGCCGTGCTGATCGATTCAAACGGCGAGATCATCGCCAGCGGACGCAACGACAAAGAACTAAACGGCGACCCAACCGGTCACGCCGAAATCGTGGCGATCCGAAAAGCAGCTAAAGCCCGCGGCTCCTGGCGCTTGGACGACCTAACCCTTGTCGTGACTCTCGAACCCTGCGTCATGTGCGCCGGGGCAATCACGGCAGCGCGAATCCCAAGAGTGGTCTTTGGCGCATGGGACGAGCGAGTCGGAGCAGCCGGTTCGCTCTATGACCTACTCCGCGACGGTCGCCTCGGAACCCCCGTCGAGGTAATCCCCGGCGTGCTTGAAGCTCAGTGCGCTGAGGTCTTGACGGCCTTCTTCGAGGCACGAAGGATGTCTGGTTCTAAGTAGATAACTCGCGCAGCCGGAACAGCTTCGCGAATCCGCTTCTCGGCTAGGTCGATGGTTTCGGCAATCTTCTCTGCGGTTGAGCCCTTGCTCACGCCGATCTTCGCGGCAACCATCAACTCGTCAGGCCCTAGGTAAAGAGTCTTGATGTGAATCAGCGAGTCAACGCCTTCGGTTGATTCAATCGCGTCATAAATCTTCTTGGCATCTTTGTCGTTTGCGCCCTCACCAACTAGCAAGCTGCTGGTCTCGATGCCGAGGATGATTGCAACGGCGACCAGAAGCACACCGATGGCTAGAGTGCCGATGGCGTCCCAAATCGGATCGTGAGTAACTACAGCCATGCCGACACCGATGAACGCAAAAACCAGCCCGAGCAGAGCGGCCATGTCTTCGAGTAGAACGACCGGCAGCTCTGGGCTCTTTGCGTGACGGATGAACTTGACGAGGCTGGTGCGCCCACGTTCTTCTTTGGCCGCCTTGAGTGCGGTGTAAAGACTGAATGACTCTAGGCCGATGCTCACAGCCAAAACCAGAAGCGGCAGCCACGCGTTGGTGAGTTCGTGGGGGTGGGAAAGCTTGGCAAAACCCTCGGTGATAGAAAACATGCCGCCGACAGAGAACAGCACGATCGAAACCATGAACGCGTAGATGTAGCGCGAACGGCCGTATCCGAACGGGTGGGTCTTGGTGGCTTCGCGCTTAGCGCGCTTACCGCCAATGAGTAGGAGCACCTGGTTGCCAGAGTCGGCAACCGAGTGAATACCTTCGGCCATCATCGATGCCGAACCACTCACACCGGCCGCAATGAACTTGGTGACCGCAATTCCGATGTTCGCGCCCAATGCCGCGAAGATTGCTCTGGTAGAACCCTCTGTACTCACTATTACCTCCGATGTAGTAATCTATCCCACGGTGTCGTGTCCGAGCGGCCGAAGGTGCAACACTCGAAATGTTGTTTGGGCGAGAGTCCAACGTGGGTTCAAATCCCACCGACACCGCCACCGAAAAGAGCCTTGAAAATTCAGGGCTCTTTTTTGTTTGTCATAATTGCCGCATGGCAAAAGTGACCATTTCTCCAGCGGGCCTCCAGGTCAAGCTGTCGCCGCTCGAAGCATTCCTCGGTGCGCACGTCAGCACGAAGGCGAGCGCTACCCAGGTGGTTGGCGCTCAGGCGCTGGGCAAGGGCTGGTGGAAGATCCTAGGTTTTCGAATCGGCATCGCAATGCCATGGGTCATGGTCGGCGGCACTTTCCTGAAGCGTCGCGAAGTTTTGTTCGTGAACTGGCTTTCGGGGCAGGAAGTCCTGCAAATCAACCTCAAAGGGCACACCTACAGCCGAATCATCGTCGGTGTGAAAGATGCCAAAGCGCTCGCCGAGGAGATTAATACCGCTATCACCGGTTGCTAGAAAAAACTTTTTGTATTTCTTGGCTAAATCGTTATAGAGTAGTGGTTTGCTCCCAAACACCCCGTGCGCATATTGTGGCGCGCGCGTTGTGACCGCATATTGTGGCGGCGCCGGTTTTCGGGTTGCGATCTCAATGCCCACAACTATTCCCCTGGATGGATTACCTTGGCTGCTAAGAACGCAAAGAACCTCAAGAACGACCGCTCGGCTTCGCGCCCGTCGTTTGCAAAGGTCAACGAACCTGTATCAATTCCTAACCTGCTAAGTCTGCAGATCGAGAGCTTTGACTGGCTCATCGGTAACCAGGCATGGCGCGACATCGTCGGCGCCGAGGCAAAGACTGGTCTTGAGGAGATCTTCGAGGAGCTATCTCCGATCGAAGACTCGAACAACCCTGCTGACGCAAAGATGGGTCTGGCTTTCGCCAACCCAGAGCTTTACGACCCAGCTCACTCGCCAGACGAGTGCAAGATCAAGGGCAAGAGCTACACCCAGCCGCTATACATCAAGGCCGAGTTCACCAACTACCTAACCGGTGAAATCAAGAGCCAGACCGTATTCATGGGTGACTTCCCGGTCATGACCGACAAGGGAACCTTCATCATCAACGGAACCGAGCGCGTCGTCGTTTCGCAGCTAGTCCGTTCGCCAGGTGTCTACTTCTCGACCCAGGCTGCAACCACCGGTAACTTGAACCTCTCGAACACCAAGGGTCAGATCATCCCTTCGCGTGGTTCGTACCTCGAGTTCCTAACCGAGTGGGTTGGCGACGAGCGCAAGCCTGTCGCACGTTTCGGTAAGCCAATCGTCCAGGTTCAGGTTGACCGCAAGACAAAGGTTTCGGCAACCATCTTCCTGAAGGCTCTCGGCCTAACCCGCGAGCAGATCATCGACGAGTTCAAGGACATCGAAGGCGCAGTCAAGGCTTCGCAGCCGAAGTGGAACTTCGACATGAACCTGATCGAGAACACCCTCGCTTACGACGAGTCGAAGGTTTTCCCGAACCCGATCATCACCAAGGAAGACGCTCTACGCGAGCTCTACCGCAAGGTTCGCGGCGAAGCTGCCGGCCCCGACACCGCCGAGGCTTGGCTACGTTCGACCTACTTCGAGCAGAAGCGCTACAACCTCGCTCGCGTTGGTCGCCACAAGCTAAACCGCAAGCTCGGTGTTTCTGAGGCCGAGGACGCAACCGTCCTAACCGTCAACGACATCGTTGGCACCCTCAAGTACCTATTGATGTACGACCAGAGCATCGCCAACGCCGATGCCCCTAAGGCTGGAGCTCGTCTAGAGTTCTCGCTCAACATGGGTGGCAAGAAGGCCAAGGTTGACGTCTCTGCAGACGACATCGACGACTTCTCTAACCGTCGCATCCGCTCGGTTGGCGAACTAATCCAGAACCAGGTCCGTATCGGTCTAAGCCGTATGGAGCGTGTTGTTCGCGAGCGTATGTCCACCCAGGACATCGAGGCGATCACCCCGCAGACCCTGATCAACCTGCGTCCGGTTGTTTCGGCAATCAAGGAGTTCTTCGGCGCAAGCCAGCTCTCGCAGTTCATGGACCAGAACAACCCGCTTGCTGGTCTAGCCCACATGCGTCGCCTCTCGGCCCTCGGCCCTGGTGGTATCGCTCGTGAGCGCGCCCAGATGGAAGTCCGTGACGTTCACCCGTCGCACTACGGCCGCATGTGCCCGGTTGAGACCCCTGAAGGTCCGAACATCGGTCTTATCGGTTCGCTAACTTCGTACGCACGCATCAACACCTTCGGTTTCATCGAAACCCCTTACAACAAGGTGACCAACCGCAAGGCAACCGGCAAGATCGAGTACCTCGACGCCGCAGCCGAGCTTGGCAAGGTTGTTGCAGCAGCAGACGTTGACCTAAACGCAGAGCGTGTAATCGCACGTTTCCGCGGTGAAGTAGTCGAAGTTGAGTCGGCTCTCGTTGACTACATCGACATCTCGCCTCGCCAGTTGGCATCGGTTTCGACCTCGTTGATCCCGTTCCTCGAGCACGACGACTCGTCGCGTGCACTGATGGGTGCCAACATGCAGCGTCAGGCTGTTCCGCTAGTTCGCAGCGACGCCCCACTGGTCGGTACCGGTATGGAGCGCATCGCGGCGTTCGACTCGGGTGCGATCGTGATCAACTCGGGTGCCGGTGTTGTCGAGTCGGTTTCGGCCGACGAAATCGTCGTTCTTGAAGACGGCGGCGCACACACCACCTACAAGCTCCGCAAGTTCGAGCGTTCGAACCAGGGCACAGCAATCAACCAGCGCGCAATCGTCCAGCAGGGCGACCGCGTTGAGGCCGGCGTTGTTCTAGCCGACGGTCCTTCGACCGACAACGGTGAACTAGCTCTAGGTAAGAACCTGCTCGTGGCATTCATGCCGTGGGAAGGCCACAACTTCGAAGACGCGATCATCATCTCGCAGGACCTCGTAAAGGACGACACCCTTTCGTCGATCCACATCGAGGAGTACGAGGTTGACGCCCGTACCATCAAGCTAGGTGACGAAGAAATCACCCGCGACCTACCAAACATCGGTCTAGAGAGCCTGTCTCACCTAGACGAGCGCGGCATCATCCGCGTCGGTGCCGAGGTTCGCTCGGGCGACATCTTGGTCGGCAAGGTCACACCTAAGGGTGAGACCGAGCTAACCCCAGAAGAGCGTTTGCTCCGCGCCATCTTCGCCGACAAGGGTCGCGAGGTTCGCGAGTCTAGCCTCAAGGTTCCTCACGGTGAGGGCGGAACCGTTATCGGCGTCAAGGTCTTCGCGACCGAAGACAAGGCCGGCGAGCTAATGGGTGACGACACCGTCATCGTTGCTCAGGAAGACCTCGGTGCTGGTGTTCTAACGCGCGTCGTCGTGCAGATCGCTCAGAAGCGCAAGATTACCGAGGGTGACAAGCTTGCTGGTCGCCACGGTAACAAGGGTGTTATCTCGAAGATCCTTCCTGTCGAAGACATGCCTTTCCTCGAAGACGGAACCCCTGTTCACATCGTCCTAAACCCACTGGGTATCCCGGGTCGTATGAACTTCGGTCAGGTCCTCGAAACCCACCTCGGCTGGATCGCAGCTCAGGGTTGGGACGTAGCCGGTGTCTCGAAGCAGTTCCAGGCACACATCACCAAGTTGACCCCTTCGATGCACTCGGGCACCCCGGGCACCAAGGTTGCAACTCCGGTGTTCGACGGCGCGTCGAAGGACGAAATCGTTTCGCTACTCGAGGCAACCCTGCCAAACGAGTGGGAGAAGGAGAACAAGAAGAAGCTGGTTGACTCAACCGGTAAGGCAACCTTGTTCGACGGCCGCTCGGGAGAGAAGTTCCCTGCTCCAATCGCAGTCGGTTACATGTACGTGCTCAAGCTGCACCACCTAGTTGACGACAAGATCCACGCTCGTTCGACTGGTCCTTACAGCATGATCACTCAGCAGCCACTCGGTGGTAAGGCGCAGTTCGGTGGACAGCGCTTCGGTGAGATGGAAGTTTGGGCCCTTCAGGCCTATGGAGCGGCTCACACCCTCCAGGAGCTACTAACCATCAAGTCCGACGACATCTCTGGTCGTATCAAGACCTACGAGGCGATCGTCACCGGCCAGAACATTCAGGCCCCAGGTATCCCTGAGTCGTTCCGCGTTCTCGCCAAGGAAATGCAGTCGCTTGCCCTAAACATCGAGGTTCTCGATGCAGCCGGCAACGTTGTTGCTCTGAAAGACGAAGACGACGACTTCCAGATCGACCGTGCCGCCGAAGAGATGGGTATCAACCTGTCTCGCGACGAGTCACTGGCGATGGACGACACCTTCCGCAGCGACAGCTACTAAGAGATTTCAAAGGAATAGAGGAAACCAATCATGCAGGTTGAAGCTTTCGAAGCAATCCGCGTAGGTCTTGCCACTTCAGAAGACATCAAGTCTTGGTCGTCTGGTGAGGTCAAGAAGCCGGAAACCATCAACTACCGCACCCTCAAGCCTGAGAAGGACGGTCTGTTCTGTGAGCGTATCTTCGGTCCTACCAAGGACTGGGAGTGCTCCTGTGGCAAGTACAAGCGTGCTCGCTACAAGGACGTCGTCTGTGAGCGCTGTGGCGTTCAGGTAACCAAGTCGTCGGTTCGCCGCGAGCGCATGGGTCACATCACCCTTGCCGCCCCGGTCACCCACATCTGGTACTACAAGGGTGTTCCTAGCCGCCTCGGCTACCTCCTAGACCTTGCTCCTAAGGACCTAGACAAGATCATCTACTTCGCCGCCTACCGCGTCATGAGCGTCAACCAGGAGGAGAAGGACTACAACGCCGACTTCGACCGCGAAGACTACGTGGCCCGCATGAGCGAAATGCTCGAGGCTCGCGAAGCCGAGATGTACGAGGTTGCTGCCGACGAGATCGCCGCACTTGAGGCCGAAGGTCTGAAGATGCAGGCCGCTCCGAAGTTCTGGGAGCTCCCTGAGTGGGTTCCGCAGGACATCGCCAAGAGCGTTGACCAGCTCGTCGCCGCAGAAATGCGCGACCCTGAAGGCTTCTGGAACCAGAAGCCACTTGAGCCAGCTTCGAAGGTCGTCAAGGACCTCCTCGCTGCCTTCAAGAAGAAGACCGACAAGATCGTGCGCGAGTACGGCCGTCGCGAGCGTCGCGAGAGCCTACAGCGCGAGCAGTTCGCATGGCGTTTGTACCTAACCGCCAATGAAGGCACCCTGGTTCAGTACGACGACATTTTCGATGCCTTCCACTACAACTACGGTGACTACTTCAACGTCGCAATCGGTGCAGAAGCTATCCAGCAGATGCTCGTTGCGTTCGAAGGCGAAAAGGTTGCTGCCGAACTTCGTGAGCGCATTGCCACCTCGAAGGGCACCAAGCAGACCTACGCGATCAAGCGTCTGAAGGTCGTCAACTCGTTCATCCAGTCGGGAACCGCTCCGGCTGCCATGGTGCTAGACGTTCTGCCGGTTCTTCCGCCAGAAATCCGCCCAATGGTTCAGCTAGACGGTGGCCGCTTCGCGACCTCCGACCTAAACGACCTCTACCGTCGTGTGATCAACCGCAACAACCGTCTGCAGAAGTTCCTAGAGCTCGAGACTGTTCCGCGCACGATCATCAACAACGAGAAGCGCATGCTTCAGGAGGCTGTTGACGCACTGTTCGACAACGGTCGCCGTGGCCGCGCCGTAACCGGTACCGGTAACCGCGCACTGAAGTCGCTCTCGGACCTCCTAAAGGGTAAGCAGGGACGTTTCCGCCAGAACCTTCTCGGTAAGCGCGTTGACTACTCGGGTCGTTCGGTTATCGTTGTCGGTCCACAGCTCAAGCTCCACCAGTGTGGTCTGCCGAAGCTGATGGCTCTCGAACTCTTCAAGCCGTTCGTCATGAAGCGCCTCGAAGACCTTGGCTACGCCCAGAACATCAAGGGTGCCAAGCGTATGGTCGAGCGCAGCCGTCCACAGGTTTGGGAAGTTCTCGAAGAAGTCATTCGCGAGCGTCCGGTGCTACTAAACCGTGCACCGACCCTTCACCGTCTAGGTATCCAGGCTTTCGAGCCGGTCCTCGTCGAAGGCAAGGCAATCCAGCTGCACCCACTCGTATGTACCGCGTTCAACGCTGACTTCGACGGTGACCAGATGGCAGTCCACGTACCTCTATCGCTAGAGGCACAGGCCGAGGCTCGCGTTCTGATGCTCGCATCGAACAACATCCTCAAGCCTTCGGACGGCCGCCCAGTGGCAGTGCCTACCCAGGACATGATCATTGGTCTGTACCACCTGACCACTGAGAAGGAAGGCGCAGTTGGCGAGGGTAAGGCATTCGGTTCGATTGCCGAGGCCGAGCTGGCTTACGACGCCAAGGCTCTTGACCTCCAGGCCAAGGTTCGCATTCGCACCCGTGGCGAGCTACGCGAAACCACCTTCGGTCGCGCCCTATTCAACGACGCACTGCCTATTGGCTTCCGCTACGTTGAGGAGCAGGTCGGCAAGAAGCAGATCGGTCAGATCGTGACCGAGCTGGTTGAAGGCTTCGACCGCACCCTGGTTGCACAGACCCTGGACCGCATCAAGGATGCCGGTTTCCACTGGGCAACTCGTTCGGGTGTTTCGATGTCGATCTCTGACGCCAACTTCGACTCGTCGGGTAACTTCGACAAGCTGCGCGCAACCATGGTTACAGCAGCCGAGAAGCTACACACCGAGGCTCAGGAGAAGTTCGAGCAGGGTCTATCGTCTGACCTTCAGCGCCGTGACGCACTTGGTGCGCTCTGGCTGAAGACCACCAACGAGATCGAAGCCGAGCTGAAGAAGGCTATTCCTACCGGCAACGCGATTAAGACCATGGTCGAATCGGGTGCTCGTGGTAACTGGCTCCAGATTCGTTCGATCATCGGTATGCGTGGCCCAGTTGCCACCTCGTCCGGTGACTTCGCTCCGATGCCTGTAAAGGGTAACTACCTACTCGGTCTAACCGCGAGCGAGTACTTCATCAACGCGACCGGTGCCCGTAAGGGTAACGCCGACACCGCGATGAAGACCGCGGCCGCCGGTTACCTAACCCGTCGTCTAGTTGACGTCGCACAGGATGTCATCATCCGCGACGAAGACTGTGGCACCAGCCGTGGACTCGAGAAGCCACTGAAGGACGCCGACGGCAACTGGGCTAAGGACCAGGCCGAACTTACCGTTCTCCACCGCACCCTCCAGCAGGATGTCGTGGCTGGCGGCAAGACCCTCGCCAAGGCAGGTACCGCAGTTGACGCCAAGGCCCTCGCACTGTTCTTCGAGAACAACGTCGAGTGGGTCAACGTCCGCAGCGCGCTCACCTGTGAGTCGGTTCAGGGTGTTTGTGCTCAGTGCTACGGTGTCTCGCTTGCCAGCGGTCGCCGCGTAGAGCTCGGTGAGGCTGTCGGTATCATCGCCGCACAGTCGATCGGTGAGCCTGGAACCCAGCTGACTATGCGTACCTTCCACACCGGTGGTGCTGCACAGGAAGCTAAGAAGCAGACCATTCTGAAGTCGATCGGCGGTAAGAAGGTTCGTGTCGAGCGTCTAATCTCGTACGACATCACCCAGGGTCTGAACGGTGTTACCGACTTGCTAGAAGCTCGTGTCGGTTGGCGCCAGGCTTCGAAGGTCGCTCAGATGGCTTTCTGGCCAGGTCGCATCGAGATCGTTGACCGTCAGCACGTGCTACCAAAGCGCGATGGTGTCGTTCGCGAGGTAATCCTGAAGTCGGGTACCGACAACGTCCTCAAGCAGGTTGTTGTTGCTCACGACGACAAGGACGGTTCGAAGGTTCCGGCAACCGACGTCGCCGGTAAGGCAGTCGTCGCTCACTTCGGTGGCAAGGTTGTCGAAATCACCTCCGAGAAGATCCGCGTCGAGTCCGACTTCGAGGTTGACGAAATCAAGAAGGTTCCTAGCCAGCACGAGAAGCCTGCCAAGCAGGTAAAGGCTGTTTACGAATACGCTCTTGAGAAGTTCGTTGCCAACGGCAAGCCTGTGAAGCAGAAGGTTCTTGTCAAGGTCGGCGACGAGGTTGAGTTCAACCAGTTGCTAGCCGACGGTCTATACACCTACGAGATCAAGGAAGCCAAGCAGAAGAAGGTCGAAAAGCAGCTAGAGGTTGGTGCAGTTGTCACCGCTTCGACCCCGCTCGCAACCTTCGATGTTCCTCGCGAGTTCGAAGTTTACGTTCGCCCGCTAAGCGACGAAGAAGAGCTGGCAGCCGAGAAGTTGGCTACCCAGTACTCCTTCAGCCGCACCACCTCGAAGACCTTCAAGAAGCTTTCGCCAACCACCCCGGTTGCCGTTGTTTCGAACAAGGACGACCTGTTGGTCGAGGACGGCGAATACGTCCAGCCTGGTCAGTACCTGGTTGACGGAACCCCGATCCCTCACGAAGTTCTCGTTGTCTCGGGCGCACGCGCCGCAGAGGCCGAGATCATCCGCGGTGTTCAGGCGATCTACGGTTCGCAGGGTGTTCCGCTGCACGACAAGCACCTCGAAATCATCGTCCGTCAGATGCTCGGTAAGGTTACCGTCATCGACTCCGGTGACACCGAGCTGCTTCCTGGTGAAATTCTTGACCGCAACCGCTTCGTTCAGGTGAACAAGCAGGCCCTCGAGGACAAGAAGAAGCCGGCAAGCGCCCGTCAGGAAGTCATGGGTATGACCCGTGCCTCGCTGGCAGCTCAGTCGTGGCTATCGGCCGCTTCGTTCCAGGAGACCACTCGAGTTCTTACTCAGGCGGCTCTGGATAAGCGCAAGGACGAGCTCGTCGGTCTCAAGGAGAACGTCATCATCGGTAAGCTCATCCCTGCCGGTACCGGTCTTCGCGAATACCGCGGTATCTCGGTTGAACCAACCGAAGAAGCCAAGAACGAGAAGTACCCAAACCGCATCTGGGATGCAAAGGTTTCGCCGGCTGAAGAAATAAGCCTCGAGCCTGCAGATCTCAGCTTCGCTTCGATCGAGGATTACTCCTCAACCGAGGCTGCGGAGTAAAAAATCCATTTGACCCGCTGGAGTTTCTTCGGGTAATCTTGGAACGTGCGTTTGTCGCGCCGCCCAAGACCGAAGAAACCCGGCAGGGCCAAGAAACTTTGCAATAAAAGAAACTCCGCGTTCGCGCGCGGAACTAACAAGGAGAAGTAGTGCCAACAATTCAGCAGTTGGTCCGAAAGGGTCGCACCCCTAAGGTCACCAAGACCAAGACGCCTGCGCTTAAGGCAAGCCCTCAGCGTCGTGGCGTATGCACCCGTGTTTACACCACCACCCCAAAGAAGCCGAACTCGGCTCTTCGCAAGGTGGCTCGTGTCAAGCTTTCGAACGGCCTCGAGGTCACCGCGTACATCCCGGGTGAAGGTCACAACCTTCAGGAGCACTCGATGGTGCTAGTCCGTGGTGGTCGTGTTAAGGACCTACCAGGTGTTCGTTACAAGATCGTCCGCGGTGCACTAGACACCCAGGCAGTTAAGAACCGTCAGCAGGCTCGCAGCCAGTATGGCGCTAAGAAGGGTAAGTAATGCCTCGTAAAGGCCCAGTAACCAAGAAGCCAGTCGTCACCGACCCTGTATACGGTTCGACTGTCGTAACCCAGCTCGTAAACAAGATCCTGCTCGACGGCAAGAAGTCGATCGCAGAAGCCATCGTTTACGGCGCACTTGAAGGCGCAAAGGCTAAGACCTCTGGCGACCCAGTAGTTCTGCTGAAGAAGGCACTAGACAACGTACGCCCAACCGTTGAGGTTCGTTCGCGTCGTGTCGGTGGCTCGACCTACCAGGTTCCAGTCGAGGTCAAGGCTCACCGTGCAAACACCCTAGCCATGCGCTGGTTGGTTTCGTACGCGAAGGCTCGCCGCGAGAAGACCATGACCGAGCGTCTAATGAACGAGATCCTCGACGCATCGAACGGTCTTGGCGCAGCTGTGAAGCGTCGCGAAGACACCCACAAGATGGCCGAGTCGAACAAGGCATTCGCCCACTACCGCTGGTAGTAGGCAGAGCAACCGCCTACTGACGCAAGTTGGTAGGCGGCTGTTCTATTTAGTAACCAAAAACCAACCAATCCACTTTCGGAGGACACCGTGGCACAAGACGTGCTTACAGACCTAAACAAGGTCCGCAACATCGGCATCATGGCTCACATCGACGCCGGTAAGACCACCACCACTGAGCGCATCCTGTTCTACACGGGTATCACTCACAAGATCGGTGAGGTGCACGACGGTGCTGCCACCATGGACTGGATGGAGCAGGAGCAGGAGCGCGGTATCACCATTACCTCGGCTGCTACCACTTGCTTCTGGGACAAAAACCAGATCAACATCATCGACACCCCTGGACACGTGGACTTCACCGTTGAGGTTGAGCGTTCGCTTCGCGTCC
>JBEBBA010000015.1:0-3471 GCA_041158585.1 Actinomycetota bacterium
TCGGTGTGCCTGGCGCAACCTTGAGTTTCACCGGCTCACCGCCCAAAGTCGGCACCGAAATCGTTGCCCCGAGCACGGCCTCGGCAAAAGTCACCGGCACGCTCACGCGCAAGTTGTTGCCGTCGCGCACAAACACCGGGTGCGGCTTCACGTTGACCGTAATAAGAAGGTCACCGGGTTCACCGCCGTTCGGCGATTGCTGACCCTTGCCTCGCAGCTTGATTTTTTGACCATCTTGGATGCCCGCCGGCACCTTCACGCTCGTGGCCTCACCCGCGTTGCTAAGTCGCAACTTGAGCGTGGCCCCGTGAATCGAATCGATGAAGTCGACCGTTGTGGTCATGGTCATGTCTGCGCCGCGCTGAGGGCCAAAGCCACCGAAGCCGCCACGACCGCCACCACCAAATAGGTTGGCGAAGACATCCTCGAAGCCAGCGCCACCAGCAGCACCGCCGAAACCACCAGGGAACCCGGCACCGCCAGGCCCACCGGCACCGCCGGTAAAGCGAGCACCGCCACCCATGGCTCGAACCGCGTCATATTCTTTGCGCTGTTCGGCATCGCTGAGCACGCTGAACGCCTCACTGATTTCTTTGAAGCGAGCCTCGGCCTTTGCATCACCCGGGTTTGAGTCTGGGTGATACTGGCGGGCAAGCTTGCGGTAGACCTTTTTTAGCTCGGCGTCAGAAACGTCTTTGGCCACACCGAGAATTTTGTAAAAGTCTTTCTCGAACCAGTCCTGACTTGCCATGGCTAACCCTCCGCAGGAATGAAGACTGCAACCTTCGCGGCACGCAACAGGCGATCGCCCACCATGTAGCCGGCTTCGATCACGTCTGCGACGGTGTTCTCGGTTACCTCAGCGTTTGGCGTTTGAACCAGCGCTTCGTGCAGCTCGGGGTCGAACTTGTCGCCCTTTGCACCAAAAGTTTTGAGCCCGAATTTTTCGCCGGATGCACGCAACTTAGCCACCACGGCCGCAAACGGTGAACCCTCGAGGTCTCCGTGTGCCTCGGCGCGCGATAGGTCGTCGAGTGCAGGTAGCAGCGAGCGCAAAACTTCGGCAATCGCAGCGTTTCGCGAAACATCGCGGTCACGCTCAACGCGCGCCTTGTAGTTCACAAACTCGGCCTGCAAACGCTGAAGGTCGGCAAGCAGTTCGGCCTCTTTGCTGATCGGGCCGGTTGCGTCAACTAGGTCGGCTAGCTCGGCATCGATCGGGTCGACGGGCGCGTTGTCGGCGCTGGCGTCGGCCGAGGCGTCGGCGTTTTGTGCCGAGTCGTCGGCGTTTTGTGCAGCGCCGGTCGAAGCATCCGCGTTTGAATCTTCAGCCGAAGCCGCAGCCTCAGGGTTTTCACCCTGGGCCGCTGCCTCGTCTTGGTTGAACTCGTCAGCCATTACTTCTTGTCATCCTCATCTTCGACAACCTCGGCGTCGACTACATCTTCTTCAGATGCACCCTCGCCGGCTGCCTCGCCTTCGCCTTCAGCCGATGCGTTGGCATAGATTGCCTCGCCAAGCTTCTGCTGTGAAGTGACCAGCTTGTCGAACGCGGCCTTGATGGCGTCGAAGTCTTCACCGGCGAGCGCGCTCTTTAGAGCATCCACGTCGGCTTGTACTTCGGTCTTCACGTCTTCAGGCAACTTTTCGTCGTTGTCTTTGATCAGCTTTTCGGTTTGGTAGACAAGCTGCTCGCCCGAGTTGCGGGTTTCTTGCTCTTCGCGGCGCTTCTTGTCTTCGGCTGCGTGCTCTTCGGCTTCGCGAACCATGCGCTCGATGTCTTCTTTCGGCAACGAACCGCCACCGGTGATGGTGACCGATGCCTCTTTACCGGTGCCCTTGTCTTTGGCAGACACGTGCACGATACCGTTGGCGTCGATGTCGAAGGTGACCTCGATCTGTGGAATGCCGCGAGGTGCCGGGGCAATGCCGCCTAGGTCGAAGTTTCCGAGGTGCTTGTTGTCGCGAGTGAATTCACGCTCACCCTGGTAAACCTGGATGCTCACCGAAGGCTGGTTGTCGTCGGCGGTGGTGAAGGTTTCGCTTCGCTTGGTCGGAATCGCGGTGTTGCGCTCGATCAGCTTGGTCATGATGCCACCCTTGGTCTCGATACCGAGGCTCAGTGGGGTTACGTCAATCAGAAGCACGTCTTTGCGCTCGCCCTTCAGCACACCGGCTTGTAGCGATGCCCCAACGGCAACAACCTCGTCAGGGTTTACACCCTTGTTTGGCTCGCGGCCACCGGTGAGGCTCTTCACCATTTCGGTAACTGCAGGCATACGGGTTGAACCACCAACGAGAACTACGTGAGCGATGTCGCCAACTTTGACGCCGGCTTCTTTAATGACGTCGTTGAATGGCTTCTTGGTGCGCTCGAGTAGGTCTTCGGTCATCTGCTCGAACTGGGCGCGGGTTAGCGTTTCGTCGAGGTTGGCCGGGCCGTTTTCGGTGAGTGACAAATAAGGCAACTGGATGTTCGCGGTGGTCGACTGCGACAGCTCTTTCTTTGCCTGCTCGGCTGCTTCTTTCAAACGCTGAAGCGCGATCTTGTCTTTCGACACGTCTACACCGGTAGTTTCTTTGAACTTCTTAACTAGGTGGTCAACGATGCGCTGATCCCAGTCGTCACCACCGAGGCGGTTGTCGCCAGAGGTTGCACGAACCTGAATGGTCGAGAATTCGTCGTCTTTGCCAACTTCGAGTAGCGAAACGTCGAAGGTTCCGCCACCGAGGTCGAACACCAAGATCAGTTCGTCTTCTTTACCCTTGTCGAGACCGTATGCCAGTGCGGCAGCGGTTGGCTCGTTGATGATGCGAAGCACGTTTAGGCCCGCGATCTCACCGGCATCCTTGGTTGCCTGACGCTCTGCGTCGTTGAAGTATGCAGGAACGGTAATAACTGCGTCGGTGACAGCTTCACCTAGGTAGGTCTCTGCGTCACGCTTTAGCTTCGCAAGGATGCGAGCCGAGATCTCCTGTGGGGTGAACTTCTTGTCGTCGACTGCGAAAGTCCAGTCGGTTCCCATGTGGCGCTTAACCGAAGCGATAGTGCGGTCAACGTTGGTGACTGCCTGACGCTTTGCGGTCTCGCCTACGAGAACTTCGCCATCCTTGGTGAAAGCCACGATGGAAGGGGTGGTGCGGAAGCCCTCTGCGTTAGCGATGACGGTTGGCTCGCCGCCCTCGAGTACAGAAACTGCGCTGTTGGTGGTTCCAAGGTCGATGCCTACTGCACGTGCCATTATGTGTTTCTCCTCTTGGGCCTTTGGGGCCCGCCTGTTTATTGCGTTATCGCTCGAACTTGAGCGATGTTGACTCAAGTTTCCCACCGGGGTTCGATCTTGTCAAGCAAGTTGAGTCGACTTGACTCAACTTTCAGGAAACTCACAACTTTCTCAATTTCTGCACGTGTTGCGCGTGGCTGTGACGCTAGCCTGTAGCCATGACTTCCAACGGCGCAAGCACTAAGAA
>JBEBBA010000016.1:0-34550 GCA_041158585.1 Actinomycetota bacterium
AGCTTCATCGTTCGACTTGCATGTGTTAAGCACGCCGCCAGCGTTCGTCCTGAGCCAGGATCAAACTCTCCGTAAAAGTGTGTTAGGTAAGAGCAAGCTCTTACCAAACTTTTCGAAAGCGCCGGAAATTGGCGCCTCAGTTTGATCTGACTAAATCAGATTGTCTGACAATCTGTCTAATCCAAATGTTTTTTGGCTAACCGAAGCTAGCCAAATTGTTTGGCATCGACATTGTGCACGCTGTTGAGTTCTCAAGGATCGGATGCTCCTGGGAGTTTGTCTTTCGACTGGCCTCCAGGGCAACTTCACTAACTTACCACTAAATCTGTTCTCGTCAAAACGAGTTCATTTTTGAGCGGAAGCTCAATCTTATGAAGCAGACAATGCAAAGCGCAAGGCTTTTTTTGTCTGAGACATTTGATTGGTTGCACTTGAGCCGGAGACCTAATCAGGTTTCCCCAAACTTTGGGCAACAGATAGAAACATTACGTTGTTATAACGGTGAAGTCAAATCCATTTGGGCGAATTTCGCTTTAAATTTCAAATTAGTTGCGAAACAGCCCTGCGAGGGTCTTTTTGCCACGGCGAAGCACAGCGAAACCGCCTTCGAGCCAGGCGGTCGCAACAGCGGCTTCGTCGGTGACTTTCTCGTTGTTTAGGTAAACGCCACCCTCGGCGATGGCGCGACGGCCGGCCGAAAGTGAAGCCACAAGACCGGTGTCAACCAAAAGCTGTGCGATCGGTTCTCCACCATTGACCTGGGCGTTTGGAAGTTCACTCAGCGCGGAGCGCAGAGTAGCCGCGTCAAGTGTTGAAAGATCGCCGTTGCCGAACAGCGCAGAGGATGCGTCCACTGCAGCCTGTGCCGCCTCTGGCGAGTGAACGAGCGCGGTGACCTCGAAGGCTAGACGCTTTTGTGCCGTGCGCAGGTGGGGAGCCTCAGCGGTCTGCTTGGCTAGTTCTTCGATTTCGGCCTTAGACAGGAAGGTGAATACCTTTAGTCGGTCCACCACATCGGCGTCCTCAACATTCAGCCAGAACTGGTAGAAGGCATAAGGGCTGGTGAACTCGGCATCTAACCAAATTGCGTTGCCCTCGGATTTGCCGAACTTCTTGCCGTCTGAGTTTGTGATCAGCGGGGTTGCGATGATGTGAGCAGAAACGCCTTCGACCTTGCGGATTAGGTCGGTTCCACTCGTTAGGTTGCCCCACTGGTCGCTGCCGCCGGTCTGCATGATGCAGCCGTAGCGACGGTACAGCTCAAGGAAGTCCATTCCCTGAAGGATTTGGTAGCTGAACTCGGTGTACGAGATGCCGTGCTCCGAATTCAAGCGCGCACTCACGGCGTCCTTCGAGAGCATTTTGCCAACGCGGAAATGCTTGCCGATGTCTCTAAGGAAGTCGATTGCGCTCATCGGGGCGGTCCAGTCGAGGTTGTTGACCATGCGAGCGGCATTCGAGCCATCGAAGGATAGGAAGCGTGCACCCTGCTTGCCAAGCTTCTCTACCCACTCGGCAACTGTCTCTTTGGAATTGAGTGTGCGCTCAGCACTTGGACGCGGGTCGCCAACCAAGCCGGTTGAGCCACCGATCAAAAGAAGAGGTTTGTGGCCAGCCAGCTGAATGCGACGGAGCGTCAGCAGTTGAACCAGATTGCCGAGGTGAAGACTTGCCGCCGTAGGGTCGAAGCCGCAGTAGTAAGTTATTGGCTCCCCGGAAAGCAAGGCTTTGACTTCGGCCTCGTCGGTCGAGAGGGCAATCAGCCCGCGCCACTGAAGTTCGTCCCAGAGAGAAGCAAAGGACGCGTCGTTAGCCTGACTTGCTAGTACCTGCGGGGTTGCCATCGTGAGTCCTATCGCTTATTCGAAAACTTACGGAGAGCAGTGATCTGCTCGAGAACGCGCGGGAGTGCGGTGCCGCCGGCCCCAGCGCGCGAGCGAATCGAACCCGAGACGCTGAGAACGTCGCGAACCTCAGGGGTCAGTTTTGGCGAAATTGCAGCCATGTCCGCGTCGGCAACCTCGTGCAATTGGAGCGAGTTCTTTTCGCAGAACGAAACGAGTTTTCCGGTGATCTCGTGTGCGTCGCGGAACGGCACCTTCTGCTTCACGAGCCACTCGGCTACATCGGTAGCCAGCGAGAAGCCTGCTGGCGCGAGTAGCTCGAGGCGGTTCTTGTTGAACTCAAGGGTGGCCACCATGCCGGTGAAGGCTGGAAGCAGAACCGTCAGGGTGTCAACCGAGTCAAAGACCGGCTCTTTGTCTTCTTGGAGGTCTCGGTTGTAAGCGAGCGGAAGTCCTTTGAGCGTTGCGAGCAAGCCGGTTAGGTTTCCGATCAAGCGCCCCGATTTTCCGCGAGCAAGTTCGGCAATGTCTGGGTTCTTCTTCTGCGGCATGATCGACGAACCGGTTGAGAACGAATCGGAGAGTTTGATGTAGTCGAACTCAGCAGATGCCCAGATGATTATTTCTTCGCTGAAACGCGAAAGATTGATGCCAATCAAGGTCATGACGAACTGGAACTCGGCAACCACATCTCGGCTTGCGGTGGCATCGATCGAGTTTTGTGTCGGGCCGGCGAGCCCTAGTTCTACCGCGACGAGGTTCGGGTCTAGCCCGAGAGTTGAGCCAGCGAGCGCGCCTGCGCCGTAGGGGCTGAGGCTCGCACGCTTGCGCCATTCGCGCAGACGTTCGATGTCTCGCTGCAGCGGCCAGGCATGGGCAAGGAGGTGATGCGAAAGCATTACCGGCTGAGCGTGCTGGAAGTGTGTGCGACCAGGCATTGCCACGCCGAGGTTTTCTTCGGCGCGATCGACCAAAACAGAAATCAGCGAGAGAACGAGGTCTTCGATTACGTCTGCTTGGTCTAGTAGGTAGGTGCGAATCAGGGTGGCGATTTGATCGTTGCGGCTTCGACCGGCACGGACTTTACCTCCGAGCTCGCTACCTGCGATTTCGATGAGTCCGCGCTCGAGAGCCGAATGAACGTCTTCGTCGGATTGCTTGGCAACGAACGAACCCTCCGCAACTCTGCGGGCTAGTTCATCGAGACTGCGCTGAAGCTTTTCGTGTTCGGCAACCGCGAGGTAGCCGGCGCTGTGCAGTGCTTTGATGTGGGCCAGGGTGCCCTTGATGTCGTACTGCGCCAATCGCCAGTCGAAGTGAACGCTGCGGCTGAGCGCGGCCAGCGAATCGGCGGGGCCGCCGTCGAAACGACTTCCCCAGAGCGCGTTCGAACCGTTCTCAGACATGGAGCTCCTTGGACCTATAGATTTCGTTCAAGTCTAGTTTGACTGCCACTCTCGCGAGAGTAACGCGAACACGTGCATGCTGCACCACTCGCCCTTTAGATAATCGTTTTCCAGGTGAGTGGCCTCGAGACGGAAACCAAGCCGCTCGGCAAGCTTGATCGAGCGAACATTTCTTACGTCAATGTCCAGGACGACGCGGTGCAAAGCTTCCTCGAGGAAGAGGTAATCCAAAAAGGCCCGAACAGCCTCAGTTGCATAGCCCTTGCCTTCAGACTTGGGTGAAATGATGTAGCCAACGCTTGCCGTGTTGTTTCCATCCCGCAACAGTGAAGCATTTACTTGACCAATTACGCACCCCGACTCGACCGACTCCACGGCAAGGAGCAAGTGGCCGTCGTCGTTTCGGATACCTGTGTAGTTTTTGGCCTTTTCAAACCAAATCTGTATGTCCCGCTGGCTTCGGACGGGCCAGGGAATGTACCGAACGCTCTCGCTATCTCCGTGAAAGTCAATCAAATCAGGTAGGTCTGCTGCTGTCAGGAGACGTAGTTTCAGTCTTTCACTTCTAATCAACATGCTTGGCAAGCCAAACCAGAAGGGCCTTCTGCGCGTGAAGTCGGTTCTCAGCTTCATCCCAGATCACCGACTGAGGTCCATCGATAACATCGGCAGCCACTTCGTACCCTCGGTAGGCAGGGAGGCAGTGCAGGAATATCGCTCCGGAATCAGCCTTGGCCATTAGCCCGGCGTCAATTGTGTAGCCGGCGAAGTCGGCAAGGCGCTTTGCTTTCTCTGCTTCCTGCCCCATCGAAATCCAGGTATCGGTTGTGACGGCATCAGCGCCGGAGATGGCCTCGGCCGGGGTTTCGCAAACCGAAACCGAACCACCGGTTTGACTCGCGATTTCCTCGGCGCGAGCAACAATCTGCTTGGCCGGTTGATAACCAGCCGGAGCGGCAACCGAAACGTGCATGCCTGCCAGCGCTCCACCGATGAGGTAAGAGTTGGCCATGTTGTTAGCGGCATCGCCGATGTAGGCAAGCTTGAGCCCGGCTAGCTCACCCTTGTGTTCTTGAATCGTCATGAGGTCCGCGAGGATTTGGCACGGGTGGTAGTCGTCGCTAAGCGAGTTGACTACGGGCACACCCGAGTTGGCCGCCATTTCTTCAAGACCGGACTGCGTGTAGGTGCGCCAAACGATGGCAGCAACCTGGCGCTCTAGCACTCGCGCGGTGTCGGCCACCGACTCCTTACCCCCCATCTGACTGGTCTGCGAATCGATAACCAGAGGCGAACCGCCCAGGTCGGCGACTCCAACGGCGAAGGAAACTCGGGTACGTGTCGAAGTTTTATCGAAGATGAGCGCGACTGTTTTCGGGCCCTCAAAAGGGCGCTCGCTGTAAGGCGACTTTTTCAGCTCGTGGGCGAGTCGCAAAATGGCGGCCTGCTCTTGAGGCGTGACGTCGTCGTCCTTGAGGAAGTGGCGGACCATTTTGTTCCTAACTGCTTATTCGGGAAGAACCATTGTGCCAAAGCCCGAGCGCGTGAAAATCTCGAGCAGGATGCTGTGTGGGGTGCGACCGTCGATAACGTGCGCTTTAGGAACCCCGCCTTGAACAGCGTGAAGGCAGGCTTGCATCTTCGGAATCATGCCGGACTCCAATCTGGGTAGGAGTTCTTCGAGCTCGGAGGCGCTGATTTCACTCACCAGGGAATCGCGGTTTGGCCAGTCGCTGTAAAGACCGGGGACATCGGTCAGAACCATAAGCTTCTCGGCACCCAAGGCAACGGCAAGCGCGCTGGCAGCAAGATCGGCATTCACGTTGAGTAGCTGCCCGCTTGCGTCTGGGGCCACTGTGGAAATCACCGGCACCTTGCCGGCTTCTAGGGCGTCGAAGACGATGCGTGGATTCACCTGTGTGACTTCCCCGACTAGACCGACGTCGCCGATAATCTCTGCGCGGAACAGGTTTGAATCCTCTCCGGACATCACCGTCGCACCAGCCCCAGCGCTTTCAATGAGTGCGGCTAATTCGGTCGAAATGTCGTTTCTTAGGACGTCGCGGACAACACCGATTATTTCAGGTGTGGTGACTCTGAATCCGTCCTTGAATTCGCTCTCGATACCCAGCTCGGTTAGGCGTGCGGAAATCTGCGGGCCGCCACCGTGGACAACGACGGGCTTGATGCCGATCCAGCGCAGGTAGGCCATGTCTTCGGCAAAGGCTTTTTGAAGCTCGGCATCGACCATCGCGTTGCCGCCAAATTTGACGACAACGGTTTTGCCGTGGAACTTCTGAAGCCACGGCAGAGATTCAATTAGCGTCTCGGCCTTAATGGCCGCAAGTTGAGTGTCTTGGTTTTGAGGCTGCATTAGCTCGAGTACTCGCTATTCTCGGTCACGTAAGCGTGCGTTAGGTCTGAGGTGTAGACCGTCGCCGCCGCATTACCCGCGTGTAGGTCGAGCTTGATGCTCACGGCTCGAGGAGTTAGGTCAACCAAGTTTCTAGGTTGGTCTGGCTGGCCCTTCGATGAGACGCGAACGCCGTTAATGAAAACGTCGATGTCATACGGATCAAACTCTGCACCGGTTGTGCCTACAGCGGCGAGAATGCGACCCCAGTTCGGGTCGTTGCCGAAGATGGCCGCCTTGAACAGGTTGTTTCGGGCAATGGAGCGACCAACCTCGACGGCATCAGCTTCGGTGGCGGCGTTGGTTACCTCGATAGCGATGTCATGGCTTGCGCCCTCGGCATCGGTGAGCAGTTGCATCGCAAGGTCGTGACAGACAGCGGTCAGCGCTTCTGTGAACTCTTCAACGGATGGAGTAACTTCGGACGCACCCGAAGCCATGAGCGTCACGGTGTCGTTGGTGGACATACAGCCGTCTGAGTCGAGTCGGTCGAAGGTTACACGAGTGGCGTCCCGAAGTGCCTGGTCGAGCTCTGCGGGGCTCAGGGCGGCGTCGGTAGTGATGACCACCAGCATGGTTGCCAGGCCCGGGGCGAGCATTCCTGCACCCTTAGCCATGCCACCCACGGTGAAGCCACCAACCGAGACTTCCGCTTGTTTGAAAACCGAGTCGGTGGTCATGATTGCCTCGGCTGCGTCCGGACCACCAGTTGGGCTTAGGCTCTGTGCCGCGTTTGCTACGCCGGCTAAGACTTTGTCGCGATCAAGCTGCTCACCGATCAAACCGGTTGAGCAAACGAGGACGTCGCCAGCTGAAACTTCTAGAGCCTCGGCCACAGCCTCCGCAGTCGCGTGAGTTGTTTGAAAGCCCTGAGGTCCGGTGTAGCAGTTAGCGCCTCCACTGTTTAGGACCACTGCTTCGAGGATGCCGTCTTTGATGACCTCTTTGCTCCAAAGCACCGGATTGGCTAGTGCACGGTTGCTGGTAAACACGGCTGCGGCACTCTTGATCGGCCCGATGTTTTGCACCAGAGCGAGGTCTGGGTTACCCGACTTCTTGAGCCCGGCGCGCACGCCAGCGGCCAGGAACCCTTTGGCTGCGGTTACGCTCACGGGGCCACTCCGTTTACGCTCAGACCGGTTTCCTCTGGCAAGCCGAGAGCGAGGTTTAGCGACTGAATTGCCGCCCCCGCTGTGCCCTTGACCAGGTTGTCGATGGCGCTCACGACTACGACGCGGTTTGCGTGTGCGTCCTCGGCTACGCCGATCAGGCAGGTGTTGACGCCCAGAGTGCTCGAGGTTGCTGGGTACTCACCCTCGGGTAGAACGCGAACGAAGGTTTCGCCTGAATACGCCTTTAGAAGAGCTTCGCGCGCGCCTTTGGTTTTGAGCGTTGCGGTGTTCACCGCGAGGATGCCGCGGCTCATTGGCACGAGGACGGGCGTGAATGAAATCTTGACTTCCGCACCCGCTGCCTTGCCTAGGTTCTGCTCGATTTCGGGAGTGTGCCGGTGGATGCCACCGACGCCGTAAGCGCTAGCCGAACCAGAAACCTCGGACGCGAGAAGGTTGGCCTTGAGTGCCCGGCCGGCGCCTGACGTGCCCACCGAGAGAACGCTAACGATGTCGTCTAGTTCGATTAGCCCTGCGTTCGCCAAAGGGGCTAAGGCAAGGGTGATAGCCGTCACGTTGCAACCTGGAACAGCGATGCGCTTGGCGTCGCGAAGCTTTTCGCGCTGCTTAGTGCCATCGCTTAAAACGAGTTCGGGCATTCCGTAAACCCAGGTACCTGGATGATCGGTACCGTAAAACTTCGCCCACGCTTCGGCGGATTCGAGCCTGAAGTCCGCTCCGCAATCGAGGACCAACTGCTCTGGTCGCAGCCAAGAGGCAACCTCCGCGGAGGTCGTGTGCGGAAGCGCCAGGAACACGATGTCGGCTTCGACAAGATTGTCAGCACTGGTTTCTTTCAGGACGAGCTCGGAATACTCGACTAGGTGCGGGTGGATCGAACCAACCGTGGTTCCGGCGTTCGAATTGGCCGTTGCCGCGACGAGCTTGAGTTGGGGGTGCGCTGCGACTAGTCGCAGTAGCTCTCCCCCGACGTAACCGCTCGCTCCCGCTATGGCTACTGTCTTCATGGTTTCTCCTGCCCTAGGCGCGGATTACTGCGCCGAAGCGCTCGTGAGCTAAAGCGACTGCTTTGTCGCGTGATTCCGAAGCCTCAACTTGAGTCAAGGTTCGATCTTCTGCCCTGAATCGCAGGGCGAAGGTCAAGGATTTTTTACCCTCGGGGATGTTGCTTCCACGGTAGTCCTCGACCAGGCGAATCGCCTCGAGGAGAGAACCCGCGCCTTCGACGATGGTGGCCTGCACTGTTGCGGCAGGAAGCTGCGCGTCAACCAGCAGTGAAAGATCCTGTGTCGCGGCCGGCATGATCCAGATCGGGGTCGCCTGGCGCACCTCTGTAGCTGCGGTGTATAGCGTCTCGAGGTTTAGCTCTGCAACCGCTACCCTGCGCGGAAGATCCGATTCGGCGGCAACGGCTGGGTCTAGTTCGCCGGCGAAGCCAACGTGCAGACCATCGACAGATAGTTCTGCGGTTCGCCCAGGGTGGAAACCTCGAGGGCTAGCCGCCTTGACTTCAAGCTCGACACCAACCGACCTGGCGACCAGTCGCGCTGCCTCAATGGCGTCGGAGTAGTCGTATGCCGAATTTGGAATGTTGGTCTGCTGCTTCACTCGGTCGCCGGTCAAGAGAATGGCCAGGTGCTTTGGCTGCGATGGAAGCGTTGCGTGAAGCGCTGCCAAGGTTCCCTCGCTGGGTCGCTCGACTCCAGAAGGAAGCGGGTCTCCCGAAACGATCTTCTCGGCAGGTAGGAAGACCGAGCCTTCTTCGAAAATTGCAATGTCGGTGAGTCCGCGTGAAAGGTTGCGCTTCGCTGCGTCGATTAGGCCGGGCAGAATGCGCAGACGCATCTGCGAGGAATCTTCTTGCAGGGCATTTGCCAGTTTGACCACCGGCAATCCCTCGGTGAAGAGCTGATTCTGAGAAACCGAAACAAACGGGTAAGTCAAAACTTCGGTGTGGCCAGAACCCACCAGGGCCGAAAGAACCTGACGGCGCTGACGCTGGCGAACGGTTAGACCTCTACCCGCAGGGGCTACCGGTAGGCGCGAAGGAATCTCGTGGTAGCCGATGATTCGTGCGACCTCTTCAGCGAGGTCGGTCTTGTGAGTGATGTCTGGACGCCAGGAAGGCGGGATGACCTCGAAACCGCCATCAACATGAGCGACGACACAGCCGATTTCGGTGAGAACTCTGGTGATCTGCTCGGCGCTGTATTCGACTCCAACCAGAGCCGAGGTAAAGCCCTCGGGTAGGAAGATCGGCGCGGTTGGCTGAACGTGATTTACGTCTGCGCCCAGCTGGTCGGCGGCTCCGCCGGCGTGAACTTCTAGGAGTTGAACGACGCGCGCAGCGGCGTATTCGGCAACACGTGTGTCGACGCCTCGTTCAAAACGCTTCGATGCTTCACTGCCGAGTTTGTGACGGCGAGCGCTTCGAGCGATTGTCACCGGGTCAAAGTGCGCAGCTTCAACCAATACGTTGACAGTTGAACTACTGACTTCGGTGGACTCTCCGCCCATCACACCGGCTAGTCCAATCGGGCCTGATTCATCGGTAATCAAAAGATCTTCGGTGTCCAGTGTTCGAGTCTGCCCGTCAAGGGTTACCAGCTTTTCGCCAGCCTTGGCGCGACGAACGGTGATGCCGCCACTCAACTTGTCGAAGTCGTAGGCGTGAGTTGGCTGACCCAGTTCGAGCATCACATAGTTGGTGATGTCAACGATGAGCGAAATCGAGCGCATGCCTGCGAGCTTTAGTCGGGCGACCATCCAAGGCGGAGTTGGTCTGGTTGCATCGACTCCGGTGACGTGACGAGCGACGAAGCGGTCGCAGCCAACCTTGCCGCGGATACCCTCGGGGTCGTCGATGACGACGTTGAAACCGTGCCCGGTCTCAGGGTGGGCGTTACCGATCGGGTCCTTGAAATCCACGCCGGTTGCGTGAGCGTACTCGCGAGCGATGCCTCGAATCGAGAAGCAGTAACCACGGTCTGGAGTGACGTTTACTTCGGCGGCGGTGTCGCCGAGGCTCAGGAGCTCAAGTGCGTCTGTGCCAACTTTCGGGTCCAAGCCGAGCTCACCCAAACGCATGATCCCCGCGTGATCATCGCTCAGACCGAGTTCGCGACCCGAAGCCATCATTCCGTCGGAAATGTGTCCGTAGGTGCTTCGCGCGGCAATAGCGAAATCACCTGGCAAAACTGCCCCTGGTAGGCAAACAACGACTTTGTCACCGACTTCGAAGTTGGACGCGCCACAGACGATGCCACGGACGTCCTCGCCGCCATCTGCAGCTTTCGAACCCTCTGGCGCAACGCGAACCTGACACCAGCGAATGGTCTTGCCGTTCGACTGAGGCTCGGGAGTGAACTCGAGCACCTGACCGACAACAACCGGTCCAGTCACCGAGAAACCGTGCGAGCCCTCCTCTTCGAGACCGACTTTAACGAGTTCGGCCATTACGGAGTCGGGAGTTGCGTCGCCGGGAAGATCAACGTATTCGGCTAGCCAAGACAGTGGGACCTTCATTACAGGCTCACCCCAAACTGCTGCGAGAAGCGAACATCGGATTCGACCATGTCGTGCATGTCGAGGACTCCGTTGCGGAACATGAGTGTGCGCTCGATGCCCATGCCGAAGGCGAATCCCTGGTAAACCTCCGGGTCGATACCGGCTGCCTTCAAGACGTTTGGGTTAACCATTCCGCAGCCACCCCACTCGACCCAGCGCGCGCCACCCTTGGCGTTCGGGTGCCAGACGTCGAGTTCGGCAGAAGGTTCGGTGAACGGGAAGAACGATGGGCGCAGGCGAATCTGGGCCTCCGGGCCAAACATGATTCTTGCGAAATGTTCGAGTGTGCCGCGAAGGTCGGCCATGGTGAGGCCTTTGTCGATTGCCAAACCCTCAACCTGGTGGAAAACCGGGGTGTGGGTTGCGTCGAGTTCATCGGTGCGGAAAACGCGACCTGGGCAAAGCACATAAACCGGCAGCTCGCGCTCGAGAAGCGACCTGACCTGAACGGGTGAGGTGTGGGTGCGAAGAACGAGGTGTGAGTCCACAGGGTCAACGAAGAAGGTGTCCTGCATAGCGCGAGCCGGGTGGTCGGCATCGAAGTTGAGGGCGTCGAAGTTGAACCACTCGCTCTCGACCTCTGGACCCTCGGCGATCTCCCACCCCATACCGACGAACACGTCGGAAATTTGGTCCATCAGGAGCGACAGCGGGTGACGCCCACCGATCGGAAGTTTGGTTGGCGCTGCGGTTACGTCAACGGCTTCAGCGGCAAGCTTCGCGCGCTCCTCAACCGCTGCGAGTTCTGACTCGCGTGCGGCGAAAGCCTGGTTCAGGCGTCCACGTGCGGCACCGATTAGAGCGCCGGCCTCGGCCTTGAACTCGTTCGGCATGTTCTTGATCGTCGCGTTGAGTTTAGAAATCTCTGACTGTTCGCCGATCGTGGTTTGTCTGGCATTTCTGAGGCTCGCGAGGTCAGCGGCGGCGTTGATGGCAGCAAGCGCTGCATCGACTACCGGATCGACTGCGGACTGATTGATTGGATTGCCAGACATAGGCTTCAATTCTAGTGATTAGGCGTTCTGAGCGAAGGCAGACGCGTACAGGCAAATACTCGCGGCGGTGGCCAAATTCAGGCTCTCGGCCGCCCCGTAGATCGGCACGCCAACCTGACGGTCAACCAGCTCCAAGGTTTCAGGCTCAAAACCCCAGGCCTCGTTACCGAATAACCATGCGGTGGGTGCGCTCAGAACAGAGTCTTCGAGTTTCGAAAGCTGGTCTCCCCCGCCGTTTGCGGCGAAAACTTGCAGGCCGGCCGACTTTAGAGCCGCTACCGTGCTCTCGAGCTCAGCATCGATCACGAGTGGAAGGTGAAAAAGCGAACCGGTGGTCGAGCGAACAACCTTGGGGTTATAAACATCGACGCTGTTGCTGGTGAAAATCACGGCGTCAGCGCCAGCGGCATCAGCAGCGCGCAAAACCGTGCCAGCGTTTCCCGGGTCGCGGATGTTACTGAGCAGCGCAATCAACCGAGGCTTCGCCGCGATGACTGCGTCGAGTGATACGTGGAGTTGCTCGCACACCGCAACAACACCCTGCGGACTGGTGGTGTCGGTCAAGGCCTTGAGGACGGGTTCGGTAACCAACTGAACTTCGATGCGCGCTGCTTTAGCGCGCTCGAAAAGCTCGGCATAGCGAGCCACAGCCTCTTCGGTTGCGTAAAGCTCGACGATAAGTTTTGGTCGATCGAGCGCTTCTTTTAGCCCTTGGGGTCCTTCAAGCAGAAAGAGCCCGGTCGATGACCGGGCGTCTTTCTTAGTTAGCTTGGCAACCCCGCGGACCTTATTGGCCTTGGGATCTGACAGCAAGAGACTAGGCGACCTTTGGAGCCGAAGTGTCTGCTGGCAGAGCAGCCTTAGCCGAAGCAACGAGGCTTGCGAAAGTCTTAGGCTCGTTGACGGCTAGGTCAGCGAGGATACGACGGTCGACTTCGATGCCGGCTAGGTTTAGGCCCTGAATGAAGCGGTTGTAGGTCATTCCGTTGGCACGTGCCGCAGCGTTGATGCGCTGGATCCAAAGGCGACGGAAGTTGCCCTTCTTGTCCTTGCGGTCGTTGAACGCGTAAACCAGCGAGTGCAGCTGCTGCTGCTTTGCCATGCGGTAAAGGCGCGAACGCTGACCGCGGTAGCCCTGGGCGCGCTCAAGGATTGTGCGGCGCTTCTTGTTTGCGTTAACCGCATTTTTTACTCTTGCCATTTTTAAACTCCTCTAAATTCTTGGGTCGACTACTTGCCGAGCTGCTTCTTGATGGTCTTGAAGTCAGCTGCCGAAACGACCTGGTCCTGGTTGAGGCGACGGGTACGACGGCTCGACTTGTACTCAAGGTTGTGGCGCATGTTGATCTGCTGCTTCATGAGCTTGCCGCTACCGGTGAAGCGGAAACGCTTCTTAGCGCCAGAGTGGGTCTTCTGCTTTGGCATGTTCTTCTCCTGTTTTCCTACTCGGCAGTTGGTGCTGCCGACTCCTTCGCCTTTTCGGCGTTCTTTTTGGCTTCGGCCTTAGCGTCTGCCTTGTTCTTGGTTGGGCCTATGACCATAACCATGTTGCGTCCGTCAATCGAAGGGCTCGACTCAACAGTGCCTAGCTCTGCGACTTCTTCAGCCAACTTCTGTAGCATCTTGATGCCCATCTCGGGACGCGACTGCTCGCGACCGCGGAACATCACGATTACCTTGACCTTGTCGCCAGCCTTCAAGAATCTTTCGATCTGTCCGCGCTTGGTTCCGTAGTCGTGGTCGTCGATCTTGAGCCCGAAACGAACCGTCTTTAGAACGGTGTTTACCTGGTTCTTGCGAGCTTCGCGAACCTTTTGCGCCGCTTCGTACTTGAACTTACCGAAGTCCATCAGCTTTGCTACAGGTGGTTTTGACGTTGGGGCTACCTCGACTAGGTCTAGGTCGGCCTCCTGTGCCATACGCAGGGCGTCTTCGATTTTGACTACGCCGATTTGCTCGCCAGCCGGGCCGACGAGGCGAACCTCTGGCACACGGATGCGGTCGTTGATACGGGGATCGCTGATCTGTTGCTCCTTTAGGTGACATGGACGGCCACACACTCCGAGCATTTGCTCGGCGAGCGTACAGAAACGAAAAGTTTCCAAGCTTTACCCGGAAACCTTTTGAGGCGGTTAGCGCGGGTGGGAAATGAATCCACTTCTGACCGAGAGCGAACCCTCGGAGCCATGGGCTAGCCTAGCAGAAAAGGTTCAAAAGGAGTAGCCCTTGTCAGAAACAAATGAGCAGATCACAGATTTGGCCGATGTTCCCGCTGTGGAAATCGTAGCCCGCTACTCGATTGAGCTACTAAACGTGGCCGCCGTGCACTGCGGACTTGCCGAAAACGGACGCGAGGCAGACCTCGATGAGGCTCGCAAACTAATCAACGCGGTCGCCGGATTGATCACTGGGGCCTCGGCATACATGGGTGATCAGCACGCTCGAATCCTGCGCAATGCCCTGCGAGAGGTGCAATTGGCATTTCGTGAGGCATCGCCGATCAAGGACGCCCCGGGCGAAGGTCCAGGCGAAAAATTCACCGGACCGGTCAACTAGGCAGCTGCGAGTTTGACTCTCAGCGAGTCAACCAACTCGGCGATGTCGAAACTCTCGGCGAGCGCTTTGGCTATCTTTTGAAGCAGTTCGTCGATTGCCTCGCGATCAAGACCTTCTGGCAATCTAAGCGTCAGCTCGAGCTCGGCGTTGGCTAGCAGGCAGAGCGGGTCGCCCGCGGCTAGAGACCAACCAGCCAGTGGGTCGAGTCCAGTTAGCGCTTGATCAAATGCATCGATTACACGGGGGTCCTCTTCGGGCGAAACCCACTTCAAACCCTGAGCCAGGGCCGCGATTGCAGGCCTTCTCAAAACATATTCTGATTCGGCCATCGGGTCGAGAATCATTCGGGTGTTACCTTCTGAGGCGGCCGCGAGCGCGGCCTTGACGGCGGCTGTTGGCACGGGGCGCGCGGCGGAATTCCAACGTTTCATCGCGTCAACGGAGCTGAAAACCGGAAGCCCCGACTGACCATCCGGGGTTTCGACGGTGACGATTGAAAGATCTGCTGACTTATCTACCGTTTGCCCGTGAGCTCCCACGCCGGACTCCCCCAGATTGGCAAGTAGCGGAATTAAAACGCGGGTTTGACGCAATTCTTCGAGAACCGTGTCTGGGCGGGCTTCACCCTGGTGGAGAGCGCGAATGAGTTCGATTAGTCGAGGGTTGGCCGAGCCGTCGTCCTCCGACCAAGCGTTTGGCTCGAAGGCGCGACCCTCCCAAGGGACACCGGCTGAGTCGGCGTAAATGTTTTCGTTCATCGAGCCGAAGCGATCGCTAGGGCCTGCTCGAGAGTGAACTTGCCGGCGTATAGAGACTTACCGAGAATTGCGCCCTCCAGCCCAGCTGAAGCTAGGGCACGAAGGTCTGTGATGTCTTGAAGACTCGAGATTCCGCCCGAAGCCACCACCGGCTTGTCGGTGCGCGCCATCACCTCTTTGAGGAGTTCGATGTTCGGGCCTTTGAGTGTGCCGTCTTTGGTGACGTCGGTAACCACGTAGCGAGCGCAACCCGCGCCTTCGAGACGAGCGAGGACCTCCCAGAGGTCACCACCTTCGCGAGTCCAGCCGCGGGCTGCAAGGGTGGTTCCCCGAACGTCGAGGCCCACTGCGATGAAGTCGCCGTACCGACCGATCACACGCTCGGTCCACTCGGGATCTTCGAGTGCAGCGGTGCCGAGGTTTACACGGGTTGCTCCTGCTTCTAATGCCGCCTCGAGCGAAGCATCATCGCGGATACCGCCCGATAGTTCGATCTTGACCGAGCTTGCGGCTGCGACAACCTCGCGAAGCAGAGCCCGGTTATCGCCGCGGCCGAAAGCTGCGTCTAGATCAACGAGGTGAATCCACTCGGCTCCGGCGTTGATCCAAGTCATCGCCGCCTCGACGGGGTCTCCGTAGTCGGTTTCGCTTCCTGCCTCGCCCTGGGTCAGGCGCACAGCCTTTCCGTCGGCAACGTCAACGGCGGGCAGCAGTTCGAGGTATTCGTACACGGTTCTCCTAGAGGGTTTCAACCCAGTTTTTCAAAAGCTGAATACCGGCTTCACCAGATTTTTCAGGGTGAAACTGGGTCGCCGACAGCGGGCCGACTTCGAGCGCCGACACAAAGGGCACTCCGTAGGTGGTCCAACTCACCTTTGGTGGAATGAACGATCCGATGGCTTCGAGCTCCCAGTTCTTCACGCCGTAGGAGTGAACGAAATAGAAACGCTCGTGTTCGATGCCTGCGAAGAGCTTCGAGCCCTTGGCAGCCTCAACAGTGTTCCAACCGATATGCGGCAGGGTTGGTGCCTCTAGAAGCTCCACACGACCGGGTAGTTGAGCCAAACCTTCCGACTCGACACCGTTCTCGACCCCGAGTTCGAATAACACCTGCATGCCAACACAAATACCGAGGACGGGCCGGCCGGCCACCAAGCGTTTGTCGAGTAAGTCGCCGACCTTGAGCGCATTCAGGGCTTCCATAACTGCGCCGAATGCTCCGACACCCGGAACCACCAGACCCTCGGCCTCATGCGCGGTTTTGAAGTCACTGGTTAGCGTAACCTCGGCACCGGCGGCTGCCAGTGCCTTTACCGCCGAATGAACGTTTCCGCTGCCGTAGTCAAAGACGACAACTTTTTTGGTCACAAAGATCCCTTGGTTGAGGGCACTCCCGAGACGCGTGAATCCGGCTCAACTGCTTTGCGCAGAGCGCGCGCAAATGCCTTGAACTCGGTTTCGGCGATGTGGTGTGCGTCGCGACCATCGAGGACGCTGACGTGCACGGTGATACCCGCGTTTAGGGTGATGGCCTCGAAAACGTGGCGCACGAGCGACCCTGTGAAGTGGCCGCCGATCAGGTGAAACTCAAACCCAGCCGGCTCACCGGTGTGAACCAGGTATGGACGGCCTGAGACGTCAACGACGGCGCGGACGAGCGCTTCGTCAAGCGGGACGGTTGCATCACCGTAGCGACCAATCCCGGACTTATCACCTAGGGCTTGCTTGAGGGCTTGACCTAGAACGATCGCGGTGTCCTCGACAGTGTGGTGAACGTCGATGTGTGTGTCGCCGGAGGCCTTGACTTTGAGGTCGATCAGCGAGTGCTTTGAAAAGGCAGTGAGCAGGTGATCGAAGAACGGCACAGTGGTGTCGATGTCTGACAGACCCGAACCGTCAAGGTTCAGGGTGAGTTCGATTTGCGACTCGCTGGTTTTGCGCGAGATGGTCGCTGTTCTACTCATGGATACACCTTTCCCCAGGAAAACGTCTTTGGGATTAGGGCAAGTCTAGTTGGCTTGGAGCTCTGCGAGCGCGGCCAAGAAAGCGGTGGTCTCGGCCTCGGTTCCCGCGGTGACTCGAAGAGTGTTGGGTAATCCAACATTTCGAACCAGCACGCCTCGCGCCAAGAGTTCGGTGAACGTCTTCTCAGGGTCACTAACACCGCCGAACAGGACAAAGTTTGAATCGCTCGCGTAAGGGTCGAATCCGAGCTTTTTGAGTTCGACGAGAAGGCGATCTCGCTGTTTACGAATGTCTTCAACCGCGCCGAGTAAGACCGCCGAGTGACGAAGCGCGGCCTCAGCCGCAGCTTGGGTAAAGGCGCTCAGGTGGTAAGGGAGCCTTACCAATCTCATGGCATCGACAACCGCAGGGTCGGCGGCGAGGTAGCCGACGCGTGCACCGGCGAACGCGAACGCCTTCGACATGGTCCGGCTGATTACTAATCGGGGCCTGCCGGGCAACAAGGAGATCGCCGAGTCTGCCGAGGAGAACTCTGCGTAAGCTTCGTCAACAACGACCATTCCCTCAGTGGCCTCATAGGCCGCCTTGATGCAGTCGAGGCTCAGCGGGGTGCCGGTTGGGTTGTTTGGCGAGCAGAGCAAGACGATGTCTGGCCCGTGCTCTCGAATCGCCGCCGAGACGAGCTCGGGGGTGAGTTCAAAGCGTTCGCCTCGATCGGCGTCGAGGTAAGCCGTATCTGTGCCAGATGCGATGATCGAATACATCGAGTAAGTCGGCCTGAACCCCAGCGCTTTGCGCCCGGGCCCGCCAAATGCTTGAAACATTTGCTGAAGGATTTCGTTGGAGCCGTTGGCTGCCCAGATCTGGTTTTCGGCTAGCCCGTGGCCAAGGTACGAGGCTAGCGCCTGCCGAAGCGCGGTGAACTCGCGACCTGGGTATCTATTGATAGTTTTGGCTGCCGCCTGGACGCTCGAGACGATGTCTTCGATTACGCCCTCGGAGAGCGGGTGTGTGTTCTCGTTTACGTTCAGTGCAATAGGTACGTGCAGCTGCGGGGCGCCGTATGGCTCCCGGCCGCGAAGGCTGTCGCGTAGAGGTAGGTCTGAAAGCGAGGTCACCTAAGACAGATTACCGCTTAGAACTTAGGTAGAGCGATGCGCTGACCAGGCTGGATGGTTGCTTCGGTGAGGTTGTTGAGGCTGACAATCGCTTCTACTGCCTCGCGCGGATCTAGTTCTGGTGCGAACTCCTCGGCTAGCTGCCAGAGGGATTCGCCAACACCCACTGTGACGTAGGTGTAAGAAGCGCCGGTGTTTGCCTCATTGCTCGCCTGAGCAGATGGAGTGCTGAAGAAGACCACGGCTGAGATGATCGCGGCCACTAAGACTGCGAGACGGGTGAGGCCCTTGGCGCGAGAGGTGGTTGCTGCGTTCATGTGAAGCTCCTTTTCGAAACTTTGTTCCGAACATCTGTTCGAATAGTTCAACAATAAACCTGACCACCGACACCTTGTCAATACTTTTTCGAAAATATGTTTGGTTTTTATCCAAAATTCGAATAATCTTTCGATAACAAGACGAAAGGCACCGCCATGTTCGATGAATCCGAAGACCCAAGTGACTGGCTTCCCTCGGGAACCGAGAGCCTCAGCGACAAACAACGTTTGATCCTGGCTTCGATTGCGAAGTTCCAGCAGGTAAAGGGTTACTCCCCGAGCCTTCGCGAAATCGGTGAGATGGTCGGTTTGAGCGCGGTGGCCAGCGTCAAGTACCAGCTCGATCAAATTCGAGAAAAAGGTTTCCTCACAAAGAATGAGGGAAAGCAGCGTGCAATGGACGTTGTCCGCACCAGCACCACCGGTGTTGTGAACATCGGCAACGCCAAGCAGGTTCCATGGGTCGGCCAGATTGCTGCTGGTGTGCCGATCACCTCCGAGCAAAACATCGAAGATACCTTCACCCTGCCTTCGCAACTGGTTGGCAAGAGCGACGACCTCTTCATCCTGAAGGTAAAGGGTGACTCAATGATCGACGCCGCAATATGCGACGGCGACTGGGTGGTTGTTCGCATGCAGCAAACCGCGGAAAACGGCGACATCGTCGCGGCTCTCCTTGAAGACAGTGCGACAGTGAAGGTGTTCAAGCAACGCGAAGGTAAAACCTGGTTGCTACCGAGGAACAGTTCGATGGAGCCGATCGACGGCACTCACGCCGTAATCATGGGCAAGGTAGTAAGCGTCCTGCGCTCTATCTAGTGAACTCTGCTAGCTCTGCAGCGAGCTCGGGCCTGACCATCGCTACGATGCTCGTGCCCTCTTCAACGTATTCGAGTTCTTCAATCTTGCTGTTTAGGTGAATTCTCGAAACCAAGTCTCCGCGGCTGTAGGGAACCAAGACTCTCACGCGAACATTTGGTTCGGGCAGAAGTTCGGCAATCTTAGCCAGCAGCTCCTCGATGCCCTCACCAGACCTAGCCGAAACTTCCATAGCGCCGGGCTCTAGGCCGCGGAGTGCCATTCTTGTGGTTTCGTCCACAAGGTCAATCTTGTTGAACACAATCAGTTCGAGGATGTTGCTAGCTCCGACCTCGGCCACCACGCTGCGAACCGTTTCGATCTGACTGCCCGGATCCGGATGCGATGCATCAACCACGTGAACGATTAGGTCTGAGGCTGCAATCTCCTCGAGAGTCGAACGGAAGGCCTCGACAAGCTGGTGCGGGAGGTTACGCACGAAACCGACCGTGTCGGCAATCGTGTATGGCCGCCCGTCGGGTGTTTGGGCTTTGCGAACGGTTGGGTCGAGAGTTGCGAATAGAGCGTTCTCGACCAATACGCCGGCCTGGGTAATCCGGTTCAGGAGCGAAGACTTTCCGGCGTTCGTGTAGCCGGCAATAGCGATGCCCGGAACCTGGTTGCGAACTCGATTCGCACGTTTAGCCTCGCGGGCTGGCTTCATCTCTTTGATCTGCTTGCGAAGCTTAGCCATGCGGGTGTTGATACGCCGGCGATCCAGTTCGATCTTGGTTTCACCGGGTCCGCGCGAGCCCATACCGACACCGCCAGCCGCTTGACCACCGGCTTGGCGAGACATCGACTCACCCCAACCGCGAAGGCGCGGTAGGAGGTACTCGAGTTGAGCAAGCTCTACTTGTGCCTTACCTTCACGGCTCTTCGCGTGTTGAGCAAAGATGTCCAGAATCACCGCGGTTCGGTCAATCACCTTGACCTTGACTACGTCTTCTAGGGCGCGGCGCTGGCTTGGAGCAAGTTCGGTGTCGGCGATGACAGTGTCGGCACCGCAGGCCGCGACCATAGCGCGCAATTCCTCGGCTTTGCCCTTGCCTAGGTAAGTGGCCGGGTCTGGGTGTGCGCGTCGCTGAAGGAGTCCGTCGAGCACCTCAGAGCCCGCAGTTTCGGCTAGCGCAGCTAACTCGCGCAATGAATTCTCGGCCTCTTGCAGGGTCTGTTCGCCCCAGAGGCCGATAAGTACCACTTTTTCGAGGCGTAGTTGGCGGTATTCAACTTCGCTGATGTCTTCAAGTTCGGTCGAAAGGCCGGCAACGCGACGGAGGGCGGAGCGCTCCTCCAGATCCAGCTGGTCGCCATCGGAGTCAGAGTGCCCGTGGGTAGCATCAGCGCCGAGCGCGGCGGCGCGCTCACCACGACGCAAAATACGGTCGATTACTTGCTCTGACTGAGTTGGATCGCTCATTGAACTAACACTAGACCCGTTCGCTGTATTAGTGTTTCGCTATGCCCTCCCACTACTTCGACGAAGCCCCCAGCGGCGAAATGAAGACCAAAGACATCAAAGTGTCTTTGGATGGGCGCGAGGTAACCGTGAAAACCTCCGGAGCGATTTTCAGCCCAGATCACGTCGATACCGGCACCAAGATTCTGTTAGAGCAACTGCATCACGCGCCAGCCGGCGGAGACATTCTCGACATCGGTTGCGGTTGGGGTCCGATCGCATTGGCGTTGGCGATGCACTCCCCTAAGGCCACCGTTTGGGCGATCGACGTAAACGAACGCGCTCGCGAACTAACCGCCCTGAACGCAGCCAGACTTGGCCTCACGAACATCAAAGTCGCCCACCCGAGCGAAGTGCCAGCCGACATCGAATTCACTGGAATCTGGTCTAACCCACCGATTCGAGTTGGCAAGGATGTTTTGCACGAGATTCTTCAAACCTGGCTAGCGAGACTCGAAGTTGGCTCCCACGCCTACCTGGTGGTCCAGAAGAACCTCGGTGCCGACTCGCTTCAGCGTTGGATTGCAGCTTCTTTCAAGGACATCGAGATCGAACGAGTCGATACGGCCAAGGCTTTCCGGGTCTTGAGGGCCACTAAAGCGTAGCGAGATCGATTTCGCCGTCGAAAACCAATTCGGCGGATCCGCTCAGACCCACGTGCTCACCGTCTTCGGTAGCGAACATACGAACCCCGAGGGTGCCACCGGGCACGGTCACCTGCCATTGGTTTGGCGCTCCCCTGCCGGCCCAAAGTCTCGTAGCTAATGCTGCGGCGACGATTCCCGTTCCGCAAGACAATGTCTCGCCAACACCACGTTCGTGCACGCGCATGGTGATGTAGCCGACCCCGTTCTGAACCATGGGTTCGGCCGGGACAATGAATTCAACGTTTGCACCTTCTGGCTGCGCTGGTTCGATAACGGGCACCTTGGCGAGGTCGAGCTCTTTGAGTTCGCTCAGCTCGGCAAGCGCAACCACGACGTGCGGGTTGCCAACACTGATGCCCTGGCCGGGTCTAGCGATATCTTCGCCCGCTGTTTGCACGGTCATGTCATCCGAAGTTGGCTTCCAACGCCCCATGTCCACGGCAAAGCCATTGGTGGAACGCTGAATGTCGCGAACTCCTGCGCGAGTGCCGATCGACAGCGTGTCGCCCTGCTCTAGGTTCACTAGTCCGCGTTCGGTTAGGTAACGGGCAAAGACGCGGACGCCGTTTCCGCACATTTCAGCAACGCTTCCATCTGCGTTTCTGTAGTCCATAAACCACTCGGCTGCCGGCTCTTCGCGAAGGCTCGCCGCACCCTCAGAAATGGCGCTTGATCGGACGACCCGGATTAGACCGTCCGCACCGATGCCAAAGTGGCGATCGCAAATCTTGGCGACCTGGTCGGAGGTGATGTCTAGTTCGCCAAGCTCGTCGAGCACGAGCACGAAGTCGTTACCCGTGCCGTGACCCTTAGTAAATTTCAAACTAGACATGGTTCAAGCCTAGATGACCAGCTCTAGCGCAGCCTCGAGAAGATCGGGACGGTCGAACTGCAACCAGTTGATGCGAGCATCTCTGCGGAACCAAGACATCTGCCGCCTGGCGTAACGCGAGGTCAGAAGCGCGGTTTGTTCAATCGCTTCAGTCTGCGAGATTTCACCATCTAGTTGAGCAAGCGCTTGAGCGTAACCGATTGCGCGGCTCGAGGTTTTGCCCTCGCGGATCCCCTGTGGGATCAGGGCTTCCGCCTCAGCCAAAAGACCGCTCTGCCACATTCTCTCGGCACGTTGGTAAAGCCGTGGAACCAGAACGGCCCGCTCGGCGAGCAATCCCAATTGCACACTTGGTTGCCACTCCTCGGGCGTCTCGGGAAGGGCTGCGGCGAAGGGTTCGCCGGTTATTGTGACGATTTCTAGAGCACGCACTACTCGGCGACCGTTTTGCGAATCAATCCGACTTGCAGCGATCGGGTCTAGCTTTTCGAGCCTTCGATGCAACTCCCGCGACCCGAACTGAATCAGATCCTCTTCCAGTTGAGCTCGCAATCCTTCGTCGCGCGCTGGGAAATCAAAGTTGTTTAGAACCGACGCGATGTAGAGCATGGAGCCACCGACGAGAATCGGCGTTGCCCCTCGAGCCTGAATCTCTTCGATCAAGGGCCTTGCCACCGCTTGGTATTCGGCTGCGGTAGATTCGTCACGAATCTCCAACCAGTCGAGAAGGTGATGCTCGACACCTCCCCGCTCTTCGATAGGCAGCTTGGCTGTGCCGATGTCCATGCCCCGGTAAAACTGCATTGAGTCAACATTTACGATTTCGGCAGGCTGACCGCGCTCAATTAGTGCAAGAGCAAGGTTTACCCCGAGGTCAGATTTACCGGTGCCGGTTGGGCCGACCACGGCAATCAACTTTTTAGGCACTGCGAACACCGAGAGGTATCGAACGTCGACCAGACGGAGCAGCCGCTGGCACGCCACAGGACGCCGCCTGAGCGCGATCCCAGGCATCACCTGCGATAGTTGGTCGAATCGTCAGCTCGCCGGCTGCGGCGGGGTCTGCAATCAGGTGGAACGGACCCGCTTCATCTACCTTGACGGTGACTAGATCACCGGGGCGAGGGGCTGAGACACCTTCAGGCAAGCTGAAGTGAACTAGTCGGCCATCGCGCGCGCGTCCGCTGAGTCGGTTTGTGGTGGCATCCTTGCGGCCTTCGTTGTTGGCAACCAAAACTTCTACCACTTGGCCAACCATTTTCTGGTTCTCGTCGTATGCGATTTCGTTGACCAACTTGTGTAGGCGTTCGAAGCGTTCCTGAACGACGGCCTTTGGAATCTGGTTGTCCATCTCGCCAGCAGGAGTGCCAGGGCGAATGGAGTACTGGAAGGTGTACGCGGTAGCGAAACGAGACTCTCTCACCACTCGCATGGTCTCGAGGAAGTCCTCCTCGGTTTCACCGGGAAACCCGACGATGATGTCGGTTGAGATCGCTGCGTTAGGGATCGACTTTCTCACCGAGTCGATAATTCCGAGGAACTTGGTGCTCCGATAACTGCGCTTCATCGCCTTGAGGATTTCGTCGCTGCCGCTCTGCAGAGGCATGTGCAACTGAGGCATGACGTTTGGTGTTTCAGCCATGGCGTCGATTACGTCCTGAGTGAAGGCGGCTGGGTGCGGGCTGGTGAAGCGGACTCGCTCTAGACCCTTGATCTGGTCCATCGCTCGCAGCAGCTTGGCGAAAGCACCTCGGTCGCCAAACTCGACGCCGTAGGTGTTGACGTTCTGACCGAGCAAAGTGACTTCGATGACGCCCTCGGCAACCAGGGCTTCGACTTCGGCGAGAATTTCGCCAGGTCTGCGATCCTTCTCTTTGCCGCGCAGGCTCGGAACGATGCAGAAGGTGCAGGTGTTGTTGCAACCTACCGAGATCGAAACCCAAGCTGCGTATGTACTGTCGCGCTTTGTGGGTAGGTCGCTCGGGAATGTTTCGAGCGACTCGAGAATCTCAACCTGAGCCTCTTCGTTGTGCCTTGCACGGTCTAGCAGCGTCGGCAGCGAACCGATGTTGTGTGTTCCGAAAACCACATCCACATAGGGAGCCTTCTTGACGATGGTCTCGCGGTCTTTTTGAGCGAGGCAGCCACCAACGGCGATTTGAAGGTCGGGGTGGTCTTTTTTCTTGTTGTGTAACTGCGAGAGGGCTGCGTAGAGCCTGTTGTCGGCATTTTCGCGAACTGCGCAGGTATTGAAGACAACGATGTCGGCTTCCTGACCATCGGCAGCGACGTAGCCAGCGCCCTCGAGCAAGCCGGTAAGGCGCTCTGAGTCGTGCACGTTCATCTGGCAGCCGAAGGTGCGAACCTCGTAACTGCGCTGCTTGATATCGGAAGTCATTAGACCTCCGATTTTACCGCTTGTTCTCTGGCATAACGGATGGCGGCGTAAACGACTCCCCCGCTGTACCCCTTACGACCAAGGTAGCCGGAGAGCCTGCGGTCCTGAACATCTTTGTCTAGGTGGGACATTGCGCGAAGTTTCTTTACGGCTAGCTCTTGTGCGGTTTCTAACTCTTGCTCTGAAGTGATTTCAGAAAGGGCTTCGTCTATGACTTCGGCAGCCACACCTTTGGTTCCCAATTCGCGCTTTATTGCCGACTTTGATAGACCTTTGTGGTTTCTTCTGCTGTTGACGACGACTGCGGCGAACTGTTTATCGTCGATCAGGCCGGCTTCTTCGAATCGGTCGAGGATGGGCTCAAAGATGTCCTCCGGTATCTCACGCTTCACCAAGATTGCTCTTAGCTGCGCCTTGGACTTTGCCCCTTTGGATAGCTGAAAGAGCAGGACATTACGTGCCCTGCTCTCCAGCTTTTCGCGCGATGGCGATGTTTCAGACATTGTTAGGCGTTAGCAGCCTTGTCAACCGGGGCTACTACCTCGGCTGGTAGATCTGCGACGGCGCGAGGCACACCGATGCCAAGCTTCGTCTTGATCTTTTTTTCGATTTCGTCGGCAACTGCGCTGTTCTCAATCAGGTACTTGCGAGAGTTTTCTTTGCCCTGGCCGAGCTGGTCGCCCTCGTAGGTGTACCAAGCTCCAGACTTCTTGACGATGTCGTGCTCGACACCGAAGTCTAGGAGGCTACCCTCGCGCGAAATACCCAAGCCGTAGATGATGTCGAACTCGGCCTGTTTGAACGGTGAAGCCATCTTGTTCTTGACAACCTTTACGCGGGTGCGGTTACCGACAGCGTCGGTGCCGTCCTTCAGGGTCTCAATGCGGCGGATGTCTAGGCGAACCGAAGCGTAGAACTTCAGAGCTTTACCGCCAGCGGTGGTCTCTGGGCTTCCGAAGAATACACCTATCTTTTCGCGAAGCTGGTTGATGAAGATCATTGTGGTGCCGGTGGTGTTTAGTGCACCGGTTAGCTTACGCAGCGCCTGCGACATGAGTCGGGCTTGAAGACCTACGTGAGAGTCACCCATCTCGCCTTCGATTTCGGCTCGCGGAACCAGGGCGGCAACCGAGTCGATGACGATGATGTCGATGCCACCGGAGCGGATCAGCATGTCGGCGATTTCTAGCGCCTGCTCACCGGTGTCTGGCTGACTGACAAAAAGCGAGTCGATGTCTACGCCGAGAGCTTTTGCATACTCTGGGTCGAGTGCGTGCTCGGCATCGATGAAGGCGGCGGTGCCGCCGGCAGCCTGGGCGTTGGCAATAGCGTGCAGCGCCACGGTGGTTTTACCTGAGGATTCTGGGCCGTAAACCTCGATGATGCGACCGCGAGGCAGACCGCCGATACCTAGTGCTACGTCTAGGGCGATCGAGCCGGTAGGAATTACCTCAACAGGTGCGCGCTCGTCTGAGCCGAGTCGCATTACAGACCCCTTGCCGAACTGGCGTTCGATCTGCGCTAGTGCAGTGTCTAGAGCTTTTTCGCGTTCGTTTGGAGATGGCATTTGGTCCTCTGGCTTCTGGCGGTTTGCGCCTTTAGGTTTATTTTCCTGTGACACTACGGGTAACCACCGACACTGCGTCGGGGTGGCGCGGAAATTGTGGACAACTTCTTTGCTAGTTACACACTAGCAATATTCGAACAAGTTTTCGAATAATTTATTTCGGCGTGTCTTTTTTCGAATTTTTGTTCAACCCGTGCCATCGCTCCTTCGGAACGCCTGCAGCCTTGCAGAGCGCCAACCAAACCACCTTTGGGTCTTCTCCCTCGGCGATCGCTTTGTCTGCCGTTTGGTCAGCAAGTTCACCTAGAACAAGGTCACGCCTCAGAACGGCGGCATACTCCGCGCCGAACTCGTCGGTCATTAGTTCGTTGAATTGGCTAAGGCGCATGTCTAAAACCCTAAACGAAACCCCCGGCCGAAAAGGACCGGGGGTTTCGAGAGGATTCGATTAGTGAGTGAGTTCTGAGTCGAAGGTTGCGACGAACTCGGCTGGTACGGTATCTGGGATCTGAACGCCCTCGAGAGCGGCCAAACGGTCGCTGACCTCACGCATGATTACCGAGATCGGCACATCGAGAGCTTCGGCGATAGCCAGCAGAATTTCGGATGACGCCTCCTTCTGGCCTCGCTCGATTTCGCTGAGGTAGCCGAGGGCTACGCTCGCACGACCGGCAACCTGGCGCAGAGTGTGACGCTTTTGCAGACGGAGTTCTCGAAGGACATCACCAATTTCGCGACGAACTAACAGCATTGAAAGCTCCTTTCTGAAAACCCCTCTGATTGAGGAGTTACAGGATAACTTACCTGCGAGGGGTGACTTTTATGCCCGCGATTGCTGAGAGTTGTCTGTGAGAAATTCCTCGAGCATCGAAACCGCTTCTTCGACCGCCTGGTTGCGGATGCTAGCCCGATCGCCACTTAGCTGAAGCGCTCGAACATCGCTGCCAATCGGCGTCACTAGAGCGATGAATACGGTGCCGACGGGGTTGCCGTCCTGCTCATCTGGACCAGCTACGCCAGTTGTGGCGAGTGCAACATCTGCACCTAGCTGATTCGCAGCACCCACAGCCATGGCCAAGGCGACTTCGGGGTTTACCGGGCCGACTTGGGCCAGAAGGTCTTCTTCGACCCCCAAAACACTGTGTTTGACGTCTGTTGCGTAGGCGACGACTGAACCGCGCAAGGCCTTCGAGGCACCTGGCACCTGAACAAAAGCGTCCGCTAGCAATCCACCCGTCAATGATTCGGCGAGAGCAAGCTTCCACTCGCGAGCTTCAAGCAGCCCAAGTGCCTTTGCCGCGTTCACTTCTGTTCCTTAGCCAACAGGTAAGCGATGCCCGTCCAGATAGTTAGAACCAAAGTGACCGCGATCAGACCCAATTCGATGAAAGGCTGAACGCCGAAAGGCATCCAGTTCGCCGGACTCAGTAGGAAGCCGACCATGATCGACTGAAAGACCGTCTTGAGCTTGCCTCCACCGGAGGCCGCGATGATTCGGTTCCTGATCACAGCAAATCGATAAATCGTGATGCCCAATTCGCGAACCAGAATCACCACGGTGATCCACCAGTCGAGTTCGCCAAGAATCGAAAGCGAAACCAGCGCTCCACCGATGAGCAGTTTGTCGGCGATTGGGTCGAGGATTTTGCCGAGATTCGTGACTTCTCCGCGGCGGCGGGCGATGGCGCCATCTAACCCGTCGGTCGATGCCGAAAGCACAAAGAGGAAAACCACCAGCCAGCGGCTCGCCGACTCCCGTTCAGGTGCGGCAAAAAGCAGAGCTAGGAAAGCAGGAACCAGGAGGATGCGGACGATAGTGATTACGTTGGCGATCATTAGTCGCGACCAGTCAATCGCCAGGCATCTTCGTCGCCGTCGGTGTCATCGCTGCTGATTTCGTTGTCGTCGATGATGTCGGCTGCGGTGCGAACCTTCGGGCTAGGCATAGCGCCCGGCTCCCCGCGTAACTGAGCCAAGACCACGGCAAGCTCGTCTGGCTGAACCAAAACGTCGCGTGCCTTCGAACCCTCGCTCGGGCCAACGATGTTTCGTGATTCGAGAAGATCCATCAGGCGACCTGCCTTGGCAAAACCGACGCGAAGCTTGCGCTGCAGCATCGAGGTCGAACCAAACTGTGAAGACACGATGAGTTCAGCTGCAGCCAGAAGGAGTTCGAGGTCGTCGCCAATGTCGGCGTCAATGTTTTTAGTTTGAGTCGGGGCGTCAACGTCCTGGCGGTATTCAGGGTCCATCTGGCGTTTGACGTGCTCGACGACCTTCTCGAGTTCGGCCTCGCTGAGCCAGGCACCCTGCACGCGAATCGGCTTGTTTGTGCCCATCGGCGAGAATAGGGCGTCACCTTGGCCGATCAACTTTTCGGCACCGGGTTGGTCGAGGATGACTCGGGAATCGGTGACCGATGAAACCGAGAAGGCGAGACGCGACGGCACGTTGGCCTTGATCAAGCCGGTGACGACATCGACGGATGGTCGCTGAGTAGCCAAAACCAGGTGGATACCTGAGGCGCGAGCCAGCTGGGTGATTCGCACAATCGAGTCTTCGACCTCGCGAGGAGCGACGATCATGAGGTCGGCGAGCTCATCGACCACAACCAACAGGTACGGGTACGGCTGGAGCACTCGCTTGGAGCCCTCCGGCACCTGAACGGTGCCGGCGACGATGGCTCGGTTGAAGTCATCGATGTGCTTGAAACCGAAAGATGCGAGGTCGTCGTAACGAGCGTCCATTTCTTTTACGACCCAGGCGAGAGCCTCGGCAGCCTTCTTAGCATTTGTAATGATCGGCGTGATCAGGTGCGGTACACCTTGGTACGCGGCGAGTTCTACACGCTTCGGGTCAATCAACACCATGCGAACCTCGGCGGGCTTCGAGCGCATCAGGATCGAGGTGATCATCGAGTTCACAAACGAAGACTTACCCGCACCCGTGGCACCGGCGACCAACAGGTGCGGCATTTTCGCGAGGTTGGCAACAACGTAACCGCCTTCGACGTCCTTGCCGATGCCGATGGTGAGCGGGTGAGCGCTAGTTTGGGCAACATTCGAGCGCAAGACGTCACCCAGCGAAACGGTTTCGCGGTCGGTGTTCGGAATCTCGATACCGATCAGCGACTTACCCGGAATTGGGGCAAGAATACGAACTTCGTTGCTGGCAACGGCGTACGACAGGTTGCTGGCCAAGCGGGTTACGGCTTCGACCTTAACGCCTGGGGCGAGCTCTACTTCGTAGCGTGTAACTGTTGGGCCGCGCGAGAAGCCAACCACTTTCGCCTCGACATTGAACTCACTGAACACGCTCGTGATTGCCTGTGTGATAACTGCGTTGGCTTCGGTCTTGGCTTTTGGCGGCGTGCCCGGTGGCAGCATCGACAAGGCAGGAAGGGTGTAAGTGCGCTTAGGCTTCGCCTCGGTTGCGGCTGGCGCGGCAGCGGGCTCGATGAGCTCGGTGGGCTGCTCGGCGGGTAAGACAGCTTCCTGGGGCACGATGGTGATTGGCTCGGTCACGTTGCTCGCGGTGTCAACCGACGGGACATCGACGACTGGGGCGTCTTCGAATAGCTCGGCGAGCGAATCTTCTTCGATGATCGGTGTCTCGTAAGGCTCTTCTTCGCGCTCGTTCTTGTCTCTGCGCCACCACGGAACCTTGGTGCCGTCATAGGCGTCGTGAATCAGCTCGGATTCTGGTTCGTTGGCCTCTGGTTTGGCAGAGCCTCCGAAAAGGTTTGCCCAGAAACCACTTAGACGCTCGCGAATCTTGTTCGGTGGGGTCTTAGTCATGATCAAAACAGAGAAGAACGCCACTAAGCCGAGGAACGGAACAGCGCCCCAAACGGTGAGCAGCAGGGCTGGGACAGAAATTAGCCAGCCGAACATTCCGCCGGCCGCTGTGAAAGCGGGCGCGAAGTTCGGGTCGCTCGGTTGCGGTTGCTCGCTGAAGACGTGGAAGAAGCCGGCGACGCTGACCACAAGAAGGGCCAACCCGAAGATGATGCGACCGGTCGAATCGTTGACCGACGGTGGCTTGCGCATTAGGTAGATGGCGAAAACCACCATGACGACCGGCAGCCCGAGAGCCACACGGCCGAACATGAGCCCAAAGGTGAACTGGTGAAGCGTGGTCGCCCATTCGGAACGCACTTCGAACCAAACGAGCCAGGCGCCGATTACACCAAGTACGAAGATTGCGAACGGAAGGCCGTCGCTGCGATCCTCGGCAGAGATCTTGTTTCGCATGTCGAAACGAACGATGTAGCCGAAGGCGTGGGCAAGCTTTGTCCAGATGTTACTCGCCATCGAACGCTCGGGTTTGATGCGAGTGGTCGGCTTCGGCTTCGCGGTGCGCGAAGCGGGCCGAGGCTTAGAAGTGGCGCCCCGGCGCTGTGTTGGTCTGCGCTCGGCCATTAGCCCAAGATATCAGCCACCCACGCCATTTTGGCGGAGGCTAGCCGACTACGACAACGGGGATAATCATCGGTCTGCGACGGTGTGCGCGATTAACCCAGGTGCCGATGGTGCGGCGAATGACCTGCTGCAGCGCGTGAGGATCGCGGATGCCCTGACCGGCGGCCTCGGCGAGCGCTTTCGAAATCAACGGCTTCACGTCATCAAAAACGTGGTCTTCCTCGGCGAATGCACGTGCCCTAATCTCTGGACCAACAATCACGCGTCCATCGTTGTCAACCACACAGAAAATCGAGATAAAGCCCTCTTCGGCGAGGACTCTGCGGTCGTGTAGGTCGTCCTCGGTGATTTTGCCAACGGTTTTGCCATCGACAAAAAGCAGACCGCATTCCACAGCGCCGACCACTTCGGCGAGTCCGTCGCGAAGGTCAACGACCCAGCCGTCCTCGGTGATCAGGATTCGCTCGGGATCGATGCCGGTCTGCTCGGCTAGTTTGCCGTTGGCGATCAGGTGACGGTATTCACCGTGCACCGGCATGACGTTTTTTGGCTTGAGGATGTTGTAGCAGTAGAGCAGTTCACCGGCAGCCGCGTGACCCGAAACGTGCACCTTGGCATTGCCCTTGTGGACGACGTTTGCGCCGAGCTTGGTTAGGCCGTCGATAACCCGATAAACGGCATTCTCGTTACCCGGGATTAGCGATGAAGCGAGAATAACCGTGTCGCCCTCGCCGACCTGGATGTCGTGCTCTAGGTTAGCCATGCGGGCAAGCACGGCCATCGGCTCACCCTGTGAACCCGTTGACATGTAAACGATGTTTTCGGGTGGCACATCGCCCGCGTGTTTGTAGTCGATGAACGCACCCTCGGGGACTTTTAGATAACCCATCTGCGCGGCGATTTCCATGTTTCGAACCATCGAGCGACCAACCAGCGCAACACGTCGACCATTCGCCACAGCCGCGTCGATCACCTGCTGTACGCGATGGACGTGAGAAGAGAACGAAGCGACGATGACTTTGCCCTTGGCGCGCGAAATAACGTTTTCAATTACGGGACCGATGTCTTTTTCGAGTGGCGTGAAACCGGGGACATCGGCGTTGGTCGAGTCGCAAAGGAACAAGTCCAAGCCTTCTTCACCGATGCGCGCGAAGGCGCGAAGGTCGGTCAGGCGACCGTCCAGCGGAATCTGATCCATCTTGAAGTCACCGGTGTGCAGAACTGAGCCGGCTACGGTTCGGATTACCACGGCGAGCGCGTCTGGGATCGAGTGATTTACCGCGACGAACTCGAGGTTGAATCCGGCGAGTTGTTCAACCTGCCCCTCGGCAACGGTGAGGGTGTAGGGCGTGATCCGGTGTTCTTTGAGCTTGGCTTCGATGAAAGCGAGGGTCAGCGCCGAACCTAGCAGCGGGATGTCTTCGCGCATGCGCAGAAGGTATGGGACACCACCGATGTGGTCTTCGTGGCCGTGGGTTAGCACGATTCCGACTACATCGTGGAGTCGATCTTTGATGTAGCCGAAGTCGGGCAGGATCACATCGACACCGGGCTGGTGCTCTTCTGGAAACAGAACGCCACAGTCAACGATGAGCAGTTTGCCGTCAATTTCGAAGACGGTCATGTTTCGGCCAATCTCACCGATTCCACCGAGTGGAACGATTCGAAGGGTGCCAGCTCTCAGTGGAGCTGGCGCGGGCAAGGTTAGAACCACGGGTTCCCCTATCGGGTTGTGCCAGCCACCTTAGGCAGCGCGCCACCGGCGGCTGCATTGCGGTCTGGGCGGAAGTTTTCGAATGACAGGCCGGTAATCGGACCAACCTTGTCGATGTCTGCCTCAATGCGGGCAGCTTCGGCCTCCTCTGGGCCTACAAGAGGTAGACGGACGCGAGGGCTATCGATTAGCCCAAGGCCGTGCAGTATGTACTTTGCGGCGACTGTGCCGGGTACGTGGTTCATTGCCGCACGCACCAGTGGCTCAAGCGAGTTGTGAACCTTGAGAGCGTGGTGGAAGTCGTTACGGTTGGTGGCGTCAATCATCTCGCGATAGGCAGCCGGAGCCAAGTTTGCGGTGACGCCAATCAGACCGGTTGCCCCAATAGCCACGTGAGGCAGAACGTTCGAGTCGTCTCCCGAGAAGTAGAGCAGACCGGTTTCGTTCATCACTCGAGAAGCCTGAGCAAAATCACCCTTGGCGTCCTTGATTGCGACGATGTTCGGGTGCTTGGCGGCTCGAAGGATTGTTTCGTACGCAATCGGGATTCCGGCGCGTCCGGGGATGTCGTAAAGGATCACCGGGAGATCGGTTGCGTCGGCAATCAAACGGAAGTGAGTTAGCACACCGGCCTGTGTCGGCTTGTTGTAGTAAGGGGTGACGATCATTACGCCGTCTGCACCAGCTTTTTCGCTCGCCTTGTAAAGCTGCATCGCGTGAGCTGTTTCGTTTGAGCCACCGCCGGTGATGATCTTGGCGCGACCAGCCGAAACGGACTTTCCAACTTCGACGAGTTTGATTTTCTCGGCGTCGGTGAGAGTAGAGGTCTCGCCGGTGGTGCCGGTAACCACGACGCCGTCGGCGCCGTTCGAGATTACGTAGTCGATGTGTCTCTCGGTTGCAGCCCAGTCAACCTCACCCTCCGCGTTCATCGGAGTGACCAGGGCTACGAGCACCTGACCGAAGAGGTTCTTTTGTGGCGACATGAGAAAACCTTAGCGATAGTTACGGCGCGACGCGACCGTGCTGGTTGAATGCGTCGTACGTGTAAGGCATTAGTTCTTTCCAGAAATCTTCCATCTTCTCGGCGCACATCTCGATCTCGCGCTGCGGGAACGAAGGGAAGTGTGTGCCTTCGCGCTTGGTGCGCAGGCTCAGGAAGTTCATCAGGGCACGAGAGTTCATGGTGACGTACATGCTCGAGTAAATATTCAGCGGAAGCACGATACGGGCGACCTCGCGAGCCACACCTGCCTCAAGCATGCGCTTGTAAGCCTCGTAGGACTCTGTCGATGCCTTGCGCGACTCCTGCTGAACGAGTGCGATCTGCTCGGCGGTTCCGGGGAGGAACTCGTAGTGCCCGGCCTTACCGACCTGAATGAGGTTGCGGTCCTCGGCTGGAACGTAGAAAACAGGGCTTAGCTCCTTGTAGCGGCCTGATTCTTCGTTGTACGAAGCGATGCGGTGACGCATGAACTCGCGGAACACAAAGATCGGTGCCTGAACGTAGAAAGTCATCGAGTTGTGCTCGAATGGCGAACCGTGACGGTCGCGCATCAGGTAGTTGATGAGTCCGCGGTTTCGCTTCTCGTCTTCGGCAGCGTCGGTGGCGGCTGCGGCCGACTCTAGGGTTTGCTCACCCTGGGTCGATACGCGAGCGGCAAAAAGCACGTCGCTGTCGGCGGCGGACGAACGAACTAGTTCAACGGTTACATCACTACGGAATTTAATCTCTGACACGCTCTTAGCCTACCGACTTGAAAGGGCGTAAGAATCGGCAACACAGAGAAAGTTGAGATTCTGGGGTTCTAGCCTTGTCTTATGCCCGAGGAAACACGCCTGATCGCGCTAGCAGCGCTCATTGCTTTTGCAACCGCCCTCGGCTTCATTTGGCGCATTAGAACCGGGCGGGCGAAGTCCATCGAACGCGGTGAATTAATCGACCTGAAGGAACTCGGCGCGACTAAGAACTACTCCCCTGTTTCGGCCTTCGGCAACCGCGTCACCTTTTTGCAGTTTTCGAGTGAGACATGCGCCACCTGCAAGCAGACAGCTCGTTTGTTTCGAGAGCTCGAGGCGACCGCGGACGACGTCCTGCACATCGAGGTGGACATCACAAATCGACTCGACCTCGCAAAGAAGTTCAATATCCTCCAGACTCCCACCACTCTGGTGCTCGACCACAACGGAAGAGTCACCTCAAGAATTGGTGGCGCACCAAAACAGGCAACAATCGACCAAGAACTAGGACACTTCGATATTTAATGAGCACCCAGATTGACCCTCGTGGCCCACGCTTCGGCGCAACCATCACCGCAACACTCTTGGCAGTGACTGTGTACCTGAGCCTTGACTCTGCGACTGCCGCGGCCGCACATGTGCTTCTCGCCGTGATCTCGGCAAGCTTCCTTTGGGGCGCTGTCTTTGGCCCGGCCAAGCACCCGTATGGATTCCTCTTTAAAAAGTTGGTACGCCCCCGTCTAAACGCACCTAAGGAACTCGAAGATTCAGCGGGCCCGCAGTTCGCCCAGCTCGTCGGCTTGCTCGTCGCGGGAACCGGTGTGGTTTTGGGGTTCTTTGGC
>JBEBBA010000017.1:0-9698 GCA_041158585.1 Actinomycetota bacterium
ATGGGCGAAGCGAACTTCCACAGTAAGCGGAATTACAAGACCGGCACTTGTACCGCTTATGACACAACGAATGTGGACTACACCGCTTATGCGCCAATTACTGGGTTCTACGAGACCGAGGCTCAATTTAGGGCATCAGGAAAGCTAGTATCTATCGACGTGCCCGACGGTTACTTAGCCTTGAACAACGGACAAAACTAGAAAGTATTTCAAGCGCGGGCTGATTCTGGCCTCAGGTTCGCTGCCATGTAAGTGCCACCGATTTTTTGTCGCCCAAGGCTAGACTGATGCCAGTTGACTGTGCGGTCTTCTTTGGTTCTTGGATTGGATCGCACATGAAATATCGTCCCGACATCGACGCATTGCGCGCGGTCGCAGTGGGTGCCGTTGTCTTATCTCACCTCGGGATTCCAGGTTTTGCCGGCGGTTTCAGCGGCGTCGATATCTTCTTTGTGATTTCAGGTTTCTTGATCACCACTTTTTTGGTCGAACGGGCCTCGGCTGGTCGAATTTCACTTTCGGAGTTTTACTTGCGACGCGCAAGGCGAATCCTTCCGATGGCCTTGTTGGTCCTCGCTGTCACCTGTCTCGCCGCACTCCTGCTTTTGAACGAACTCAAGTTGGCGCAGGTAGTCACGGATTCCTATTGGGCTGCTTTGTTTCTGGCGAACCTCCACCTCATTCAAAAATCAAGTGACTACTTCAGCGTTGGTTTTGATCACTCTTTAGTTCAGCACTACTGGTCACTGGCGGTGGAGGAGCAGTTTTACCTTGTGTTCCCATTGCTCGTAATCGTTGTTCTTGCAGTTACCAGACGTATGGGTGTCAAGAATTGGCTTCTGGTTCTGAGCGCCGTGATTGGTTTAGGTGCGGCGGTTTCACTTGGTTGGGCTGTTTACCAAGGCGAAACAGACCCAACCACGGCCTATTTCTCATCACTAACTAGGGCTTATGAACTAGCGGTTGGTGCGCTGCTAGCTGTGCTGACGTTCGGCAGGGTGGCTTCGCTTAGCCCTCGAGCGGCAGGGGCTGTGTCGTTCCTGGGCGTTGCGGCTATGGGATTGTCCTTGAGCTTGCTCAATGGAAGTCAAGGCTTTCCTGGCTACCTCGCTCTGCTTCCGACTTTGGGTGCGGCTGCGTTCATATTCGCAAATCTAACGGCCGTACACGTGCCTGTTTTGTCGAGAGTATTTACCGCCAAACCGATGGTTTACATCGGCAAGCTCTCTTTCTCGATTTACCTGATCCATTGGCCCGTGCTTATTTTCGGTCAGTCTTTGTGGCCGGACTTTGCGAAGTCTTGGGCTTTTGGTCCAAGCGTGATCGCGCTGACGGTTTTGCTTGCAGCACTTGGATACAAATTTGTTGAACAGCCAGTACGACGCATCGAAATCGGGCAATTCAGGTTTGGGGCTAAGGGGAGAATTGGAATTTCGGTAGCCTCTGTGGCGGTGGTGATCGGACTTGCCAGTAGTTCTTTCGCAATGACCGGTGGGACTTGGAACACCGCGTACGTTTCGAACGAATCCGAAACCGAAAATGGCGAATACAAACCGAACACCGAAGACCCTGAGGTTAGGCCAAAGCCAACCGATTCGGCAGGCCCCGGACCAACCGCGACACCAAATCCGACCAACCCTGGTGACCCATCGCCATCGGCGAGCCCGACCGGCAAACCTACAAAGCCAACACCAAAGCCCGCCGAGCCAAAACTTGCCGCTCTTTTGTCAACCTGGATTGTGAAGGTCCTTGATGGTTTAGAACTCACCCAGGTTCCAGATGACTTGGATCCACCAATTTCATCGCTTCTGCGCCAGCGTGGCACTCAATGGTCGCAGTGTATGGATCCCAAGCCCCAAGAGGTTACTTGCACTTATGGGTCAGCTGACGCCAAGTACACGGCCGTAATTCTTGGAGACTCCTATGCTCTCGCAATCTATCCGATGGTCATCGAGGCGCTCGGGCTGGAGGATTGGCGGGTCATTGGACTCAATCGCCGCGAGTGCATGATTGCGGATGTTGTCCCGTGGTCTTGGGATGACGCGGGTATAGACAGGCAATGCCCTGTTCACCGCCAGTGGGTGAACACATACATCGCACAGCTCAAGCCAGATCTAGTCATTCTCTCCGACCAAACCTTCCACCCGATTGCCGAAGGTAACCAGAAGGCCGAAGACAACCAGGTTCAAATTTGGGAGGCAGGCCTCGACCGAGCTCTCTCTCAACTGAGCAGGGTTTCTGACTCAATCGTTTACTTTGGCTTGCCTACAAGTCACCAGGGTCTTGTTGACTGCGTTAAGTCAGGTAACCAACTTGGATCAAAATGCACAGGCAATTCGAGTCTTCGGGCCTTCTACCCTGAGATTCAAGCTGAACTCGCGGCAAAGTATGGCATCGATTTCATCAACCCTAACGAGTGGCTATGCGTTGCTAGTGCTTGCCCCGCAATCATCGATAAGACACCGGTTTATTGGGATGGCGCGCATTTCACACAAACATTTGCGGCCAAACTAGCGCCTCTCTTTAGGGCCTTTCTTCGCGAGAACGGCCTGCTCTAAACCGATTCTTTCGTTTCAGGCGCATAATAAAACTGAGGAACGGAGGTGATTTGGATGTCAAACGGTGGATGCTGTGGCGGAGAGTGCCAGTGCAAGCGCAACGACGAGAAGAAGGGCTAGTCCTTCTTCTCCAACAGAAAGATCTTTTATGACCAGCATTGACTGGGACGACCTTCGCGCGGTCGCTAAAAGCGCGATGGCTAACGCCTACGCCCCCTACTCGAACTTTCCGGTGGGGGCGGCGGCGCTAACCGATGATGGCCGTGTGGTCTCGGGTTGCAACGTTGAAAATGCGTCCTACGGAATCGGCCTATGCGCCGAATGTGGTTTGGTTTCGAACCTCACCATGACCGGTGGCGGCAAGCTTGTGGCGTTCACCTGCTGCGACGGCAACGGCAACGTGTTGATGCCTTGCGGCAGATGCCGTCAACTCCTGTTTGAGCACAGTGCTCCAGGGATGATTCTCGAAACCGTTTCGGGTTTCAAGACGATTGAAGAAGTTTTGCCAGACGCCTTTGGGCCGAGAGATTTGGACGAGTACCGCAAGTGAGTTTTGATGCAGTTCAGCTGATTGTTCAAAAGCGCGAGCGGGGAGAGCTTTCGACCGAGGCAATCAACTGGTTGGTGGAGAACTACACCAACGGCAATGTTGCCGATTACCAGATGTCGGCGATGACCATGGCGATTTTGCTGAACGGTATGAGCCGACGCGAAATCAAGGACCTCACTCTCGCGATGATCGCCAGTGGCGAGCGACTCGACTACTCGGGTCTGGGCCGGCCAACCGCCGACAAGCACTCGACGGGGGGAGTGGGTGACAAGATCACCCTTCCTTTAGCACCACTGGTAGCCGTGTTCGGTGTTGCCGTGCCGCAGCTGTCGGGTCGTGGGCTCGGCCACACCGGCGGAACCTTGGACAAGCTCGAGGCTGTGCCGGGTTGGCGAGCCGCTCTTTCGAATGACGAAATGTTCAGCCAGCTCCAGGATGTCGGTGCTGTGATTTGCGCGGCTGGTTCGGGCCTTGCTCCCGCAGATAAGAAGCTCTACGCGCTTCGTGACGTGACCGGCACCGTAGAGGCGATTCCGCTGATTGCGTCCTCGATCATGTCTAAGAAGATCGCCGAGGGTACCGGGGCTTTGGTGTTGGACGTCAAGGTCGGTTCGGGTGCTTTCATGAAGACTTTGGATCGAGCCACCGAATTGGCTCAGGTGATGGTGAAGCTCGGTCAGGATGCCGGCTTGAAGGTTTCTGCTCTTCTTACCGATATGTCCACGCCACTGGGTCGCAAAATCGGCAACGCTCTCGAGGTTGAAGAGTCTGTTGAGGTTTTGTCGGGTGGTGGACCTGCTGACGTCGTTGACCTAACCGTCATGCTTGCCGAAGAGATGCTTCGACTCGTTGGTGTTGAGGGCGATGTTCGAGCCGCTCTGAACGACGGACGAGCCATGGACAAATGGAACGAGATGATCTCGGCCCAGGGCGGAGACCCGAAGGCTGCGCTACCCAAGGCAAAGCACTCGCACACCGTTTTGGCCGAGGCTGACGGAGTTTTGGAGCAACTGGACGCGCTGAGCGTTGGTGTTGCCTCTTGGCGCTTGGGTGCCGGCAGAGCGCGCAAGGAAGATGCTGTAGCACTGGGTGCTGGCATCGAGCTGCACGTCGTGCAGGGTGAAGCCGTGAAGGCCGGGCAACCGCTGATGACTCTGTTTACCGACGAAGAAGATCGCTTTGCCCGCGCTCTCGACTCGCTCGAAGGCGGAATCAAGATATCCAACACAACTCCAACCGATAGAGTGCTCTTGTTAGGTCGAGTAACGGAGTAGTAGATGTCTGACGTCAAGGTTGTTGCCCCAACGCTAAAAGAATTGCGCGAGAGGCACTCCTCGAAGTGGCGCAGATTTCCTGAAGACGTGCTTCCGTTGCACGTAGCCGAAATGGACTTTCAAATCGCCGAGCCAATTGCAGCTCGTATCGTCAAGATGGCAACCGAAAACGACCTCGGTTACCTAGGCCCTGTTCCAGAGGTTGCCGAGGCGTTCGAGAAATTTTCTAAAGACCGCTGGGGTTGGCAGATTTCGCCAAAGTATCTCCACCTCGCAACGGACGTTGGCGTGGCAACAGTCGAGTTCCTTCGCACTCACGCCAAGCCGGGCGAGCGGGTCATCATCAACTCGCCGGTTTACAACGGCTTCTACCACTGGCTTGAAGAGCTAGAGATTGAACCGGTTGATGTTCCGCTGATCACCGGCGACCACGAATACAAACTCGATCTAGCCGGCATCGAGGCGGCTTTTGCCGAAGGCCACCGCTTCTACCTTCTTTGCAACCCGCACAACCCGGTTGGTCGCGCATTTAGCCGTGAAGAGCTAACTGCTTTGGCTGCTTTGGCTCGACAGTACGGGGCCGTTGTCCTGAGCGATGAAATCCACGGGCCACTAACCTACGGCGAGTTTGTGCCATACCTGTCTTGCGGCAAAGACGCCGAGGAGACCGGTATCTGCATCACATCCACTTCGAAGTCCTGGAACCTTGCCGGCCTGAAGGCCGCCTTCCTGTTGGCGCAGTCACCCGAAATGAACGCGCTTTTGAACAAGTTGCCAGAGGCAATGCACTGGCGCACCAGCATCCTCGGTGCTTTCACGATGGCGGAGGCTTACCTGAGCGGTGTCGAGTGGCTCGATGCCACACTTCGCACGCTGGACGAAAACCGCCGTCACCTTGTTGCTGAACTAGAGCGGCTGCTACCTGCGGTCAAGACCCATCTGCCTGAAGCTGGTTACCTTGCTTGGCTAGACATTTCTGAGCTCGGGCTGAGTAATGAAGAAATCTTCACCAAGGCCAAGGTTGCGCTCGTGCCAGGGCCAGACATGGGTGGCGAGAATTACAAGAATTTTGCCCGATTCAACTTTGCGACCTCAAAAGAGATCATCACTGAGGCGCTAGAGCGAATTCAGCGCGCTCTCTAAATCGCGAATAAGGTCGTCCACGTTTTCTAGGCCGACCGAAAGTCGAACCGTCGATGCCGTGATTCCCATTCGTGCCTGAGTTTCGGCATCGAGCCTGCGATGGGTGGTCGAAGACGGGTGAGTCATCAGCGACTTCGAGTCACCTAGGTTGTTTGAAATATCGATTACTCGCAGGGCGTTCATGACCGCGAAAACCTGTTCCTGCGGAAGGTTGAACTCGATCGCAAGAGTGGTGCCGCCGCCGCGCATCTGCTTCTTCGCGAGTGCGTAGCCCTTGTGGCTTGGCAGGAACGGGTAGCAAACGGTTTTGACAGCCGGGTGGCTCTCGAGTCGTTCGGCAATAACTTGCGCCGATGCATTCATCTTTTCGACGCGCATGGTTAGGGTTTCGAGGCTCTTCAGTAGAACCCAGGCGTTGAATGCGCTCATCGATGGCCCGGTGTGGCGGATGAAAGGCTTGAGCGTGTTGTTGATGTAGTCGGCCGAACCTAGAACCGCGCCACCGAGGACGCGACCCTGACCGTCGATGTGTTTGGTCGCCGAATACATCACGACGTCAGCCCCGAGCTTTAGAGGGCTCTGCAGTACGGGGGAGGCCATCACGTTGTCCACGATCACTGTTGCGCCCACCTGGTGAGCGAGCTTCGAAACCATCGCGATGTCGACGATTTCCATTAGCGGGTTGCTCGGGGTCTCAATGAAGACGACGGCCGTCGGTTCGCTGAGCGCTCCCGACCAAGCTGCTTCGTCGGTGCCCTCAACGAGCACGGTAGTTACGCCCCACTTAGGGAGAATCTCGTTGAGCACCACGAAGCAAGACGAAAACATCGCTAGCGAGGCAACTACGCGGTCGCCCGATTTGACGATGCTGGCAACCGAAGCGAACATCGCAGCCATGCCGGAGGCAGTGGCCTTGCAGGCCTCGGCGCCCTCTATTGCGGCGAGTCTCTGCTCGAACATCGCAACGGTTGGGTTGTCGAAGCGCGAGTAAAGGAAGTGGTCGGTTTCTTCGCGGAACGAACTGGCCGCCATCTCGGCGCTGTCGTAGGTGAAGCCACTGGAGAGGTAAAGAGCTTCGCCCGTTTCGCCAAAGCCGGAGCGCATCAACCCGCCGCGAACGGCAGTAGTTTCGGGGTGTAGCTCCCAGTCGGGCCCTTGGCCTTCGGCGGAGCCCTGGTAGCCCCAGGGTTGGTTGCGCTTAGTCATGCCTTCAAGATTAGCGGGCTGGTGAAAACCGCGAGGCCTTGAGCTGGTTTCGCCAACTTGTGCGGTTAGTGTTGAGGCGAATGAGCGCACCAGAGTTTCCGGCAATCGCCCCTCGAATCGAGGGTGAATTGGTCACGCTTGTGCAGTTGGACGCCAGCTTCTTCGAGGAAGTTTTCGCTGCCGTGAACGAGCCCGAAACCATGAGGCTAACCGCAACCAAGAAGAGCTTTACTAGAGCTCAGATTCTCGAGTGGTTGCAAACTAGGCCAGGTGCTCCGCAGCGAATCGACTGGGCGATCCTGCACGAAGGAACGTACGTGGGCGAAGTCGTGCTCAACGAGTTCAATGAGTCAAAGAACTCAATGAATCTGCGTATCGCTCTCGCGGGTCCGGCGCAGTTTGGTAGAGGCTTTGGATCCGAGGCGGTCGCGCTCGCCGTCGAGTACGGGCTTGAGAACCTCGCGCTCAGGCGAATCACCCTTTCGGTGCTCACAGACAACGCTCGAGCCATCGGCACATACGAAAAGGTTGGCTTTTTGCCCGGCCGTGAATACTCCGAGGGTAAACATCGCTTTTTGCGTATGAGCATCGACAAGTTCGATCGAGTTAGGGCGCTCGCCGAGAGCAAGCTCGCTGAACATCTCGACCCGCGGGTTTGGTCGTTCCGCTGGGACAACGCGAAGCGTCGGGCCGGTCTCTGCGATTACCAGGACAAAGCGATTTCGATTTCCAGTTACTACGCGCAGGTTCACTCGATTGATGAAACGTTGCAGGTCGTGCTGCACGAGGTGGCCCACGCTATGGTCGGGCACGGTGAGGGCCACGGCAAGAAATGGAAGGACACTGCCGCGAGCATCGGCTACCGAGCCGACAAGTTCACGGGCAGAGAGATAGCTGAGTCGTTCGCGCCGTGGGTGGGCACCTGCCCGAAGGGTCACGTTTTGTATCGCTACCGCAGACCCACATCACCGCTTTCTTGCGGTCGTTGCAGCAAGACTTTTTCTAAAGCGAACCTGATTGAATGGCAATCCAGATAAGCAGCATCGTCACAATAAATCCGGCGATGTAGTTGAGCTTTATAAAGTGCTTCCAGCCGCGGTTCGCGGTTTCGCAGGTTTCGTCTGTGATATTCCAGAACGGTCCAACAATCACGAGGTAGGGGACCGCCGCGAGAATCGCGAGGTTGCCGGGAAACGGCAGGAAGAGGACGAGGACGCCTGCCAGGGCGTAGGACGCGAATGCGAGACGAACTGTGGCACGCGCACCGATCGATGTTGCGATCGAGCTGATGCCGCCTTCGCGGTCGGCGATGACGTCCTGCACAGCGCCGAATGCGTGGGATGCCATACCCCAGAGAGTGAATGCTGCAATCGCGATGAGGTTATCGACAAGGCTGGTCTTGGTGAGGGCCAACGCGTAGATCATCGGGCCGACGAAGTGGCTTGCCGAGGTTAGCGAGTCGAGGAAAGGCTTCTCTTTGAACCGAAGCCCCTTTGCGCTGTAGGCAACCACGGTGAAAACAAAAAACGCGAGGAAGAAGTTTGCCAAGCCGTCGCCAACCGCAGCTAGGTAAACCACGAACGGAATGCAGGAGAGCGTCGATGCCCAGAGAATCAGCGGGTGCCAGCGCTTCTCGCTAACCGCGCCTTCGATGCCACCCTTGCGCGGGTTGCGCAGGTCGCTCTCGTAGTCGAATACGTCGTTGATGCCGTACATCAGCAGGTTGTAAGGAATCAGAAAGAACAGCGTGCCGAGAACCAGGGTTAGGTCGATTCTCGAGGTGGTTAGGTAGTAGGCGGCCGCAAAGGGGAAAGCGGTGTTGATCCACGAAATAGGGCGCGACACCCAAAAAAGCTTTTTGATCGCGTTCACTTGGTTCCCTTGCTCTTCGACATCCAAACTGTCGTAACCAAGAGTACGGCGGCAACCGTGTAAGCGAAGTCTTCTATCGGGGCGAGCCCGATTTTGATTCCCGAAATGTTTTGCGGGTCGTATGCCACGATGCCAGACCAAATTATGAGGTTGTCGAAAATCGCTGTCATCAAAAGCATCGGCCAAAGAGTCTTCAACACCACGACCCACTGCCGCCGGCGCAACACCACGAGAGCGGGAATGAACGAAACCGCTAAGAAGACCAAGTTGACCAGTGTGTAGGTCATGCTCGCCTCGCGATTCGGGCGGTGAACAGCAGAGTGGTGTAACTCAGCACGGCCAAGAAGAACAATTCTTCGATTGGAAACTCGGGGAAGACGGTGATTCCGGTTAGATGTTCGGCGTGACCCCTGAAAAAGATTCCGGTGACGATTCCGGCGATGTCCCAGACGATGAACAACGCGTATGGAACGGCGAACGCGATTGCACTCTTTTTGGGGTTAGCGAAAAAAGCGAACTTGAACTTGTAATCGATCAGGGTCAGACCGACGAGCGAGAAGAGAAGGATGCCTAAATAGGCGAAACTCACTTCAAGCCCTTCCAACCGCTGTCGGCGACAGGCTTGATTGGTCCGGCAATTGGTCCGGCCGAGCGGTCGTCCACAAGACGCTTGTAAACCAGCTCAGCACCGATCAAGCACATCGGTAAGCCGATGCCAGGGACGGTGTGGTGGCCCGCGTAGTAGAGACCCTTGACCTTCTTGGAAACGTTGGCTGGGCGGAAGAACGCGCTCTGCTTGAGAGTGTGAGCCATGCCCAACGCCGTGCCAGACCAGGCGTTCAGGTTGTTCACGAAGTCCCTAGGACCCATGGTGCCGCGCACGACGATGCGCTCGCGGAAGTCTGGGATCTCGCACCACTCACCGATCTGGTCGATGATGCGGTCGGCCTGCTTCTCGAACTCTGGGTCACCCGAGCCTCCGATCGAAGGGTCGGCCGAAACGGGGACGAGCACGAATAGGTTCTCGTGGCCGGCAGGCGCGACGCTCGGGTCGGTGCGGCTTGGAGCGCACACGTATAGCGATGCTGGGTTCGG
>JBEBBA010000018.1:0-8078 GCA_041158585.1 Actinomycetota bacterium
CGACTCTAGAGAAGATGAAGAAGATTGCAGGCAGAAGCTCTTCGTCCTCGAGAATGTCGATGATTTCTGCCTTGGAAATCTTTGGGATGCGCGGCATGTTGCGATCGAATCCAGACCGCCCGTGCTTAGGTCGCGCTGAACGATAATTGGGCGCTCGAAGTTTATTGTTGTGTCTTTCGGTGAGTTCTGGATTCACTTTGGACCCGCTTCGGTCGAAGAGATCGACGAGCTCGTCACCGAATAAAACGTGCTGATTGAGTGGTACCGGCCTGATTTCGGAAACGATGATCTCGGTGTCGCCGCGCACTTCGTCTAACCATGCGCCAAATTCCTCGGCGTTGGAAACTGTCGCACTAAGCGAAACCACTCGAACATCGGCGGGTAGGTGCAGGATTACTTCTTCCCAAACCGCTCCCCTGAATCGGTCGGCAAGGTAGTGAACCTCGTCCATGATCACGTAACTCAGGTTGATCAACGCGTCGCTATTCGCATAAATCATGTTGCGCAGAACCTCTGTGGTCATCACGACTATCTGCGCGTCGGAATTGGTGTTGTTATCGCCGGTGAGCAATCCCACTCGATCTGGGCCGTAACGTTTGACGAGTTCGGTGTACTTCTGATTGCTCAGTGCCTTGATCGGCGTAGTGTAAAAAACCTTGGCTTGGTTTGCTAGGGCCAGGTGAATGGCAAACTCGCCAACAATGGTCTTTCCGGCGCCTGTCGGGGCGGCAACAAGAACTCCTTTGCCTAGTTCTAGAGCGGCACAGGCCTTCTCCTGGAAGGGATCAAGCGGGAATTCGAGTAGCGCCGAAAACTTGCGAAGCTCGGGTGTAGCGCTTTTTTTCTTGGCCAACCGGTAGCGTTCGGCCGGACTCAGCTCCTCGCTCATAGCTCTTCTAGCGGGCGAACGGTCTCTAAGTCAGCATTCTTTTTGACCCGGCGTTTATCGCGCCAAAGTGCGATACCCATAGCAATGAAGTAGAAGATGATGAGCGGTATCGAAACCAGGAGCATCGACATCGGGTCGGAGACCGGGGTTGCGACGGCCGCGATTAGGACGCTGATGAAGATTGCCATGCGCCAAGATTTGCGGATACCCGCACCCGAAACGACACCCATAAAGTTCAGGAACACCAAAATGACCGGAAGAACGAAGGCGATGCCGAAAATTAGCAGGAGACGGAGCGTGAAAAGGATGTACTCGTTAGCGCTCAAGAACGAGGCAGCGTTCGAAGGGGTGAACGAGAGCATGCCGATAACGAAGGTTGGCATCGAATACCAGGCCACAACGCATCCGGCGAGAAACAGTGGTGAAGCTGTGAGCAGGAAGCCTAGGGTATAGCGCTTTTCACGCTTTTTCATTGCTGGTGAGACAAAGCGCCAGAGCTGATAAAGCCAGAAGGGGCTAGCCAAAATGACACCGAGGAATATCGCCATCTGAAACCGAAGATCAAATGCGCCCACGACGGTGCCAAAGTTCACGCTGACGTTGTAGTTCGGGTCGTCGTCCAGCACCTTCAGGGGGCGCACGATCTGGTCGTAAACAAAATCGAAAAGCATCCAACCGGCGACGCCACCGATCAGGATGAAAAGAGCAGACCAGTAAAGTCGCTTGCGCAATTCTCGGAGATGACCCCCGAGACCCATGGTTTTCTCGGGGTTTTTAGCCCTAGCCACTACTTGTCGTCTGGCTTGGTGTCTTTCTCGGCATCCTTTTTGTCGGCCGAGCGCTCGTCACCGAGTGTCTTCATTTCTTTGCGGAAAATACGCATCGACTCTCCGAGGCTCTTGGCCATTCCAGGAAGCTTCGGCGCACCCCAAAGTAGGACTACGACGAGAACGATGACGATGATGTGCCAACCCTCTAGGCCTCTAGCGAACATCTTTGAACCTGCCTTCTACCTTGATGTCTTTGACTCTTGCTACAAGCCTACGCGCTCTGTCTTCTTTGCGCTTTGCACGGCCTTTCAAAAGTTCACTTCGTTCTGCAATAAGAGTCGCCGGATCGTCTTTGAGATTGTCTTTCGGGTGCGCCTTGGAAGGCGCTGCGTTGGCGGCGTCATTTAGTTGTTCTGAGAGCGCAAGCAATTTAGCTGCTGATTCGGCCAAACTCGCAGCGGCCTTACGGTAGCCGAGCAAAATGATCAACCAGCTGCCGAGCGCCAATAGACCAAGGAATGTCCAGATCAGCCACCAAACCCAAGCATCCATCTCTTACTCCACACTCATATTGTTAGGTTCTAGCGGTTCGCGACCGAGAGCAACGAGAGCGTAGTCGCGGACGATTTGCCGGGCAAGGTCGGGTTCGAGAACCTTGGCCGCTCCCCCGTATTTCGCGATTAGTTTGCCTAGGTGTTCGAGTTTGCCTACCTTGATGATGACTTCGAGTGTTCCGTCTTCGCCCTTTTTGGGCTCTTCAATGACCTCAAACTGGCTAACTAGCGAATAGCCTTCCGGAGTCACCTGAACTTTCACGTCATGATCTAGCTGGCCTGGGTTGTAGGCGTTGTCAGATAGCTCATCGAGGTTCTCGAACATTTCGTCGGCCTGGCTCGAAATGGTTCCCGGCAGTAGCTCAATCTTCGACATCCGGTCGATTCGGAAGTTTCTTTGCTCTGCGTTCTTCAGGCACCATGACAGCACAGCTAGGTTGCCGTCGCTTTCGATAAGTTTGACCGGGTCAATTTCGCGAGTGCAGGTCTCGCCCGAACGGTTGACGTAGTCCATTCGAATGCGACGTTTAGCGTTTATGGCTTCGATGACCAGGTTTGTGGATTCGCTCAGGGTGCCAGGTTTGATGTCGATAACCGGGGTTGTTGCTTCAGGTTCAAGCGATGACAGGATGCGCTGAAGTTCCTCAATGTCCTGGTCATTAGCAAACTGCGGCAAGGTCTGCAGGTACATGAGTCCGGTGGCTAGAGCCGCGGCTTGGGCCTGGCTGATCTTCGGCGCACCAGACTCAGGAGCCGCAGTGGTGAAGACTACGAAATCTTCTTCGTCTAGAGCATCGATGTCGATCCAGAACGGGTATTCATCGATTCCACCCGGAATGAAGTGACCACCCTTGTTCATGGTGTGTAAGGCTTCTTTGATCTGTTGATTGGTTACCTTGAAAACCTGCTCGAGTTCAGAAACCTCGCAATTTGGATTCTTGGTTAGGTAACCGATAAGTCCGAGCATCAGGTTGTAGCGCTCGTCGGCACTGAGGTTGTTCACAAACTTAGGCATGGTCGCTAGCCACCTTCTCGAGGCCGATCCGAATTGCCTCGATTAGTTCGGGTGGGCTTACCACTGTGACATCTTGGCCAAGCTCTCGCAGCTCTTCGGCGAGAAGATGCAGATCCATGAACTGCATCGAATGCCTGGTGTCTTTTTGGCCGCTCAGCCCGAAATGAACCCAAGCTTCGCTGCCGGGTCGAACATCTATTGTTGCCACCTGGCTGGCTGCGTGATCCTCGAGCGCCTGCTTTGCTTCGGCGAGGTCAGTTGGCTTAGGTGCGGAAAATTTTTCGTCCGAAACCTCAACCTTTGAAGTGATTCGCTTTAGCAAGAAGTTTCGGACATCCTGCCGCTCTAGGTCGAAGCAAATCAGAATCCACTGGCTTCCAACCTGGTAAAGCTGCCAGGGGTTTACCGTCCGAAGCTCCTCAGCGGTTGAGCCGGGCTTACGGTACTTGAAACTTACCGATTGACGAGACTCGATCGCCGAGCTCAAGGGCAAAAAGCTTGGTTGGTGAGTTCTAAGTTTTGGCGCGATCGAGGTTAGGTCAACCGAGGCGTCTGCCGGGCCAAGTGCGCGCACGCGGCTCATCGATCGATTGGTGCTCGTGCCGAGGGCGGCTCTAGACCAAACCTGGTTGGCAAGCTCTAGAAGCTGAAGTTGACGCTCCGAGAAGGCAAGTCCCTCTGGCCACGAAAAACGATCGTTAGCAATCCGGTAGCGGGTTTCGGTGTTGTTCGATCCCTCAACCTTCGGAATCTCGGCCACGATTGGGACACCGCTTTCGCGGAGAATCGTCTTGTCGCGGTCAAAGAGCTTCTCGAGCGTCTTGAGGCCGGTTTTGTTTTGTTCGGCTTTGTCTCGGTCCATGCGGTAATCCCGCACAGCACCGTAGATTTCGTCCTTTTTTAGTCCGCGTTGGCCGCTCATGAGCAAGGCGATCGTCAGGCTGAGCAGTCGTTCTGCTTTGTCCTTCGGATCTGGCTGATGTTCGGCTTCGGTCATGCTCTGCTACTTGGTGACACCCAAGATGTCAACGACGAAGATGAGTGTTGAGTTTGCCGGGATCTTTTCTTGATCCTGGTCGCCATAGCCTAGTGCAGGCGGGATAACGACTAGAACTTGCGAGCCGACCTTCTGGCCATCTAGACCCTTGACGAAGCCTTCGATAAGAGCGCCGTCTTCAAGGCTGAACTCAGCTGGTCGTCCGGAATCCCACGAAGAGTCGAACTTGTTCTGGTTTTCCCAGATCCAACCCGAGTAGTGAACCGTGACCTTCTGGCCGCGGTTCGCGGCAACCGGCTCGCCCCAACCCTCGATCAGCGGAACAACGGTCAGTTCGGTTGGCGCGTCGCCCTTGGCGAACTGAATGGTTGGAAGTCCGTTAGTGGCACGAATGATTGTCGGCATGCCGTTTTGAGCCGATTTGCTGTCACCGACCGCGCGAGGTAGTAAGACTTGCTTGATGTCGAAGATAAGGACGCCGGAGCTCTTTGTGGTTGCGTCGCCGCTCATGATGTCGCTCGGAACCAGAAGCGCGATACGCGAACCTTCGGTGATTCCGGCAAGAGCCTTACAGAGGTTAGTTTCGGCGTCTAGGAACTGCGACTGAGTGTCGGTGCCGTCGAACTGGGTGCTACCGCTCACTTTGCCGGTAGCGCCCTCAGCTTGAAGGAACTCGAAACGGATGAACTGGTTACCAGTAATCTTCGGGCCCTTGCCCTCGGTGATTACCTTGGTTTCGATCTTGGTTGAGTCAATGCCGGTAGCAAAAGACACGTCTGGAATCTTGGAGTCGGCCTTTTGAGTCACCTTGACTGTGTCAACACCCTTGCCCCCGGTGAACTCGCCACATTCGGACTTTAGGTTCGAATACATGTCGGCGGCAGTGTGTGTGGTGCTGCAACCGCTCAGGGTTACTAGGCTCAACGCGGTAACCGCGGCTGCGAGTAGCTTCTTCAAGGTGACGCTGCTTTCTCTTGGTTTCTCTTAGTTTAGTCTTCTAGGTTTGCGCGGGCTTCGGCTCCAGCGCGAGCGTTTCGGAGCGATTTGCGAAGCTTTTTCTCGCCCACGCTGCGCTCGCCGAGGTGTTCTGGGTTCCAGACGCTCAGGTCTTCGTCGCTGAAGTCGCCCTTGACCTTTTTGAACTGTGGAAGCTGTGCTCCGGGTGCGAGGCGGCGAGCGGTCACCAGGAAGCCGGTGTGCCCGATCATGCGATGTTCCGGGCGAACCGCCAAGCCCTGCAGGTGCCAGTCGCGAACCATGGACTCGAAGGCTTCCGGTTCGTTGAAATGCCCGGTAGCTCTGACCGCCTCGACGAAACGCGACATCTGCGTAACTGTCGCGATGTAACCGATGACCAGGCCACCCGGTACGAGCGCTTCGGCAACTGCATCAACACATTCCCACGGTGCAAGCATGTCTAGCACCACGCGATCAACCGTGCCCGGCTTGCACGTCTTAGGTAGCTCAACCTGAAGGTCGCCGAGGTGCACCTGCCAGTTCTTCGGTTCTTCGCCGTACTGCGCGGCAACGTTGGCTCTGGCAATCTCGGCAAATTCCTCACGGCGCTCGAAAGAGTTCAGGGTGCCGTGTTCGCCTAGGACGCGCAGCAGGTACATGCTCAAAGCTCCAGAACCCACACCCGCCTCGACGACGTTGGCACCCGGGAAAATGTCGCCCTGCACGAGAATCTGGGCCGAATCCTTCGGGTAGATGATTGCCGCTCCGCGCGGCATGCTTAGGACGAAGTCGGTCATTAGGGGGCGCAGTGCGAGGTACTCCACACCGAACTGGTTTCGAACAATCGAACCCTCGGGCTTACCGATGATCTCGTCGTGCTTGAGGTCGCCACGGTGGGTGCCAAAGGCGGCGCCTGCGACGAGCGTTATGGTGTTCAGGCGACCTTTGGGGCCGGTTAGTTGCACCACGTCGCCAACCCTGAACGGGCCGGTCGGTTGCTGTTTCTTGCGCATTCGCTACCTATCTGAAGAGCTGCTTTAGCTGCTTGAGTTTTACGCCTTCAAGTGTTTCCCACAAGATGCGATCGGGATTGGCCGGAATCACCATCACGTTCGGAATGCCAACCGCTTTGGTTCCGGCGGCTTCGGCAGAGAGGATGCCCGAAATCGAATCCTCGAATGCTACGCAGTCTCTAGGGTCAACTCCGAGTAGTTCAGCCGCCTTTAGATACGGCTCGGCGTGCGGCTTGCCGTGCACAACGTCGTCACCGGCAACAATCACATCGAAGGCCTTGAACGGGATGCTCTCAACCACCTGCAGTGCCATTCGGCGCAGCGACATGGTTACCAGAGCGGTCTTTACTCCTTTTCGGCGAAGTTCACGAAGGAGCTCCTGCGCACCTGGGCGCCATGGGATTTCGCGGCGCAACTGCTCGGTTACCGAATCGGTGAGCTCGTTGATGACTTTGTCTTGATCTAGCTCAACGCCGAAGCGCTCCCCCATTAGACGGGTCGAGTCCTTCAGGGCCATGCCGACTAGTGACTTTCCGTCCTCTTCGGTCCAAGTCGCTCCGTGACGCTCTGCCAGCTCGATTTCGGATTTCATCCAGTACGGCTCGGAGTCGATCAGAGTGCCGTCAAGGTCCCAGAGAACCGCTTTCGGAAGACGCCTAGCAAACATGGCTTCGAGTCTACCTTCGGCTGGCTTAGAGTTTTATAGAGCAAGTCGGGAGGGTTCGTTGTCTAACCTTAAACAGGGTCGCACCCTACTCGTAGCCTTTGAGGGCTGGAGTGATGCCAGAGACGCATCCACCCTTGCCGTTCGCTATCTCTCCGAGAACTTTATGGCCGAACAGGTTGTGTCGATTGAATCCGAAGAGTATTTCGACTACCAGTTCAACCGCCCCTTTGTGATGATCGACGAGGACGGCGACCGAAACCTAAGCTGGCCGACGGTCGAACTTTGGGCCCCCAGTGGAGACTCAGACATTCCAGGCTCTGAGCGTCTTTACTTCATGGTTGGCGCTGAACCTTCTCGCCGCTGGAAGTCGTTCGTCCGTGAAATCGTTGACCTGGTCGTAGATTACGAAATTGACAACGTGATTTTCTTGGGTGCCTTTGTCGCCGACGCCCCGCACACGCGTCCGATCCAGGTAAATGCAACGACTTCAAACAAGGACCTTCAGTTGGAACTTTCGTTGGAAAGCTCGAGTTACCAGGGTCCGGTTGGAATAACCTCCGTTCTTGCGATTGAACTTGAGAGACTCGGGATTCCGGCAATGGCTATCTGGGCCGCTGTGCCCGCTTACGTTCATGTGGGCCCGTCGCCCAAGGCGACCCTTGCGCTTGTTGCAGAGGTGGAGCGTTTCACCGGCATTCAGATTGATCACGGCGAATTGCCCGATGAGGCGTTCAAGTGGGAGCGCAGTATCGACGAAATGGTCGAGGGTGACGAAGACCTGGTTGGCTACATTGAACAACTTGAGGAAGCCCGCGATGCCGAAGGTTTAGAAAACACCAGCGGTGACGCTTTGGCCTTGGAATTCGAACGCTACCTTCGTCAAAAAGACGACGGCGCTCAGTAACCTACCGCGAGGATCAAAACCCCCACGGCTATTCGCCAGACGACAAAGGGTAGGAACGAACCCTTCTCCAGGTACTTAAGCAAACCTGCGATAACGGCGTAACCGACAACGAAAGAAACCACGGTTGCCGTAACTGTTCCGAGCATCAGGTCGGCAGGCAGATCTTTATAAGACTTGGCGAATTGGTAAACGCCGCTGGCCAAAACGGCGGGCACCGCCAGCAGAAAGCTATAGCGTGCGGCCGCTTGGCGGGTGAAGCCCATCATGAGGCCGGCCGAAATTGTGCCGCCAGAACGTGAAACCCCTGGAATC
>JBEBBA010000019.1:0-5669 GCA_041158585.1 Actinomycetota bacterium
TGCACCAACTGGTCAGCACCGTGGTTGGACGATTGCTTCCCGACAAAACTTTCTTTGACGCCATCGAGTCTGCTTTCCCCGGTGGCTCAATGACCGGAGCGCCTAAGGCTCGAGCCATGGAGTTGATTGCCGAGCTGGAGCGGGGAAATCGCGGCTTTTATTCGGGTGCGCTCGGCTACATCGGCTTCAACGGAGCGGTTGACCTCGGAATGACGATTCGAACCATAGTTTTTGAAGGCGATACAGTACGAATAGGAATCGGTGGAGGAATCACCATCGATTCGGATCCGAGAGAAGAACTCGAAGAAACACGCCTGAAAGCTAAGGCGCTCATGCAGGCGCTCGGGCTCGAAGACCCTTGGGCTTGGTAACCTAGTACTTAGACCAAATCAGACCCGAAAAGTTGAATTTATGACCGAGCAAGAACGCGAATACGACGTAGCTTCCATTCAGGAACGCTGGCTACCGGTCTGGGATGAACTGAAGCCGTTCGACTCTGCCAAACCGGGCGATTCGAGACCGAAGAAGTATGTGCTCGACATGTTTCCATACCCCTCGGGCGACCTCCACATGGGGCACGCGGAGGCCTACGCTCTAGGCGATGTGATCGCTCGTTACTGGGTTCAGCGCGGTTACAACGTCATGCACCCGATCGGTTGGGACTCCTTTGGTCTACCGGCCGAAAACGCGGCAATCAAGCGCGGCTTGGACCCTAAGGGCTGGACCTACGACAACATCGCGCAGCAGAAGGCTTCGATGCGCCGATACGCATGCTCGTTCGACTGGGACCGCGTCCTAGCAACCTCTGACCCAGGCTATTACCGCTGGAATCAGTGGCTGTTCCTGGAGATTTACAAGCGCGGACTCGCTTACCGTAAGAACTCGCCGGTTAACTGGTGCCCTTCGTGCCAAACCGTTCTAGCCAACGAGCAGGTCGTTCAAGGTCTTTGCGAGCGCTGTGACTCGGTTGCAACCAAGAAGACCCTCACCCAGTGGTATTTCAAAGTCACCGAGTACGCCGACCGTCTTCTCGACGACCTAGACCGACTAGAGGGCCACTGGCCGTCCAAGGTGCTTGCTATGCAGCGCAACTGGATTGGTCGCTCCTTTGGAGCCGAAGTTTCATTCGAAATCGAAGGACGTACCGAACCAGTCACGGTTTTCACCACGCGCCCAGATACCTTGTTTGGTGCGACTTTCATGGTTGTTGCGGCCGACAGCGACCTTGCGGCCGAGCTCGCTTCGGGCTCTGAGCCTTCGGTTCGAATGGCTTTCCAGGCGTACCTGGAGACGGTGAAGCAGTCCAACGACATCGAACGCCTAGCCACCGATCGCGAAAAGACCGGTGTATTCCTAGGTCGCTACGCCATCAACCCGGTGAACGGTGAGCGGCTGCCGATTTGGGCGTCCGATTACGTGCTGGCCGACTACGGCACCGGCGCAATCATGGCCGTTCCAGCGCACGACCAGCGTGACGGCGAGTTCGCTAAAGCTTTCGACCTGCCGGTCCGCGTCGTTGTCGACAACGAGGAAGACAAAGCGGGCGATGGGCCTCACATCAACTCTGGCCCGCTCGATGGTCTCCACAAGAAAGAGGCGATCGAGAAGGTAATCGAGCTGCTCGAAGCAAGTGGCAAAGCCAAGGCAACCAAAAACTTCAGACTGCGCGACTGGTTGATTTCGCGCCAGCGGTACTGGGGCACTCCGATTCCGATCATCCACTGCGAAGACTGCGGTGAGGTTCCGGTTCCAGAGCAAAACCTGCCGGTGGAACTGCCGTCCGCAGAAGGTTTAGACCTTAAGCCGAAGGGTACAAGCCCGCTCGGTGGCGCAAAGGACTGGGTTGAGGTTTCCTGCCCTAACTGCTCGAAGCCTGCGCTCAGAGACACCGACACCATGGACACCTTCGTGGACTCGTCCTGGTACTTCCTACGCTTCCTTTCACCAAACAGCGACTCCGTCGCATTTGATGTTCAAGCGGCAAAGGAGTGGGCGCCTGTCGATCAGTACGTTGGTGGAGTTACGCACGCGATTCTGCACTTGCTCTACGCGCGCTTTTTCACCAAGGTCTTAAATGACATGGGCTTGGTTGATTTTGATGAGCCGTTTACCCGTCTTCTCAACCAGGGAATGGTTTTGATGAACGGTTCGGCTATGTCGAAGTCTCGAGGTAACCTCGTCGCTCTTAGCCAGCAACTCGATGAACACGGGGTTGATGCGGTACGTCTGACCATGGCCTTCGCGGGCCCACCTGAAGACGACATCGACTGGGCTGATGTTTCGCCAGCCGGTTCGGCTAAGTTCCTTGCTCGCGCCTGGAGAACGGCAAATGACGTAATGAGTGCACCCGGCGTTGATTTCGCTTCGGGCAATGCCGAGCTTCGCAAGGCCACCCACACGTTCCTCAGAGACTTTGGTCCACTGATCGAGAACTTCAAGTTCAACGTCGGCGTTGCAAAGGTCATGGAGCTAGTAAACGCACTTCGCAAGGCAATCGACGGAGCAGCCGGACCAGCAGACCCTGCGGTTCGTGAAGCTGCAGAGGTTGTAGCCAAGGCGATATCGCTGTTCGCGCCATACACCGCCGAAGATATGTGGAGCCTGCTCGGTCACAAGCCCGGTGTAGCTCTCGCTCAACTTCAAGAGGCCGATGAATCGCTTCTCGTCGAGAGCACCACAACTGCGGTCATCCAGGTGAACGGCAAACTGCGAGACAAGTTTGAAGTTTCAGTGGACATCAGCAAGGAAGCTTTGATTGCTAAGGCACTCGAATCCGAGCAGGTGCAAAGGGCTATTGGTGACGGTCAAGTGGTTCAGCAGATCGCGTCTGCGCCGAAGTTCGTCAACTTCGTAGTCAAGTAATCCACAGGCCAATCATCCGGGCCTAAAGATTCACCTAGGTCGCCTAGCCTCGGCTGGTGGAGTGGCTAAGAGAAACAATCGAGCTTGTTCGAAAGCGCGACCAGGCCGCCTTGAAGAGGGTCATCTACTTCGTAGTGGTAGCCGTAATCGCTCTGGCGGTTATTTTCTCCAGCCTTGGACCAGCAGAAACCGGCAAAGCTCAGACGAGCGAAAGGACGATCACCGTAGCCACACAGTACGTTGCCATTTCCGGTCAGGTAGTAATGCCGGGTGTGTATCCGGTTGATTCGACGACACGACTCTTTGAAGTCGTATCAGCGGCCGGTGGATTCACAAAAAAGGCCGATCAGAGCAGCGTCAATCTTGCGCGTTTGGTTCAAGATGGTGAACAAATCATTGTCTTAGCCAAGGGCGGTTCGAACCCGGATCAAACCAGCCAATTGATGAGCCTGAATGCTGCAACCAGCGACGAGTTAGAGACTCTACCCGGCGTTGGGCCAACACTCGCTGGGAGAATCGTTGATTGGCGAGTGGCGAATGGCGGTTTCAAAAGCGTCGAGGACCTCCTGAAAGTGGGCGGGATTGGCGACAAGCTCTTCGCGGGAATTAGGTCAATGGTTCAGCCTTGATTCCCGTATTTGTAGCCATAACTGTTTGGGGTCAACTACTTTTGCCGAACCCTTGGGTTTGGTGTTTCGATGTTCTTCTTTTTATTGTCCTGGCTTGGCGCTACCGGCCCGCTCTGCCATTTGTTGCGGTTGCACTTGCCATTTCGCAGGTAGTTGCACTACAGGCTGTAAACGAGGATGCCGTAGCAGTCGCATCTGGCTTCGAGACGCGCCAAGTAACTGTGGAGGCTTTGGAATCGCGCGAAGAACTAGTCAAGGTCAAACTCCTCAACTTAGAGGGCTGCGAACCATGTTCAGGTGCGCTCGGGCAGTACGTAGGCGACCTTAGTGCAGGCGACAAAGCCATCGGCACCGTTCTTCTCCGGCCAAGCCTTCGGTTCGGTGATTTTGCTCTAAAGGGTCATTTGGAGGTAATCGAATCGAACCCAAGTGTCATCAATAGTTTCCGAGCAGATTTCCTAAGCTCAATCAGAGGCGTGTCAGATGACTCTCAGGCATTGGTTGCGGGCCTGGCAATCGGTGACACGAGTAAGTTTGATCCGAAATTTGAGGATCGCCTGAAGTTACTTTCACTAACTCACCTAAATGCCGTTTCAGGCGCGAACTGTGCAATTGTTGTCGCTGCCGTTTACTGGGGGTTGGGGTTTCTCGTTCGCCGGCGAGAGCCTAGGACTCTTCTGGCTCTGTTAGCGCTGTTCGGCTATGTGATGCTCGTTGGCGCAGAAGCTAGCGTAGTCAGAGCAGCAATCATGGCCGCAATCGTTTTGCTTGCCATAGCAAGGGGAGTTTGGCCGTTAGCGGCCCTGTCACTTACCGCAACCGTAATGCTTCTCCTGAACCCGCATTTCGCAACAGACTACGGCTTTACGCTTTCCGTTTTCGCAACCGCCGGAATCTTGGTTATCTCACCGCTCCTTCACGAACGATTTGCACGCCGGTTACCTTTGGCTCTTTCACTCTCGCTTTCGGTCACCGTAGCGGCACAACTCTGGTGCATGCCTTTTTTGCTGCAGTTATCCGCAGGGCTACCAACCTACGCCGTACTGGCAAACCTTTTGGCTGAGCCGGTGGTGGCCCCGATAACGGTCTTAGGAATACTTGCCGCGACGGTTGCCCCAATTGCCCCAATTTTGTCTTCCAGCTTGACTTGGCTCGCATCCGTTTTCGCGCAGTGGATCGTAGTCATCTCCAATTGGCTGGTAACGCTGCCTGCGGTAACCATCGATTGGCACAGCGGATTTGTGGGAATGTTGGTCCTCGTGGTCGCGCTCAGTGCATGGTTACTGCGTTCAAACAAGATTGCCTCTGTTTTCATGGCTATGGTTCTCTGCTTCGAGGTGGCAGCGAACGCATCGGCAACGATTCGGTCTATCAGTTGGTTACCGAGCGACTGGGAGATAGTCAACTGCAACGTGGGTCAGGGCGACGCTCTCGTAATAAGAAACTCCGGCAAAACAGCGGTGGTAGATGTTGGCAGAGTCGATGAACCCATCAACAGTTGCCTCACTCAACTTGGTGTGACGGTAATTGACCTGCTAGTCCTAACCCACTTTGACCAGGATCACGCTGGAGGGGTAAAGGGAGCCCTTGCCGGAAGGACGGTCCTAGAAGCCTTGGTCAGCCCATTCGCCGATGAGCGACCGACGGCAGATCTAGCACTGACTGAGTTGGCAGCCAATGCGAAAGTTAGCAATGGTCACATCGGTGTGAGCGGGCAGCTGGGTGAAATTGAGTGGCAAGTGTTGAACCCAACGAGCACCGCCAGCGAGGCCGAGGATTCAAATGACGCGAGCCTAGTGATGCAGTGGCGTTCCGACAAGTGGACCTTATTCACCCTTGCGGATTTGGGTGAGCGTGGGCAAATGCGAATCGCCCAAAGGTTTTGGTCGATAACAGGGCCGAAGATACTCAAGGTTTCACACCACGGCTCGGCAGATCAATATGCCGAGCTCGTCGAGGCGATGCGGCCTGACCTAGCTCTTATCTCTGTCGGGGCAGACAACGGTTACGGGCACCCGACCAAGCGCACACTCGACTTATTGGAAAGGAGTGGATCAGAGGTGCTGAGGACGGACCTCCAAGGCGCAATTGCCGTGACTGGCGACCTACGTTTCGCTGTGTCGGGTGGCGGTTAGGCTTTGAGGGTGGGTAAAGCAACGAAAACCGATTGGCGGCGTA
>JBEBBA010000020.1:0-7102 GCA_041158585.1 Actinomycetota bacterium
GGCGTTGAAACGGAGGTTCTCTAAAACTGCGACTCCCCCGCGGTCAAGCGCCTTCACCGCACCCTGTGCCTCACTGCCGATTGTGTCGGAAGCGAAGAAGACCGGCTGACCGAGCAGTTCACCCAGGCGAATAGCTGCTGGCTCCAGCGAGTACTTTGCATCTGGCGCGCCATCTGGGCGGCCAAGGTGCGAGATCACAACGACCTTTGCGCCTTGATCCACCAGGTGCTTGATGGTGGGCACCGATGCGACGATGCGGCCATCATCCGTGATCCTCGAACCGTCCAGCGGAACGTTCAGGTCGCAGCGAATGACTACCCGCTTGCCGTCTAGGGAGGCGAGTTCAGAGAGTTTGCGCATTATTTAGAGTTTGCTCGCGACTAGCTCGGTTAGCTCAACCAAGCGGTTCGAGTAGCCCCACTCGTTGTCGTACCAAGACGAGATCTTGACGGTGGTGCCGCCAATGACCTTGACCAGGCCGGCGTCGAAGATCGACGAGTGCGGGTCGGTGACGATGTCGCTCGAGACGATTTCGTCCTCGGTGTAGAGCAGGATGCCCTTTAGTGGGCCACTTGCCGCTGCGGCCTTGTAGGCGGCCTTGATCTCGTCGATGGTTACTTCCTTCTTCGAGACAAGGGTTAGGTCGGTGATCGAACCGGTCGGGACTGGAACGCGTAGAGCGTAACCGTCTAGCTTGCCCTTGAGCTCAGGCAGCACTAGACCGATAGCCTTTGCTGCGCCGGTTGACGAAGGCACGATGTTGATGGCGGCTGCACGAGCGCGACGTAGGTCGCCGTGTGGGCCATCCTGCAGGTTCTGGTCTGCGGTGTAAGCGTGAACGGTAGTCATAAGACCGTTCTCGATGCCGAAGGTGTCGTTGAACACCTTTGCCAAAGGAGCTAGGCAGTTGGTGGTGCAAGAAGCATTCGAGATGATGTGGTGGTTCGCTGGGTCGTACAGGTGGTCGTTTACACCGATTACGAAGGTTGCGTCCTCGCCGGTGGCAGGAGCCGAAATTAGAACCTTCTTAGCGCCTGCTTCGAGGTGTTTCTTAGCGTTCTCCGCGTCGGTGAAGCGACCGGTCGACTCGATAACGATGTCAACACCTAGGTCACCCCAGCCGAGGTTGGCTGGGTCGCGCTCGGCAAGAACCTTGATTACGTTGCCGCCGACGATGATGTTCTGACCATCAACCTTGACGTCCTGGTTGAGACGGCCGGTGACCGAGTCGTACTTGAGTAGGTGAGCTAGACCGGCTGGGTCGCTCAGGTCGTTTACGGCAACGATCTCTAGATCGGTTCCCTTAGCCAGTTCGGCGCGAAGGTAGTTACGTCCAATTCGACCGAAGCCGTTAATGCCAACACGAGTAGCCAATTTATCTCCCAATTATGAGGTTTTTAGAACAACTAAATTAGTGACTTTGCCACGCACCATTGGGAGCAAAACGTCTCGTATCAGACTAGCAGTAGACCTTCGGTTTTGCTGCGAGCAGCCTCGAAGCGTGCCTGAATGTCCGGCCACGAAACGATGTTCCAGAATGCCTTGACGTACTCGCCCTTGACGTTCTGGTAGTCGAGGTAGAAAGCGTGCTCCCACATGTCGAGCATAAGTAGCGGAATGCTGCCCGCAGCCAGGTTTCCCTGGTGGTCGTAGAGCTGCTCAATGATCAATTTCGAACCGAGAATGTCCCAGGCGAGGATTGCCCAACCGGAGCCCTGGATGCCGAGGGCCGCTGCGGTGAAGTGCGCGCGGAACGCGTCGTAAGAACCGAAGAATTCGTCGATAGCTGCCGCTAGTTCGCCAACCGGCTTGTCGCCACCCTCGGGTGACATGTTGCGCCAGAAGACGGTGTGGTTCACGTGCCCGGCGAGGTTGAAGGCTAGGTCCTTCTGCAGTTTGTTGACCCAGGTAAGGTCGTTCTTCTCTCGGGCCTCTTCGAGGGCTTCTAGAGCGAGGTTCGCACCGTTGACGTAAGCGAGGTGGTGCTTGTCGTGGTGGAGTTCCATGATTTTGCCCGAGATGCTTGGCTCAAGGGCGCCGTAGTCGTAAGTGAGATCTGGAAGTACGTATTTGCTCATGATGGCTCCAACCTTGTTTGTTTGTAGTCTATTCCGCGTCGCCTAGGTAGGCCTCGGTTGACGGAATGCCTAATTCTTCTGCCTTTTTGTCGGCCATGGCTAGTAGGCGGCGGATTCGACCCGCTATGGCGTCTTTGGTCATCGGAGGGTCAGATAGGTGACCGAGTTCGTCGAGGCTCGCCTGCTTGTGCTTGAGGCGCAACTCCCCCGCGTACTTGAGGTGATCCGGGATGTCGTCGCCGAGAATTTCGAGGGCGCGGGCAACTCTTGCGCCCGCTGCCACAGCAGCCTGCGCGCTGCGGCGAAGGTTTGCATCGTCAAAGTTCGCCAGACGGTTTGCGGTAGCGCGTACCTCTCGACGAAGACGGAGTTCTTCCCACTTGATCACCTGCGAGTGGGCACCCATGTGGGTCAGCATTGTCGCGATTGCCTCGCCTTCGCGAATCACTACGCGGTGAACGCCTCTCACCTCACGGGCCTTAGCGATCACACCGAGGCGACGGGCAACTCCAACCAGAGCCATCGCTGCCTCATTGCCGGGAGCGGTTACTTCTAGCGAAGCCGACCGACCCGGGTCGGTGAGTGAACCGTGGGCAAGAAAAGCACCGCGCCAAACGGCCTGGGCTTCCTCGATGCTGCCTGAGACCAGTGAAGCTGGCAAACCGCGAACCGGGCGACCGCGCCCGTCAACCAAACCGGTTTGACGCGCTAGCACGTCACCCTGGTCAAGCACGCGCACTTGGTAGTGACTCTGCTTGCGGATGCCGCCGGCAGAAATTACGGCTAGTTCGCTCTTTACCCCGAACACCTCGGCAAGATCCTTGCTGATTCTTCGGGCGATGGCAGCTCCGTCAACCTCTACCTCAATGGCAACCCGACCGGCAATTAGGTGCAATCCGCCAGCGAACCTGAGAATCGTGGATAACTCGGCCACTCGTACCGAGGACTTTTTGACCTCGATGCGAGCGAGTTCATCTTTCAAATCAGCAGTCAGCGCCATCGCTACTCCTTACCTAGGTCGCGGTGCTTTACGTGCACCGAAACATCATCTTCTTTTGCCAAAAGTTCGGCAATACGTCTCGAAATTGCGACCGAACGGTGTTTTCCGCCGGTGCAGCCGATTGCAATAGTCGCAAAGCGCTTGTTCTCGGTTTGGTAGCCGCGAAGAACCGGCCTCAGGGCATTTACGTATGACTGAACAAATTCCTCGGCACCCGGGCTGGCAAGCACGTAGTCAGAGACTCTCTCATCTTCACCGTTGAATGGGCGCAGAGATTCCTCCCAGAACGGATTCGGCAAGAAGCGCATATCTGCGACCATGTCGGCGTCGGTCGGTAAGCCGTATTTGAAACCGAAGGACATCACGGTCAGTTGGAGTCGGCTGGACTGCTCTAGTGAGAAGTGATCGGTGATCTTGGTGCTCAACTGGTGAATGTTTAGATCGCTGGTGTCGATCACCACATCGGCCTGCTCCCGAAGACTTATCAGTCGGGCGCGTTCGTTAGCAATACCGTCCAGGATTGTGCCGTTGCCCTGGAGCGGGTGCGGGCGTCGAACCTGCTCGAATCGTTTAACGAGCGCTGCGTCCGTGGCTTCGAGGAACAGGAGCCTCAGGGTTACTCCCCTGCCGCGAAGTTGGAGCAGGTGTTCGGCAAACTCACCAAAGAATTCCGCTCCGCGAACGTCAATGACAACAGCTAGCTTCGGCAGTGGTGTTCGAGTGAGTGAAAACAGGTCGCTGATCGGCGAAAGCATTTGCGGTGGCAGGTTATCGACAACGTACCAACCGAGATCCTCTAGGGCGTCTCCAACGGTCGATCGGCCGGCACCAGACATGCCGGTAACCACCAGCAGTTCGTGCTTTTTCTCGACCAAAACGACCCCTTATTTCGCGTGCCTCACCACTTTACCGCGATTGCGACACGCCGAGAGCGGTTTATTCGGATAGCGATGTAACGATTTGCTGAGCGAGCGCCGGGCCGATGCCTGCGACGTCTGAAATCTCGTCTACGGTGGCAAGTCTTAATCGCTTTGCCGAGCCGAAATGCTTGAGCAGAGCCGAAACGCGTTTTTCACCCAAACCAGGGATGTCGCTCAAAACAGAAGCAATCGCTAGCGATCGTTTCTTGCGCTGGTAGGTAATCGCGAACCGGTGAGCCTCGTCGCGGATTCGTTGCAGCAGAAAAAGCTCGTCGGTGGCTCGCGGCAGGATGATCGGAAATTCAGAACCTGGCACCCAAACCTCTTCTAACCGCTTAGCCAAACCGACCACCGCTAGCCCCGCTACTCCTGAATCCCTAATTGCCCGAGCCGCAGCGTTCACCTGCGGGATGCCGCCGTCAACTATGAGCAAGGACGGACGGTAGGAAAACTTTGTGGCATCTAACTCGGTATCCCCTTCGACGAGATACTTCAAACGGCGCGACAGCACCTGATAAATCGAATCTGTGTCGTCGGTGGTCTCATCGATCGAGAAGCGCCTGTAATGGTCTTTCTTTGGAAGGCCGTCCTCGAAGACGACCATCGAGGCCACAACGTTTGTGCCGGCCAGATGAGAGACGTCGAAGCATTCGATCCTCAAGGGAGCTTCCTCGAGATTTAGCGCCTTCTGAATGCCGGCGAGGGCCTCGGCGCGTGAAGTGAAGTCGCTTGAACGCTTGTTCTTGTAGAGCATCAGTGAGTGTTTGGCATTGGTTAGCGCAGTCTCGGCGAGGGCGCGCTTGTCGCCACGGATCGGGATTCGAAGGTCAACCTTGGAACCGCGCAGGTCGCTGAGCCACTGCGCCATGGCAGCTTTGTCCTCCGGGAGGGCCGGAACCAGAATTTCACGCGGGATGTCTTCGCTGGCGGTACCCACGTAGTTGTTCTGCAGTGCGTACTCGACTATCTCGGGAAGCGTGCGTTCGAGCTCCTTATCGACAACCCAGCCGCGCACTCCCCTGATTCGACCCCCTCTTACTCGGAAGAGGCTTACCGCTGCAGCCAACTCATCGTCGGCGATCCCGAAGAGATCCGCGTCGGTGTCGTCGCTGAAAACCACCGTGCTCTTTTCGAGAACTTTTTCCAGCGCTGAAACTTGGTCGCGAAGTTTCGCAGCAAGTTCGTACTGCTGGGCTTCGCTCGCCTCGGCCATTCGTTCGCGCAAAAGCTTGATGTGCCTAGTGTCGCCACCCGACATAAACTCGGCGAACTCCTTGGCAATCGTCTTGTGCTCGGCCGGTGTAACGCGTTGTACGCAGGGTGCCGCGCACTTGCCGATGTCGCCGAGCAGGCAAGCTCTGTTTGTGGATTGCGCGCGTTGGTAAACCCCAGAGCTGCAGGATCTCACCGGATAGACCTTCAACAGGGTGTCAAGGGTCTCTCTGACCGTCCAGGCCTGAGTGTAAGGGCCGAAGAACTTGGTTCCGCGGTTGTCACGGTTTCGGGTGATGAAAACGCGCGGTACGGCGTCTGACATCGAGATAGCAAGGTACGGGTAAGACTTGTCGTCCTTGAATCTCACATTGAACTGCGGGTTGAACTCTTTGATCCAGGTGAATTCGAGTTGTAGAGCTTCGAACTCTGACTTCACGATCGTCCACTGCAGGTCCGCTGCGGTTTCGACCATCTTGCGAGTTCGCTTGTGAAGCGTTTCGGGTTTTGCGAAGTAACTGGTTAGACGTTGTCGCAGGTTCTTCGCCTTGCCGACGTAAATCACCCGACCGGTGGCATCGAGCCAACGGTAAACGCCAGGCTCTGTGGGTATGTCTGACGTCTTTGGACGCCAAGACAGATGCCCACTCACGAATTAGCCCTTGAGGATCTCGCCGAGGAACTGACCGGTGAATGAACGCTTGTTCTTCGCCACTTCTTCCGGTGTTCCGGTTGCCACGATTTCGCCGCCTCGGAATCCCCCCTCAGGACCAAGGTCGATGACGTGGTCTGCGCACTTGATCACGTCGAGGTTGTGTTCGATGACGATAACCGTATTACCCTTGTCGACTAGCCCGTTCAGAACGAGAAGCAATTTGCGAACATCCTCGAAGTGCAGGCCGGTAGTCGGTTCGTCTAGGACGTAAATCGAACGACCGAAACTACGCTTCTGGAGTTCGGTCGCTAGCTTTACGCGCTGCGCTTCTCCGCCCGAGAGCGTGGTGGCTGACTGGCCGAGACGAACGTAGCCTAGACCGACATCGACGAGAGTGTTTAGGTAGCGTGCAATCGCGCTAATCGGCGCAAAGAACTCCGCCGCTTCACTGATTGGCATCTCCAGAACCTCGGCGATGTTTTTGCCCTTGTAAAGAACCTGGAGAGTTTCGCGGTTGTAGCGTTCGCCGTGGCAAACCTCGCAGGCTACATAAACATCTGGCAGGAAGTTCATTTCGATTCGCAGCGTTCCATCGCCAGAGCACGCCTCGCAACGGCCGCCCTTAACGTTGAACGAGAAGCGGCCCTGCTGGTAACCGCGTGCCTTCGCCTCCTGAGTCTCGGCGTTCTGTTTGCGGATGTGATCGAAGACGCCGGTGTAGGTGGCCGGGTTAGATCGAGGTGTGCGTCCAATCGGGTTCTGATCGACGTGAACAACTTTGTCGAGAAGCTCGAGGCCTTCGATTCGAGTGTGACGTCCAGGCACGCCCTTCGCGCCATTGAGAGCGTTGGCGAGCACCTCGTAGAGGATGTCGTTCACCAAGGAGGACTTACCTGAACCGGAGACGCCGGTCACAGCTGTCAAAGTGCCGAGCGGGAAGTCAACATCGACGTTTTTCAGGTTGTTTTCTTTTGCGCCAACCACTCGAACAATGCGCTTTTTGTCAATCGGGCGACGCTTTGCTGGCATTGCGATGGATTCGCGACCAGACATGAAGTCGCCGGTGATCGACATGGTGTTCTTCAATAGCTCTGCGTACGTGCCCGAGTGAACCACCTCGCCGCCGTGAATTCCAGCACGAGGGCCGATGTCAACAACCCAGTCGGATGCCTTGATGGTGTCCTCGTCGTGTTCTACCACGATGAGGGTGTTACCAAGGTCGCGCAGTTTCACGAGC
>JBEBBA010000021.1:0-14136 GCA_041158585.1 Actinomycetota bacterium
GCCGACCAAAGTGGCAAGCACCAACCAAAGGCTTGGAAAGGCATCTTTGCTGCCGGTCAGCGAAGCCTGAGCTAGCACCATGGTTGGCACAGTGGTAACTAGCAGTAGCTCAATAACGCGCGGTTTGGTTAGTGCAAAATAAGCGCGGAGTTTGCGAAAAAAGGTGGCCGTCGGGCTCACTTTTGGGGTTGTTTTTTCGCTGTCCATCACGCTCAAGTCTAAATGAAATAAAGGGAGCGTTATTCCCTCGTAATAAATCGCACGGGTATAGACTTCTAGTGAAACGTGCGTGCAAATCTATGCCCAGTTTCGACTTATCAACTTGGCGAAGAAGCCACCGAATATTCATTTGCTTTTTAGCGCTAGAAAATAAGGAGCTGTCTTGTCAGCATTCCAGTGGTCAGATCTCGATTCAAAAGCCGTCGACACAGCACGTGTGCTTGCCGCGGACGCCGTCGAAAAGGTTGGTAACGGTCACCCAGGTACCGCCATTTCACTCGCGCCTGTTGCCTACCTCTTGTTCAACAAGGTCATGCGTCACGACCCTAAAGATGATCGCTGGATCGGTCGCGACCGCTTCATTCTGTCGGTCGGGCACTCGTCGCTCACCATCTACAACCAGCTGTTCCTGCACGGATACGGCCTTGAGCTTGAAGACCTAAAGTCATTGCGTACCTGGGGTTCGGCAACTCCTGGTCACCCTGAGTATGGGCACACCAAGGGTGTTGAAATCACCACCGGCCCCCTAGGCCAGGGTCTGGCTTCGGCAACCGGTTTTGCATACGCCTCACGTTTTGAGCGCGGTCTGTTTGACCCAGAAACCGCTCAGGGTGAAAGCCCGTTCGACCACTTCGTTTATGTGATCGCCGGTGACGGTGACATGCAAGAGGGTGTGACCTCGGAAGCCGCCTCGCTTGCGGGTCACCAGCAACTCGGAAACCTCGTTGTTATCTATGACTCAAACCAGATTTCAATTGAAGACGACACCAACATCGCGTTTACCGAAGACCTCACCGCACGCTACAACTCTTATGGCTGGCACACCCAGACCGTCGACTGGAAAAAGACCGGCAATTACGTTGAAGATGTTCGTGAGCTTTACGAGGCAATCGAGAAGGCGAAGGCCGTCACCGACAAGCCATCGCTAATCACTCTTCGTACCATCATCGGATGGCCGTCACCAACTAAACAGGGCTCTGGCAAGGTTCACGGCTCAAAGCTTGGTTCAGAAGAACTTGCCGGACTGAAGCAAGTTCTTGGTTTCGACCCAGAGAAAACCTTCGAAGTTGCACCAGAGGTATTGGCCCACACCCGTGGCTACCAGGCTCACGCCGACGCTGTACGTGCCGAGTGGCAAGTTGGCTTCGACAAGTGGGCTCAGGCAAACTCAGAAGCCAAAGCGCTTCTTGAGCGCATGGAGCGCAAAGAAGTGCCTGCGGGTATCGAAGCCGCTCTCCCTGTATTCGAGGCGGGCACCGAACTTGCAACCCGCGCCGCCTCTGGCAAGGTAATCAACGCCATCGCGGCTGTTATGCCCGAGCTATGGGGTGGCTCGGCCGACCTTGCCGAATCGAACCTCACCACGATCAATGGTTCTAAGTCGTTCGTACCCGAGCAGTGGTCAACTCACGAGTGGTCTGGAAACAAGTACGGTCGCGTGCTGCACTTTGGTATTCGCGAGCACGCTATGGGGTCGATTCTCAATGGAATCGCACTGCACGGAAACACCCGTGTCTTCGGCGGAACCTTCTTGATTTTCAGCGACTACATGCGCCCTGCGGTTCGCCTAGCTGCTCTTATGGGCGTGCCTTCCATCTTCGTTTGGACTCACGACTCGGTAGCCCTCGGTGAAGATGGCCCGACCCACCAGCCAATCGAGCAGATCGCTTCGCTTCGTGCAATTCCGAACCTCGACATGGTTCGCCCAGCCGATGCCAACGAAACCTCATACGCCTGGAAGACGATTCTTGAACGTCGTAACAACCCGGCCGGTATTGCTCTAAGCCGTCAGAATCTGCCGGTATTCAACCGCACGGATGCAGATGCCACCGGTGTTGTCTATGGCGCAGCCAAGCACACCGAAAAGGGAGCCTACGTTTTGGCGGATGCCGCCAGCGGCAAGCCAGATGTGATTTTGATTGCAACCGGTTCTGAGGTGCAGCTAGCAGTTGCTGCGCGCCTCGAACTCGAGGCGGCCGGCATCGCGACTCGCGTTGTCTCTGCACCATGTTTGGAATGGTTCGACGAGCAGACCTCGGAATACCGCGAATCGGTGCTCCCAGCATCCGTGAAGGCTCGTGTGTCGGTTGAAGCCGGTCTGAGCCTAGGTTGGTCAAAGTACGTTGGAGGGTTCGGCGAGAGCGTTTCGATCGAACACTTCGGTGCATCTGCCGACTACGCAACCTTGTTCCGCGAATTCGGAATGACCGTTGAAAACGTCGTCGCAGCCGCAAAAACTTCACTCTCAAAGATTTAGTCAGATTGGTTTAGGAAAGAAGAACAATGAACAGTCCACTCGCACAACTGGCAGCCAACGGCGTCAGCATCTGGCTAGATGACCTATCTCGCACCCGCATCCGCTCGGGCGCTCTTGCCGCGCTAATCGAAAGCCGTTCGGTATCGGGCGTCACCACCAACCCGACGATTTTTGCCGGGGCCTTGTCAAAGGGTGAAGGCTATGGCGAGCAGGTTGCAGAGCTTGCAGCCCGCGGAGTTTCGGCTACCGAAGCGATTTTCGAAATCACCACTCAAGATGTCGCCGAGGCTTGCGACATCTTTGCCGATGTTTACCGCGCATCGAAAGGTTTCGACGGCCGTGTTTCGATCGAGGTTGAGCCTGGCCTAGCTAACGACACCGAAGGCACCGTTGCTCAGGCTCTAGAGCTGTTTGCCAAGGTCAACCGCGAAAACGTCATGATCAAGATTCCGGCTACAAAGCCTGGCCTTTCGGCAATCACGCAGGTCATCGGCGCTGGTATCAGCGTGAACGTAACCCTCATCTTCTCGTTGGCTCGCTACCACGAAGTAATTGAGGCCTACATTCAAGGCATCGAACTGGCTAAGGCCAACGGGCACGACCTGAGCAAGATTCACTCTGTCGCCAGTTTCTTCGTATCGCGCGTCGACCTAGAAATTGACGCACGATTAGCAGCCGTGGGCACCGGTGACGCATTGTCGCTAAAGTCGAAGGCCGCTCTGGCAAATGCCCGCTTGGCTTACCAGGTTTACGAGCAGGACTTCGACAACGAGCGATGGAGCGCGCTTGCCGCAGCCGGAGCCAACAAGCAGCGTCCACTCATGGCCTCGACCGGTGTCAAAGACCCAAACCTTTCAGACACTCTTTACGTGACCGAATTGGTTGCTCCCGAGTTGGTCAACACCATGCCTGAAAAGACCATGGAGGCAGTGTTCGACCACGGTATCGTTCCACAAGACAGCATCCGCTCGAAGTACGAAGAGGCGAACATGATTCTGCTCGCCGTGACCGCAGTTGGCGTTTCATACGACGAGGCGACTGAAAAACTCGAAAAAGAGGGTGTTGAAAAGTTCAACGTTTCTTGGAACGAGCTAGTCGAGAGCGTTTCAAACGCTCTGGAGGCAGCCAAGTAATGGCACTTTCAGTTTCAGTATCGGGTGCAGCTAAGGCTGCTGTCGAGCAAAACATCGGCGCGCTTGTTGCAGATCGTGTTGCGAGCCGCATTGCAGCCAAAGACTTCACCCTTTGGGGCAAAGACGCCGAAGACGAATCATCCAAGCGCCTTGGCTGGGTCACCTCGGCATCTGACTCGCAGCACTTGATTCAGAGCATCCTTGCTCTCAGAGCCGAGTTTGCTGAAAAGGGTGTTGACCGCTTCGTTCTATGCGGAATGGGTGGCTCATCGCTCGCGCCAGAGGTAATCACTTCGACAGCTGGCGTGGCTCTCGTTGTTCTCGACTCGACTGACCCTTCGCAGGTTCAGGATGCTCTGAACGGAGCGATTTCTCGCACCGCCATCATCGTGTCGTCGAAGTCGGGCTCGACCGTGGAGACCGATTCGCAGAAGAGAATCTTCGAAAAGGCCTTCACCGACGCCGGCATCGACAAAACCGATCGAATTGTCATTGTCACCGACCCTGATTCACCGATGGAAGCCGCTGCAAAGGCCGATGGCTACCGAATCTTCAATGCTGACGCCACCGTCGGCGGGCGCTACTCGGCACTCACCGCTTTCGGTTTAGTGCCTTCGGGTCTTGCTGGCGCTGACATTCAGGGCCTACTAGACGATGCGAACGCTGTCTCTGAGCTACTCGCCAGCGATAGCGAAGCGAACCCAGCTCTGGTTTTGGGTGCTGCCATGGCCCGCACTGCCAGCCACTCAGGGTTCAAGGACAAGCTCGGGCTTGTCGACGTGGACTCCCCCATCGTCGGATTTGGCGACTGGGCAGAGCAGCTAATCGCGGAATCAACAGGAAAGCTTGGCTTAGGTGTCTTGCCAGTGGTTCTCTCGGTTGACAGCTCAGAGCTAGCTCAACAACCCGCAGACCTGTTGGTGGCAAAGATCTTTGCCGAAGCTACAGATGCCTCCGGTGATGATGTTTCAGTGTCAGGCCCGCTAGGTGCTCAGTTCTTACTTTGGGAGTACGCGACCGTAGTGGCGAGTCGCTTGATCGGCATCAACCCGTTTGATCAGCCAGATGTTGAATCTGCAAAGATCGCCGCTAGAGGAATGCTCGAGCAGCGCGCCGAGGCGACAACCCCGGCCTTTGAGGCAAACAATGTCGAGGTGCGAGCTCAGGCACTAAACCTCGGTGAGAGCGACACCTTAGGAGCGGCCATCCGCGCCCTTTTGGCCAACTTGGATGCTGACGGCTATGTTTCGGTTCACGCTTACCTAGATCGAACCAGCGCTCCTGAGGCAGCTCAGTTGCGCGACGCTTTGGCTGCGGCATCGGGTCGACCAACGACCTTTGGTTGGGCGCCTAGGTTCTTGCACTCAACCGGGCAGTACCACAAGGGTGGCCCGAGACAGGGTGTTTACCTTCAAATCACGTCAAGCACAGACTTCGACATTGCTGTGCCTGGGCGTGACTTCACATTCGGTGAACTAATCGCCTCTCAGGCCGCCGGCGATGCAGCCGTGTTGGCGGCTCTGGGTCGACCAGTTCTGACTCTTACGCTGCGTGACGTCACAAGCGGTTTGAGCGCAATTCGAAACGCAATCGGCTAAGGAGCTATTTCAAGTGCCAGTCAAACTCGGTCCGGGTATCAACCCGCTACGTGATCCAGAAGATCGCAGACTGAACCGCATAGCCGGCCCCAGCGGACTTATCATCTTTGGTGTAACCGGTGACCTAAGCCGCAAGAAGCTAATGCCAGCCGTTTACGACTTGGCGAATCGCGGTCTTTTGCCGCCAGGCTTTGCGCTGGTCGGTTTTGCTCGGCGTGAATGGGAAGACCAAGACTTTGCGAAAGTCGTGCACGACTCGGTTCGCGACCACGCGAGAACTCCGTTTAGCGAAGAAGTCTGGCAACAGCTTTCTCGCGGCATTCGTTTTGTTCAGGGCGAGTTTGACGACGATGATGCTTTTGACCGACTCAAAGAAACCATCGCTGAACTTGATCGTGAACGTGGCACCAATGGTAATCACGCGTTCTACCTATCGATTCCACCTAAGGCATTCCCGCTGGTCTGCCAGCAACTCAGCCGCTCGGGCCTAGCAGCTCCTAAAGACGATCAGTTCCGCCGCGTAGTAATCGAGAAACCTTTCGGTAGCGACCTAAAGACCGCTCGCGAGCTGAACGCAGTAGTCGAATCGGTGTTCCCTCCTGACTCGGTATTCCGTATTGATCACTATCTGGGTAAAGAAACGGTTCAGAACATCCTGGCGCTTCGTTTTGCCAACCAACTGTTCGAACCGATTTGGAACTCGAACTACATCGACCACGTTCAGATCACCATGGCCGAAGATATCGGCGTTGGCGGTCGAGCCGGTTACTACGACGGTATCGGTGCAGCGCGAGACGTTATACAGAACCACTTGCTTCAGCTTCTTGCGCTTACCGCTATGGAAGAACCAGTGTCATTCGACGCATCTGACTTGCGCGCCGAAAAAGAGAAGGTTTTGTCTGCGGTTCGTCTGCCTAAAGACCTAGGAAAGTACACCGCGCGCGGTCAATACGCCGGCGGTTGGCAGGGTGGCGAAAAGGTCACCGGCTTCCTTGATGAAGATGGCATGAATCCGAAGTCGGTTACCGAAACCTACGCAGCAATGAGACTAGACATCGACACTCGTCGCTGGGCGGGCGTGCCGTTTTATCTTCGCGCCGGCAAGAGACTTGGCCGACGCGTAACCGAGATAGCTATCGTCTTCAAACGCGCGCCTCAGCAGTTGTTCGAGGCAAGTCAGACATCTCAGCTCGGCCAGAATGCTTTGGTTATTCGCGTTCAACCTGATGAAGGCGTGACCATTCGCTTCGGCTCGAAGGTCCCAGGCGTCGGCATGCAGGTCCGCGACGTAACGATGGACTTTGGCTACGGCCACGCCTTCACCGAGGCCAGCCCTGAGGCTTACGAGCGCTTGATTCTCGACGTGCTACTCGGCGACCCGCCGCTGTTCCCACGCCACGAAGAAGTTGAGCTGTCTTGGAAGATTCTCGACCCGATCGAAGAATTCTGGGCCAAGACTGGCAAACCTGAGCAGTACCGCCCTGGTTCTTGGGGCCCTGCTTCTGCAGATCAAATGATGGCCCAGGATGGCCGTGCTTGGAGGATTCCGTGATCGTCGACCTACCTAACACAACGGTTTCTAAAGTATCCAAAGCGCTTGTTCAGATTCGCGAGCAGGGCGGAGCCGTCGCGCTCGGTCGTGTGTTGACGCTAATCATCTCAACCGACTTCAAAGGCATTGAAACGGCAATCCAGGCGGCGAATGACGCTTCTCGCGAGCATCCGTGCCGCATCTTGGTATTGGCTGATGACAAGGGCGCTTCAAAGAAGTCGGCTCGCTTGGATGCTCAAATTCGAGTCGGCGGCGATGCTGGTGCATCTGAGGTCATCGTGTTGAGGGCCCATGGAGAGGCCGCCAGCGACCCACAGGGGCTCGTAACCGGTTTGCTGCTGCCTGATGCTCCGGTCGTGGCTTGGTGGCCAAATGAAGCGCCCGAGAAGGCTGCTACTTCGCCGATCGGTCAAATTGCAACGCGAAGAATCACTGACGCCGCGAGCCAAAAAGACCCGCACGCTTACCTCGTTCATCTGGCAAAGACGTACACACCCGGTGACAGCGATTTCGCCTGGACTCGTCTGACTCTGTGGCGCGCCCAGCTAGCAGCCATTCTTGACCAGCCTCCATACGATGCCATCACGGCCATCGAGGTTACCGGCGCGGTTGACTCCCCCAGCACCGACTTGTTAGCCGCATGGCTTGAGTTGCAACTTAAGGTAAAGGTTTCTCTAATTCGTACCGCGCGCGGTAAGGCCGTAAGCGGCATTCGCGGTGTGAAGTTGATTCGCAAATCAGGCAACATCGAGATTGTGCGCAATGTGCCCGACGTCGCAACTCTGATTCAACCAACGCAACCCACCCGAGAAATCTCACTGCCGCGCAGAGGTTTGCGTGATTGCTTGAGCGAAGACATGCGTCGCCTCGACCCAGACGATCTATTCGGCAAGGTCATCACCAAGGCATTCTCGGCGAAAACTCCGAAGCCAACAATTTCGAAGAGCAAACCGGCGGCAAAGAAAAAGAAGTGAACCGTCCAATAGTCAATCGTCTGCCTGATGGCGCTGCGGTAGCAGATGCCGTGGCTGTTGCGGTGCTCGAAAAACTAGCTTCAGTGTTGCAGCAAAAGCCACTGGCTCACTTCGTGGTTACGGGTGGAACAGTCGGTATAGCCAGTTTGGCTAGCCTAGCCCGACTCGATGACGGTTCAGTCGATTGGTCTCGAGTTCACGTCTGGTGGGGTGACGAGCGTTTTGTTGAAAAGGCATCGGGCGACCGAAACGCTGTGCAGGCACGAAACGCCTGGCTTTCGCATTGCGTGATTCCAGAGTCAAACATCCACGAATTCCCAGCCTCAGACGAAGGGCTAGATCTTCAAGCCGCAGGTCAACTCTTCGAACAAGAGCTTGCTCGCTTTTCTTGCGCGGATGCCGCCTACCCAAAGTTTGACCTGCTCCTGCTAGGCATGGGGCCCGATGGCCACATCGCGAGTTTGTTTCCAGGTCAAGAACAAGCACCAGAATCGGTTGTCGTTAGCGTGGATGGCTCACCGAAGCCACCCGCTAAGCGCCTTAGCCTCAACTACAAGGTCATCAACGCAGCGAATGAGGTTTGGTTCACGGTCGCCGGAGCCGATAAGGCCGAAGCGGTTTCAGTAGCTTTTGGTGACGAACCACAGTCACTACCGGTCGGTCGAATTGCCGGCACGTCGCGCACGGTTTGGTTCATTGACCAAACTGCTGGGGTTAGAACTTGGGGTTGTTAGTTTCGCTACTCTGAAGCAGCTTCGCGTCTAGCTCTGATCGAGTCAATTGCTTCTTCGAGAAGCTCTTTAGCCTCTTCATCGGTTCTGCGCTCTTTCACATAAGCCAAGTGAGTCTTGTATGGCTCGTGCTTAGCGATCTGTGGCGGGTTGTCTTTGTCGGTTCCTGCCGGAAGGCCGCAGTTTGGGCAATCAATTTCGGCTGGGATTTCTTCAGGCTCAACGGTCGCAGCATACGCGAGTTCGTTCACGTGGCCGCTAAAGCAGTAGTAGCTGATTGTGAAGCGTTCGGCCTTGTAGCCTCGATCTCGTTCGCCCATCGGACCAGACCCGACGCGGGATCCTCTGATTGCAGAACCGCCTGTGGTGCTCATGCGTTTAGACCAGGTTGAAGCGCTGGAACAGACCGAGGGTGATGATGATTGCCACCCAGACAACGCCAAGAATGATGGTGATTCGGTTCAGGTTTCGCTCTGCTACACCTGAGGTCTGCATGGTGGTTGTTACGCCGCCACCGAACATGTCAGAGAGCCCGCCACCGCGACCTTTGTGCAACAGGATAAGCAGGGTCAGCAAAAGGCTGATGATGCCCAAGAGCACCTGCAGTGCGATGTTGATTCCGTTCATGTCTTCCTAACTTTTTCAGACTAGACGATTATAAATCTAGATGCTTCTGGAAGCGTGCGATACCGCTGAACTCGACAGCGTCCAAGCTAGCGCCTCCGACGAGTACGCCGTCAACTTCTGGGCTTCGCAAGAAGCCGGCAACGTTAGCTGCCTTCACTGAACCGCCGTAGAGAATACGGGTCTTGTTTGCGACATCCTCTGAGATTTCTGACGCAATCGCGTCGCGAATCTTTTTGGCAACCGAAGCGGCTTGCTCTGGCGTTGCAATCTGACCGGTGCCAATAGCCCAAACTGGCTCGTAGGCAATAACAAACTCGCCGATGGTCTCGTGACCGGCAAGAGCGGCAAGAGTTTGTCTGACAGGCACCGCGGCGGCACCTTCGGCTTCAAGCTCTTCTAGGGTCTCTCCGACGCAGATAACAGGAACGAGATTGTGCCTAAAAGCGGCCGCAACCTTAGCCTGAACCACTTCGTCGCTTTCGTTGTGGTACTGGCGTCGCTCACTGTGGCCGATCAATACGTAGTCAATGGCCAGCTTCTTGAGTGCTTGCCCAGATACCTCGCCGGTGTAAGCGCCAGAGTCGTACGCCGAAATGTCTTGAGCACCAAGCTTGATTTCAAGGCCATCTGCGTCGATTAGCGTTTGGATGCTACGTAGAGATGTGAAGCCTGGAAAAACTGCAACCTCTGCCTCGGCATAGTTGTGTGCTGCATCCTTGAGGGTCCAGTCGAGTTTTTGCACAAGTGCAATGCCTTGCTGGTGGTCAAGGTTCATTTTCCAGTTACCTGCGATGAATGGAACGCGCTTAGTCATTTAGAACCTCAAGTCCTGGCAGTTTCTTGCCCTCTAGGAATTCGAGGCTAGCCCCGCCTCCGGTTGAAATGTGTCCGAACTGCTCATCCTCAAAACCTAGGATGCGCACAGCAGCAGCGGAATCGCCACCGCCGACCACGCTGAGGCCTGATACTTCGGTCAGAGCCTTTGCGACTGATCTGGTTCCACCGGCGAACTTGTCGATCTCGAATACACCCATTGGGCCGTTCCAGAACACCGTCTTCGCTTCGCCAATTTCACGTGCAAACGCGGCCGCCGAGTCCGGCCCGATGTCTAACCCCAACCCACTTGCACCGAATGGTGAAGACTCAATCTCGCTTGCCTGCGTGATGGCAACATCAGCGTCTGCGCCGAATTTGCTGGCAACCACAATGTCTGTTGGCAAGACAACCTCAACGCCAAGCTGCGACGCGCGGGTTAGGTATTCCTTAACCGTGTCAATCTGGTCAGCTTCGAGTAGCGATGAACCAACCTTGTAGCCTTGGGCCGCCAGGAAGGTGAACACCATTCCTCCGCCGATGAGCAGTTTGTTGACAGTAGGCAGCAGGTGATCAATAACGCCAAGCTTGTCAGACACCTTCGAACCGCCTAGAACCACGGCGTAAGGGCGCTCAGGGTTGGCGGTAAGCCTAGAAAGAACGTCAAGTTCCTTTTCGATTAGGAAACCGGCGTAACTTGGCAAAAGCTGAGCGAGTTCGTAAACAGAAGCTTGTTTGCGGTGAACGACACCAAAGCCGTCGCTGACGAATACGTCACCAAAGTCGGCAAGTTTGGCTGCAAACCCGCGTCGTTCTTGTTCATCTTTCGACGTTTCACCAGCATTGAAGCGCAGGTTTTCTAGAACAACTACTCCGCCACGGTCTAGAGCCTTGACTACTCCCCTGGCTTCGCTACCAATAGTGTCAGTTGCAAAAAAGACCGGCTGACCCAAAAGCTCGCCGAGACGTACGGCGGCCGGCTCGAGGGAATAGCGATCGTCAGGAGAACCCTCTGGCCTACCAAGGTGCGAGATAACGATTACTTTGGCACCCTGCTCGACCAGGTGTTTGATGGTCGGAACCGATGCGACTATGCGCCCGTCATCGGTAATCTTCTTACCCTCGAGCGGCACGTTTAGGTCGCAACGAATGATGACACGCTTGCCATCTAGTGAAGTTAAATCAGAAAGCTTGCGCAATTCTTATCTTTCGGTTTGTCGAACTAAACGCGTCGGCTTAGAGCTTCGATGCGACCAGCTCGGTGAGCTCCACTAGGCGGTTTGAGTAACCCCACTCGTTGTCGTACCAAGAAGTTAGCTTGACGGTGGTTCCGCCAACTACCTTGGTTAGCTCAGCATCGAAAATCGATGAGTGTGGGTCGGTGACGATGTCGCTCGAGACGATTGGGTCTTCGGTGTACATCAAGATTCCCTTTAGCGGGCCCTCTGCAGCAGCCTTGTACGCAGCCTTGATTTCTTCGATGGTCACTTCGCGCTTAGATACCAAAGTTAGGTCGGTAATCGAGCCGGTTGGCACTGGAACGCGCAGCGCGTATCCGTCTAGTTTGCCCTTTAGCTCTGGCAGTACCAGGCCGATTGCTTTCGCTGCACCGGTAGACGATGGAACGATGTTAATCGCAGCGGCACGTGCGCGACGAAGGTCGCCGTGTGGGCCGTCTTGAAGGTTCTGGTCTGCGGTGTACGCGTGAATGGTGGTCATCAGACCGTTCTCGATACCAAAGCTGTCATTGAAAACCTTGGCTAGCGGGGCTAGACAGTTGGTTGTGCAAGATGCGTTCGAGATGATGTGGTGGTTGGCTGGGTCGTACAGGTGCTCGTTCACACCGATAACGAAGGTTGCGTCTTCACCGGTCGCAGGAGCCGAAATGATTACCTTCTTAGCGCCAGCTTCGATGTGTTTGCGTGCCGACTCCGCGTCTGTGAAACGACCGGTTGACTCGATGACGATGTCGACACCAAGGTCACCCCAGCCGAGGTTTGCAGGGTCACGCTCGGCTAGAACCTTGATTACGGTGCCACCAACGTGGATGTTCTGACCTTCGACAGTTACTTCAAAAGGAAGACGTCCGGTAACTGAGTCGTACTTCAGAAGGTGCGCAAGCGACTTTGGGTCGCTTAGGTCGTTTACTGCAACGATCTCAAGATCGGTGCCCTTGGCAAGTTCGGCGCGAAGATAGTTGCGTCCGATTCGTCCAAAGCCGTTGATTCCAACACGAGTAGCCATTAGGTATCTCCCAGAGTGATTTAGCCCGCCATAGATAGGCGTTGCAGGTCTTGTTATTTAACCCTTTTGCTTCGCACCATTGGGAGCAAAATGTCAGTATCAGACTAGCAGTAGACCACTGGTTTTCGTGCGAGCCGCCTCGAAGCGCGCGGTGACATCTGGCCACGAAACGATGTTCCAGAAGGCCTTCACGTATTCACCCTTAACGTTTTGGTAGTCGAGGTAGAAGGCGTGCTCCCACATGTCAAGCATCAGCAAAGGGATGCTCGCTGGAGCTAGGTTTCCCTGGTGGTCGTAGAGCTGCTCGATGATTAGTTTCTCGCCCAGAACGTCCCATGCAAGAATCGACCAACCAGAGCCCTGGATGCCGAGAGCTGAAGCCGTGAAGTGTGCTCTGAAACCATCAAACGAGCCAAAGAACTCATCGATGGCAGCTGCCAATTCGCCGACTGGCTTGTCGCCGCCCTCTGGTGAAAGGTTTCGCCAGAAAACGGTGTGGTTCACGTGACCTGCAAGGTTGAAGGCTAGGTCTTTCTGGAGTTTGTTTACCCAGGTGAGATCGTTCTTGTCACGAGCCTCAGCAAGTAGGTCAAGAGCAGTGTTTGCACCGTTCACGTAGGCCAAGTGGTGCTTGTCGTGGTGAAGTTCCATGATTTTGCCCGAGATGTTTGGCTCGAGTGATCCGTAATCGTAGGTCAGGTCTGGAAGGGTGTACTTGCTCATTTGTTTGCTCCTTGTTCGGTGTTGTAAATCGAATCTTCTAGGGTGTTATTCCACGAGTGACGAACTAATCGACGTCATCGGGCAAGAATGCGTCTGTGCCAGGGATTCCAAGCTCTTCAGCCTTTTTATCAGCCATGGCTAGCAGTCGGCGGATGCGCCCGGCGATAGCGTCTTTGGTCATCGGCGGATCAGCAAGGTGACCCAACTCATCGAGGGACGCCTGCTTGTGCTGGAGCCTCAAAGCGCCGGCGTAGGCCAGGTGCTTAGGAATGTCATCCCCGAGAATTTCTAGCGCGCGAGCGACTCGGGCACCGGCTGCTACCGCGGCCTGAGCGCTGCGACGAAGGTTCGCATCGTCGAAGTTGGCGAGGCGGTTTGCGGTGGCACGAACCTCGCGACGTAGGCGTAGTTCTTCCCAGCGAAGAACCTGTGTGTGCGCTCCCATGTGGGTGAGCATCGCCGCGATAGATTCACCTTCGCGAACAACCACACGATGTACACCACGCACCTCGCGTGCCTTCGCTATTAGGTTTAAGCGACGAGCAACGCCGACTAGAGCCATGGCGGCTTCGTTTCCTGGAGCAGTAATTTCTAGGGCGGCAGAGCGTCCAGGATCGGTTAGTGACCCATGGGCGAGAAATGCGCCTCGCCAAATGGCTTGAGCCTCTTCAATTGACCCAGCCACTAGTGCTGCGGGTAAACCTCGAACCGGTCTACCTCGAGTGTCAAGCAGTCCAGTCTGTCGGGCTAGAACTTCACCCTGTTCGGTTACGCGAATGATGTAGCGGGAACCCTTCCGAATGCCGCCGGCCGACATTACCGAAAGCTCTGATTTGATGCCGTAAAGCTCGGCTAGGTCTTTGCTGACTCTGCGGGCAATTTGCGAATTGTCTAGCTCTGCTTCGACAACGATGCGACCAGACACCAGGTGCAGCCCGCCGGCAAAGCGAAGAATGGTTGCCAATTCGGCGTTTCTGAGTGACTTTTTCACTACCTCGATACGAGCGAGCTCATCTTTAACTTCAGCGGTCAATGCCACGGTTATTCCTTTCCAAGGTCGCGATGCTTGACGCTGACGGCGACGTCGTCTAGTTCACTAAGTAGTTCTGCGATCCTTGCCACAACAGCTACCGAACGGTGCTTTCCACCCGTGCATCCGATTGCAATCATGGCGTAACGCTTGTTCTCGTGCATGTACCCGGCCAAGACCGGCTTGAGTGCATCCACGTAGTTGGTGATGAATTCTTCAGCGCCTTGCTGGGACA
>JBEBBA010000022.1:0-28985 GCA_041158585.1 Actinomycetota bacterium
CTGCTAGACCTGACAGGCCTTACCCAAATTGCGGCGATCAAGAAAGCCGAACTCAAGTACCCGCCTCACCCAGTGGTTACCAATCGCTTCCTGCTTCCGACCGAAGACGAAAAGCCAAACATTTTCAGGGCGATCCGCGAGCGCGACATTCTGCTTCACCACCCGTACGAATCTTTTGCAACAAGCGTCCAGGCGTTCCTCGAACAAGCAGCTGCCGACCCGAAAGTTCTCGCTATCAAGCAGACGCTTTACCGCACCTCGGGTGACTCCCCGATTGTTGACGCACTAATCGACGCAGCCGAGGCTGGCAAGCAGGTCTTGGCCCTAGTGGAAATCAAGGCTCGCTTCGACGAGCAGAACAACATCACCTGGGCTCGCAAGCTGGAGCAGGCGGGCGTGCACGTTGTTTACGGCATCGTCGGCCTAAAAACTCACTGCAAACTTTCGCTCGTCATTAGGCAAGAGGGCAACGAGCTTAAGCGCTACTGCCACATTGGCACCGGAAACTACAACCCGAAGACCGCTCGCTTCTACGAGGACTTCGGCCTACTAACTGCCCGCGAGAGCGTCGGCGAAGACCTAACCCGACTCTTCAACCAACTTTCCGGTTACGCTCCGGATGCAACCTTCAAGTCGCTACTGGTTTCTCCAGGTAGCGTCCGCCAGGGCCTAATCGAACGGATTCACCGAGAGATTGAGCACCAGGAAGCTGGCCGCCCGGCCCGAATTCGAATCAAAGTGAACTCACTGGTTGACGAACAGGTTATCGACGCGCTGTACCGAGCCGGTCAGGCAGGTGTGTCGGTAGAAATTTTGGTCCGTGGAATGTGCGCTCTGCGGCCAGGAGTCCCTGGACTCAGCGAGTCCATCCGCGTGCGCAGCGTGCTTGGTCGATACCTTGAGCATTCTCGAATCTTCACTTTTGCCAACGGCGGTGAGCCGGAACACTTCATTGGTTCTGCCGACATGATGCACCGCAACCTTGACCGTCGCGTAGAGGCTCTGGTTCGAATCGTGCAGGCGGATCACATCCGAGACCTTGATCAAGTTTTCGACCTTGCGTTCAGCGAGGAAGCGTCCGCTTGGCGTTTGGATTCCAACGGTCTTTGGCAGCGCCACAAAACCGCTAACGACGTCCAAGAGCAAATCATGCGCGAAATCGCGGGTCGCCGAGGCACACGCTAACCATGACTGTTTTTGCTGCAGGCGCTATCTGTTGGCGCGAAGAAAAGGGCCGTTTGCTAGTGGCGGTCATTCACCGAGCTCGTTACAACGACTGGGGCTGGCCCAAGGGTAAGGTTGACCCCGGCGAGTCTCTCCCCGAAACCGCTGTGCGCGAAATTCGTGAAGAGACAGGACTGTCGATCCGTCTGGGCGTAAACCTGGGAGTGCAAAAGTACGATCTTCCGAACGGGCGAGACAAAGAGGTTCACTACTGGGCAGCCAAAGTGACTGACAAGGCTCTTCGAGCTTCAAAATTTAAACCATCCGAAGAGGTTGCCAAAGTTGATTGGCTGGGGACTGAGGAGGCAGCCAAACTCCTTTCTTACCAACACGACAAAGAGTTTTTGACCAAGGTCGTCGAACTTCACGCTAAAGGTCTTCTAGACACCAAACCGTTTATTGTTCTGCGGCACTGCAAGGCCACCCCGCGAGACGACTGGTCCAAAGGTGAGGCTTCGCGACCACTACTGCCCTCAGGCTTGGCGCAGTCTTCTTCTCTCAAGCGCTTACTCAAGGCCTGGGGGCCAAAGCGAATCGTTTCGAGTCCATGGGAGCGTTGCCGAGCAACGGTTTCTCCCTACGCTCTTTCGCGTGGGGTCGAAGTCGAATTTAGCGAGCACCTAACCGAAGCGGGCAACAAGAAGACGCCCGCATCAACGCTCAAGGTAATTCACAAGCTGATCCAAGACGGGCGATCGACCATCGTTTGCACCCACCGACCAGCTCTTCCGACGGTTCTTGAGGAGTTAGCTAAGTACCACCCTCTCGAGAAACTCGAGCTGCTAGAAGACGCCAAGGGAATCAAACCGGGCAATTTTCTTGTTGTTCATCTAACCAAGCCCGCACCCGGCCGAAACCGCAAAATTGTCGCGGTTGAAACCTACGCCCCCGAGGAGAAAAATTGAACGACCATAGCGCATGGATTGAATCTCGCAACAAAGGTTGGCGTAACCCAACGGGCTTCCTAGCGGTGACCGGCATGCACTGGCTGAGCGAAGAGCCACAGAGTTTCGATGACGTCAGCGGGAGCTGGCGCGCGGTTGGTCACGAGGTGTTTGCGACCGGCTTTGAAGGAGTCTCCGAGGAGCAATCCTGGACTCTTGAGCCTCGTGCTGAACTCATGTTGCCAATGACTGGCGGCGTGCTCGAAATTGCTAGTCGCGGCGGCAACATCATCCTGCGTCCGCGCCACGAAAACAGCAAAATGTTCGAGCTTTTCGAGGGAGTAATCACCTACGACTTCAAACCCGAATACGTTGTGACCGCGACTCTCGAGGCCGACGTAAAGGACGTGCCAGTTGGCTCGGTTGTCGGCGATCTCGGCATCAGCTACGAGTCTGCAGGCACTCTTGTTTTTGAACTTGCGGGTCAAGAAGTTCGCCTCACCGGATTCACCCGAACTGACCCGGAGTCGCTTTGGGTGATCTTCCGCGATGGAACCAGCGGAAAGGAAACCTACGGGACTGGCCGCTATGTTTTTGCGCAGCACCTCGAAGGTGACAAGTGGGAGCTCGACTTCAACAAGTCGGCCAACTTCCCTTGCGCTTACACCGACTTCGCCACCTGCCCCTTAGCTCCACGCGAGAACAACCTCACCATCGACATTGCCGCCGGAGAGAAGACACCGAAAATTAAGAGCACGGCCGACGGTGTCATCACGCTTTAACCACCTGGCGACTCTTGCCCTACTCGGTGTAACCGCGAGCTGGGGTATTGCCTTCGTTTGGATGAAGGACGCGATTTCGGAGCAACCGTTCTTCGACTTCCTCGCCATCCGATTTACTATTGCCGCTCTAATCATGATTGCCGTGCGCCCAGGCACGCTCAAGAAAATGAACCTTGCACTTCTTGTTCGAGGCGGAATTCTTGGAGTAATCCTCGGAGTCGCCTACATCGCTCAGACCCTCGGGCTCGAGCAATCCACCGCAGCGATTACCGGATTCATTACAGGCCTATACGTTGTTCTAACCCCTCTGCTGGCTTACCTGCTGCTCAGACAGCGGCTCAGCGTCAAAGTGCTGATCTCGGTTGTGCTCGCCACCGCGGGTCTGGCCCTGATATCGCTCGACGGACTCTCTGAAACGGGAGGCCTGCTCCCGCTACTGCTCTGCGCACTGATGTACGCGCTTCACATCGTCGGTCTGGGGCGCTGGAGCAAAGGCTTGGATACCTACGCGCTAACCGTCGTTCAACTCGTCGGCGTCGCTATCGTCTGCTGGTTCGGTGCTTTGCCCGACGGTTACACACCTCCCCCTAGCACCAACGTCTGGGGTGCTGTGTTGTTTACGGCCGTCTTCGCAACGGCTGCCGCCTTCTTCATTCAAACCTGGGCTCAGTCGATCATGGACGCATCGAGGGTTGCCATTATCCTGACCTCCGAAATTGTCTTCGCCGCCGGCTTCGCTTACGCGATTGGCCAAGAAGACCCTCGTCTGCAAACTGTGATCGGCGGTGCTGTGATGGTCGTCGCGATGTTGATCATCGAATGGCCGAGCCGTAAGCGCAGAGACGAAGAGATTAAGCTCGGCACCGACCCTATGGTTCACTAACCTTTAGCCATGGCAATTCTTAGCGTCGATGCCGGCACCACGGGTGTCACAGCTGTAATTGTTGACCACAGCGGTCAAGTGATTGGCCACGGCTACCAAGAATTTGCTCAGCACTTTCCGCAGCTAGGCTGGGTAGAGCACAACCCGGAGGAAATCTGGTCTGCCGTTTTGAAGGCAACCGGTTTCGCACTTGCTGAATCACCCGAAAAACCGACGGCAATAGGCATCACGAATCAGCGCGAAACCATTGTGCTCTGGGACAAAACGACCCTCAAAGCGCCACGCAACGCAATTGTCTGGCAAGACCGACGCCACGTTGACCTCGGTTTTGACGCAGCTACGCGCTCCCGCGTTCAACAGCAGACCGGTCTGCCACTAGACCCATATTTTTCGTCGTCGAAGCTGCTTTGGATCCAGCAGAACGAACCAGATATCTGGGCTGGGGTAAGCCAGGGGCGCACGGCGATTGGCACGATCGATTCGTACCTGATTGCGCGAATGTCTGGCGGGCGTCACCACGTCACCGATGCATCGAATGCCTCCAGAACCCAGTTCTTAGACCTTAAAACCGGTACTTGGAGTGCCGAACTCCTCGCGCTATTCGGCGTGCCGGTCGAGGCCCTACCGAGGGTCGTTGCTTCTTACGGCAACCTTGCCGACACAATGCCCGAAGCCTTCCTAGGGTTGCACTTGCCGATCACCGGGATCGCTGGCGACCAGCAGGCTGCCCTGTTTGGCCAATGCGCTTTTGAAACCGGCGACGCTAAGTGCACCTACGGCACGGGCGCATTTATGCTCAAGAACACCGGAGCCGAGATCCTCGTGAACGAAGAACTGATCTCAACCATTGCTTGGCAGCACCCGAACGGAGAACTCGTCTATGCCATCGAGGGTTCAACCTTTGTGGCGGGTGCGGCCGTTCAGTGGCTTCGGGACGGACTCGGAATCATCAAGGAATCCAGCGAGGTCGAGAGCCTGGCCGCCGACAGTGCCGACGGAGTCATTTTTGTTCCCGCACTCACCGGCCTTGGAGCTCCTTTCTGGAACCCGGAAGCCCGTGGCGAACTCTCGGGCCTAACCCGAGGTTCAACAAAGGCTCACATCGCCAGAGCAACCCTAGACGGCATCGCCATGCAGGTTTACTGCGTCGCCGAGTTAATGGGCCAAATCGGAAGACTGCGCGTTGACGGCGGTGCCAGCGCAAACAACCTGCTGATGCAGATTCAAGCCGACCTGCTTCAAACGATCGTTGAACGACCAACTCACGTTGAGGCAACCGCCATCGGTGCCGCATACCTTGCGGGGTTGGGAAGCGGTTTTTGGGCCAGTCAAGCCGAACTTAGAGAACTCAACCCAATCACCGCTCGTTTCAATCCGGGCACTCGCGATACGCAGCTAATCGAACGCTGGGTTGCCGCAGCCCGCGCTATTTGACGAGATTCGTCGAGTAAATTTCGTAACTGCCAGCCCCAACGGTGAACTTGTGGGTGGATGCAACCTTGACCTTAGCGCCGGTCGCAAAGCGATAAAGGTTTCCACTGGTTGAACCAAGCTTCACGGTTGTGCTCTGCACCTTTGCACTGAGGTTGATTGCGACGATGACTTTGCTAGAACCCTTCACACGCGTGTAAAACAGCACATTTGGATTAGTGCCCATGTACTGCTTCAGGGTTCCACCCGAGGACCCGTTCCAGAGCGCAACGTTTCTAGTTTTCAAAGCCACAAACTTGCGATAGAAATCCGTCATTGTTGACTTTGACCAGACAATCGGGTCGTTCTCGAAGAATTCGAGTCGACGCTTCAACCCGATCTCCTGACCGTTGTAAATCAGCGGCATGCCAGGCAATGTGAAGTAGAGAGCTGAGAATCGCTTCACATATGCGCCCAGTCTCTCGTACTCGGTGCCGTTCCAAGAGTTTTCGTCATGGTTGGTGATGAAGTTCATAGCGAATGTGCCAGCCGGATACGAGCGGTTGATGTGCTGCAGAGTGCTGACAAAGTCGTAGGCATCCTCACCTCTTTCGGCGAAGGTGTTCATGTCTCGCATGAGAGTCCATCCGTAATTAGCGACGAATGCGCTGTCCAAATGCGAGTAGTCCGAGTCATTTTCGGAAAGCATGAACAGAGGCTTCAATTGCAGCAGTTGACGAGTGGCCTCATTCCAAAAGCTAGTTGGCACACCACCCGAGAAGTCACAGCGGAAACCATCGATGTCAACTTCGTTCACCCAGTACTTCATTGCGTCGATCATTGCCTGGCGCATTTCCTGGTTGTCGAAGTTTAGGTCGGCGACATCTGTCCAGTCTTTATTCGGCTGAAGCTGCCCGTTCACAAAGGTGTACCACTCCGGATGCTGCTGGACCCAAACATTGTCCAAGCCGGTGTGGTTAGCTACCCAGTCCATGACAACGTAGAAGCCCTGTTCGTGGGCGGCGTTCACCAGGGAACGGAAGTCCGCAAGGGTTCCGTATTCAGGGTTCACCCCGAGATAGTCCTTGACGGCGTAAGGCGAACCCAAGGTGCCTTTGCGGCCCTCGACCGAAATCGGATGGATAGGCATCAGCCAAAGGATCTTGACTCCCAGAGCCTTCAACCGAGGCAGCTGCGCCTTGACCGCATTGAACTTGTTTGTGGCGGAGGAGAACTGACGAACATTCACCTCATAAATGGATGCGCTTCTAGCCCACGAAGGCAACAGCGGTTTCGGCAACACAATCGAAGGATTATTCGTGTAAACAGTGGCAACTCCACCCTTAACCCAGACCTCTGCCCGCCCATTCTCAAAGTTGCGAATCGAGCGGTCTATGTTGCCGTCTTTTTTCTCCCAAGCGCCAACTTTGACGATAAAACCGATGTCACTTACCGCGTGATCGAATTCGATTGTCGCCACCTTGCCGAAGGCATCTGTGCCAGTGAATTCAACTGTGCGGCCAGTCTGCCCCGGCTCCCAGATCCAAAGGTTCCACACGTCGGTGTTGCCAGCGGCCGGCTGATAGTGAATGACCACGGTGGACACGGTGGCCGCGCTCGACGGGGCGACAGAACCGACGCTCCAAATAAGCAAAGCAATCAGGACAGCGGCGACTTTTCTCATGCCCCAATTCAACTACCAAAAGCCCAGACAGCCAACCGACAGAGCCAAAAACTGTATGTTTCAACGAACATTTTGACCCCTAGAATATTGAAAGGTCAAACTCGGCCTTTACCTTGCGATTTTTCAAGTACTGAACGGCGAACATTATGAGCAAACACGTAGCCAAGACACCACGACTAAGACTCGGTTTTGCCTTTCTTGTCGCAGCTCTTCTGGTGGCAGGAAACCTCTCGATTACTTCGATGAGCGCGAAGGCAATCAGCGTGGACGCCTCTCAGGCAGCCTTCAACTTCAAATTCAGCGACAACGGAACTCTAATCTCGGGCGCTTCGTCGGAGGATGACGGCGCTGTGGTCAAGTTCTCCAACATCACCGACACCCCTCTTGCTGGCATCAACATCGACGCTGTTGTCACCAACGAATTCACTGACGGCGTTGTCACCAACTACGACAACAACGGTAGCGCGAGCAACAACCTCGACTACTTTCAGGTGAACGGTGACCTTGATGCCGCCCTGGGAACAATCGCCTTCAAGTTCGAATTTTTCGAGGCTGGAACCTACACCGGCCCGGGAACCGGAACACCGATTGTTCTTCAAAATGTCAGCGTCACCTCGATCGACCTAGATGGTTCAAGCGGTTACTGCCAGTTCACCGACTTCACCAGCTTCCAGAGCTACGCACTCGATGCGAACACCGCGATTGACGTCGTCACCAACGCGACTGACTCGAACGTACCCGTTGGCACGACACGCTTCCTAGCAACTAGCTGCAACTCGAACTCGAACCGCGTTCAAGATGCGGTTCAGGTCAAATATGACTCTGTAACCACGTTCACCGCCAAGTTCGGCACCACCGGCCCAGCGAGCCCAAACTACTTCGGCATCGCGTTCAAGCCGCTATCTGCTGTTTTCGGAATCACGCAGCCAGCACCAGTTGCTAACCCGAGCAACCTTCCCCCAACCAGCACCGATGAGACTCGTTACTACGCCAACGGCGAAGCAAGCGTCATCCAGTTGGCAGACTTCGGAGATTTCCAAGACCCAGACTCGAACCCATTTATCAAGGTTCAAATCACCGCTCTACCTACCACAGGATCGCTTCAGAAGTTCGTGAACGGCAGCTGGGTAAACGTCGCCCTAAACGATGAAATCTCCACAACGGACATCAGCAACGGAAACCTGCGCTTCACAGGATCTGTCAATGACAGTCTCCAGTTCAAAGTTTCCGATGGCGTCGTTTACTCGACTTCCGCGAACACATTGAGCCTCCTGGCCGCAGCTCAATCACAAACCATCACCTTCGCCAACCCAGGCACTAAGGCTCCAACCGACCCAGCCTTCGCATCTGGCGCAACCGCGTCTTCAGGGCTGCCTGTGACCCTAACCTCGCTCACCCCAGGTGTTTGCACTGTGTCCGGTACCGACATCGTCCCTGTAGCCTCGGGTAGCTGCACGATCGTTGCAACTCAGGCTGGTAACAGCAGCTTCGGTGCTGCTACTCCAGTTTCGCAAACCTTCCCAATCTCCACACTGACACCGCAAACCATCACAGCGGCTAACCCTGGCGCAAAGACATACACCGGCACCCCGGTCACGGTGACTCTGGCTCCAACAGCAACTTCGAACCTGCCCGTGACAATGATTTCGCTGAACCCATCGGTTTGCACCGTTTCCGGTTTTGTCGTGACCCTTGTTGGCACCGGTAACTGCACCATCCGAAACAACCAGGCCGGCAACGGCACCTACGCGCCGGCTCCGCAGGTTGAGTTCACCTTCCCAGTTACCGGCCAGCAGGTGACGAACTACACCCTCACCTACGATGCCAACAACGGAACTGGCACGGTTCCGACAGCACAGACCGGTAACGGCAACATCACGCTGGCAGCCAACTCGGGCAACCTAGCCCGCTCTGGTTACACCTTCGGTGGCTGGAACACCCAGGCCGATGGCAATGGAACCAACTACAACACCGGTGCAACCTACAACCTGACCGCCAATGTGACCCTCTACGCAAAGTGGACCGCAAGCCAGGCTCAGTTCACTGTGACGTACGATGCCAATGGTGCTGCCGGAAGCGTCCCAGCAGCTCAGACTGGAAATGGCAACGTCACCCTCGCCACGAACTCCGGAAACCTTAGCCTGACCGGCTTCACTTTCAAGGGTTGGAACACCCAGGCCGATGGCTCTGGCACCCACTACAACACCGGAGCAACCTACAACCTGGCTGCCAACGTCACGCTCTTCGCAGAGTGGGAGGAAACCCCAGCGGTGATTTACTCACCTAACGGAGCAACCTCCGGAAGCACCCCACCGAACGTCCCGGCTAACTCGCCAATCACGATCGACCCCAACACTGGTCTTCTGACCCGCGCTGGCTTCAAGTTCGTTGGCTGGAACACCAAGGCTGACGGAACCGGTACCCGCTACGCTCCAGGTGAAAACCCTGCGCTCCCTGCCGGAACTGTTCTCTACGCAGAGTGGGAACCAGTTGATGAAGTTCTAGCCGAAACCGGTGGAACCATGTCACCTGTGCTGCCGATCGCAGTTGCTCTTCTCGGACTCGGTGTAATCCTTGCCCCGCGTCGCAAAGGAACCAAGAAGCACTAAAGCTTTTTTGGTATCCTAAGGAAGTTGCTTTAGGGCAATGGGCCTCTAGCTCAGTTGGTTAGAGCAACGGACTTTTAATCCGTGGGTCGTCGGTTCGATCCCGACGGGGCCTACAAGTCGAAACCCCCGTCATCTTAGGATGGCGGGGGTTCAACTGTTGCTACAGGTAAAGATCGAGCCGCGAGAGAATCAGTTTCTTGAGCGAACTCACACTACCGGAGAGCGCTTTAAGGTCTCGCGAATCAATAAACATCGAAATCGACTCATCCGGGTATTCCAAAAGAATGCATGGCGCCCTACCCTCGGAGGCTGCCTTTTCGCGTTCATTGCGCTCATTCAGGTGAATCATCCGTACACGAACGCCGTGCTCCAAAAGCAAATGCTTTTCGAGTGCTTTGAATGAAGACTTCTTCATGATCGGCGAGTGCGAAATGTCGCAAAGGCTGCAACTCCGAGCGCCCACGAGATGCCCGAAGAAGTATGTGAGCTCTCCAACAATTCCACCATCGGCCTTGTAGATGCCGATGAGCGTTCCGCGGATGTCGGCCATAGCGTCTTGAATTAGACGACGCCCAAAAGGTCAATGACAAAGACCAGAGTGCGACCCGATAGGTGGTGCCCGCCACCCTCTGGGCCGTATGCGTATTCCGGCGGGCAGATCAGGGTGCGGCGTCCGCCAACCTTCATGCCCGGAATACCTTCTTGCCAGCCCTTGATTAGGCGGTTAAGTGGAAACTCGATTGGCTCACCGCGACCCCAGGAAGAGTCGAATTCCTCGCCGGTTTCGTAGTCAACACCGAGGTAGTGAACCTTCACGGTTGCGCCCACAGGGGCTTCGACACCGGTTCCCTCGTGGACTTCCTTGATGGTCAGCACCGATGGAGCTGGCTCGAGCATTGGTTCTAGTTCTGGGCGTTCAAGATTTGTCATGATGAAACAATATCAAGGTTTGCGCGAATACTTGACCGCGAAATAGATCAGCGGCAACTGAAGCGGTAATCGAGCCCAAGCCGCAATGATCAGACCGACATCACCGCTGCCGATAACGCTAAAGGCATACCAAATGTTGGCTGGCCAAACCGCGAGTAGAACGAGTGCGCAAAACCAGCCGGCCCAGCGCTGCCTGAAGATGAACGCAAAAGCACCGATGAGCTCGAATACACCGCTCAGGTAAATCAGAAAGAGCGGTTCGGGTAGCCAAGGCGGCATTAGCCAGAGGAAGGCGTTCGGGTTTACGAGGTGCAGAACACCGCTGACGAGAAAAAGAACGGTGAGGATTGCGTTGGAGATTTTCATGTGGCACTCCGATCAATTGGCCTGATAGCCAGCCTATTGGTCGAACCTGCTTCTAAATGCCCGGATCGCCAACGTCGAGACGATGGTCGTGAGAACGACGATGGCCAGAGTGATCTCCTTGATTCCGCCCAACGTGGCCTGTGTCGACACCGTGGCAGCAATGATCATTGAGAACTCTCCCCTTGGAGAAAGGAACGCTCCAACGCGCTTCCAGCTCATTGGGTCAGACATATCGCGGGCAATCCACCAACCCAGACCAAACTTTCCTGCTACTCCAAGAAGGCTGAAGGCTATAGCGATTGGGAGAATTGCCAGAACATCAACAAAGGCGATAGACAAACCGAAGAAAAGGAAAAAGATGGCTGAGAAGATTTCGCGAAGCGGCGCAAATCGACTTCTGAGCGTCTCGGCTATTTCGCCACTTAGGAGCATTCCTAGAAGAAAGGCTGCGATGGCACCGGAGAATCCGCTTAGGTTTGCTGCACCCGCGACAGCTAATGCGAGGCCGAAAACCAGGAGAAGCAGAACACCTGGGCCTCTTTGAGAGAGCGAGCGAAGCCCCGGAATTTCTCGACCGGCACTCAGCAGGAAGATGCCGACTGTGATTACGAAGGCTACGCCAACCGAGATCAAACCTGACCAAGCTCCAAGGCCGAGAGCTACGGAGGCGACCAACGGAAGATATGGCGCGAGAAGGAGGTCCTCGATAACAAGGGCTCCCGTCACTCGCTTCGCCAGCAACGATTTTGCCCAACCTGTCTCACGAATCATCTGACTGGCGATACCTGATGATGAGACGAACATTATTCCGCCGAATGCGAGAGCGCCTATTGGCCCATAGCCGAGGGCAAAAGCCAATCCTGCCGCGGGAAGTCCATTGAGCAGGAGATCGGCGACACCCGTGTGCCAACGCTTTCTCAGGGTTTGCACTAAATCGTTAGCCGAGTACTCAAAGCCAAGAACCAAGAGCAAAAGAAGAGCACCGATTTCGGCACCAACGTTCAAAAAGTCTTCACTCAGGTCAAGCGGAGCTAGACCTCCCTTGCCCAACGCCAGACCAGCAAGCAGGAAGAGTGGAACGCTGGAGATGCGTAGTTTTAGCGCGACGAAAGAAAGTACTCCTAGGAAGAGAAAAACCACGCCGAGTTCAAGAATGGTCAGGCTTGAATTCAGGCTCACAGCCGCGCTCACCAAGTGTTCCCTCATAGCCCAAGTTTACCCGCCACACCTTTCCGGAGACAGGGCGTTAAACTTGGCCTAAACAAGGGAGAACCGTGACCGAAAAAGAACTAATCGACCTCTGGCACCGGAGCCGTCAGCAACTGATTTTGGCGCAGCTTGCTCCGACTTTCCTCTTGATCACAACGGCTGGACTTGTGCCCGAGATTCGCGCTGCCGGTGGGTTTACCGTATGGGCTGTTCTTGGCATTTTGCTGGCATCAGGTATCCTCGGCGCTTTGGCTGAGTACTCTGCCGCCCATGAAGGCCAAGCTATTGCACGCGACATTGCGGCGCTCAACGCGTCGAGCCACATCGCTAAAAACATCGCAAAGAACGCGATTTGGCTCCACGTAGCCAAGTACCTCACGCCAGCGATCTTTGTCGGAATCTTCGTAGCCTTGGTGGCAGCACTTCTTTTCTAGAGTGTAAATGGTTAGACCCCCTGCCTTTCAGCAGGGGGTCTAACCATTGATTCTGTGCGACTACTTCTTGAGCGCGAACTTGTTCTTCGCGTCGAGCCCACCAGCCACAGAGACACTCGACTGAACGGTTGCCTTCATGTTGACCTTGGTGAGTAGCGCACCGCGCACGTCCTTGGTCTCAAAGCCGTCCTGAACACGCTGGGTCGACTTGTAGAAACAAGCGTCCAGAGATACGTCCTCGGAGTCGTATAAGTAACCGTCGTCATCGAACCAACCCCAGACTTCGTCGCCCCAGTCATCTTCACCGATGGTGTAGGTGACAGGGTAACCGTCGTAACTTACCCAAGCCGCCTGGCAAGAAGTCGTCTCGGTGTACCGAGCAACTTTCTTCTTGGTGGTCTTGTAGAAGTTCTCGGTGTAGGTAACCTCGGCCGAGCACTTACCGGTGCTCAAAAGTGCGATTGCACTAGTGAGTTTCTCTGTGCGGGCATCGGCATCGCAAACAATGTTCGAAACCTTGAAGTTCGAGAAGCTTGAGTCAAAGAATGAGTTTGGCTCTTTTCCTGAGACAACCACACCCGCCTTCTTGAGAGCAGCTGCGCTCACGCACTCAGAAGCCCCGTTCGCGGCAACGGTGAAGCAGCTCTTCGCTTTGGCAAGAATGCCCTTGTCGAGAATTGCGTCCGCGCCAGCAGGTAGAGCGATCTTGGTGCCAATTGCGATCTTCTGGTTCGGAGAGTTAGTGAATACCGTCTCCTTGGTTGGAGCAATCAGCTTGTAACCCGCGGCTTCGACGTTGTAAATACCTGGGATAGCGAGATACGTACCAGCGGTAAGCTTCTTGCCGTTGATGGTCACAGAAACCGGACCCTTGTTTGGCAGGAGCTTGCTGACGGTGACACTTAGCTTTGTAGGCGCAAGTTTCAAGGTGTACTTAGGGTGCTGGATCAACCATGAAGGGTTGGTCATCTCCGAAGTAGTGTCAATCGGCCAGACCAAAGATTTTCCGTCTTTAGCCAGGGTTACGTTCACGATTGCGTCGAGGTTTCCAACAGTCCAGGGTTCATCAGACTTGTTCATCACGCTAACCGAGAAGTCGTAGTCATCTGAAGGCTGAGCCGCCTTCAGGATGTCATCCGAGAACCAAACATCTTTTGCGCCCGGCTTCGGCTGAAGGTATGCCTTTAGCTCGGCGATGTCGCCTTCTGTTAGCTTTTCCTTTGCTGTCTGACCCAGAACGCCTGGTCCGTCGATTGCACCCCAGATTCGGTTTGTGGAAGCCGCCGCGACCGGGGTCAGGAATGCAGCGATAACGAGTAGCGAAACAGCGATACCAAAGACTCGCCCCGCTAGGGAACGGACATCGTCCGTGCCCTGCTTAAAAGCGCGGAACACTCTTGGGAACGCACTTGCAGTGAACTGATTGAGTCGGTTTGATCCGCCAATCGCTACAAACGTGACCACGAGGGTCGAAAGAATCAGACCCACGAATGAGACGCCCCAGAAGATTGAGGAATCAACTTGAGTTTCTTCAACCTTCGCAGAAGCGGTGATCTGAAGGCCAGCGAAGTAAGCAACGGTGAACGTGATTACCAAAGAGGTAACCAGAGTCTGCCAAAATGCGACAACACCCGAAATCTTGATTCCGAGTCGACGCGCGGCAACAGCTCCAGAAATAAGTGCAACGACTAGCACTAGAGCAACGAGCCCAATGTAAGCCCAAGGCCCAAATGCTGGAAGTGCCCAGAAGCTAACCCCTGTAGCAGGTTCAATTAGCTTGAGGATTTCGTTCGAAACGAATCCGTGCGATTCGATACCAATCGGAACACCCGCTGCCCCAAAGAAGGTCTGCGCTATTCCGTTACCCGAGTAAAGAATCGCTGCCACAACGAACCAAAGGACTTGTTCGGCCTCTGGCGCAGGCATAACCGGTGCGGCCTCGGTAGATAGTGCAAATGTTGGGTTGATTAGCCCTGAAACCCAAAGAGTAATTCCAGCTGCTACTAGCAAGGCGCCGTAAATGTACGCGAAGTTCTTTAGCGTCGCGGCAGCCCAGAGACCCGGAGTGCTGGTTCTCGCGGCAACGGCTCGACGAGCCCCTAGAACTGCAACAAGCCAAAAGAGGCCGAACGTTACTGCCAGCGATAGAACGCTTGGCGAGCTAACCGTTACCGCGTCGGCAAAAGTCGTCTTGATGTTTCCCTGTGTTGCAAAACCTAGGGCAGCCAAGAAGGTGGTAACGCCTAGGGCATAGTGCAGAGGCTTAAACCCGGAGTGCAGCCTAGCGGAACGGTAGGTAATGGCTAACGCGATAACTGCCACCGTTATCGAATGCAAGCCGAACTCAACTTGCAGTGGATTGCCTTGAGTGGCGAAAGTTACCAAGCCCCCGAAGCTGCTGGCAACAATGGCTGCGCCAATTCGAGCAATGCTCGGGAGATCGGTAGCCCGCTGGCTGATCAGTAGCGCGAGAGATAACAAAAACGAAACCACTGACACCAATGCCAATGGGTTTAGAGCTCCCCTTAGAAAACTCCTGATGCCGTGACCCTCGCCCTTTGGCTGCGGAAGCGCGCTAGCCAAACCGCGAGAAATCTTTTCAACGTAAAACTTTAAGGTTGTTCTTAATTCATTCAAAGTGAATCCCCCAAATAGTAGAACCGACGGTGCGGTTGCCCTTCACCCTACTTCATTTGATTCATGGTTTGCTGCGATTCACGGGAATGTTGGTTTTAGCGAAGCTTAAGGATTTGGACCCCCTACCTTTCGGAAGGGGGTCCAATCTCATAGTTTGCTTACTTGGCAGCTCCGGCCGCAGTTGCGGAAGCAACCTCTACCAAGCGTCCAGTCTTGACGTCGTAGATGTAGCCGTAAACAGGGATGCTTGCTGGAACCAGCGGGTGGTTCTTGATACGGGCAACGTCCTCGGTAACGCTCTGAGCCTGCTCGGAGATGGTTAGCCAGTCGATGTACTTGGCCTCTGCCGAGCCAGGACCGGTGCCCACGTCGTAGAAGCCTTCTGCTCCGAGAGCAGCGGTTTCTAGGCTGTTGGCTAGGAGTCCGCGAATTACCTCATCGGTGAAGAATTCCATGCCGCAGTCGGAGTGGTGAATGACGAACCACTCTTTGGTGCCGAGAAGTTTATATGAGATGACCAGCGAACGGATGGCATCGTCTGAGGCACGGCCACCTGCGTTGCGGATCACGTGGGCGTCACCTTCGGCAAGACCGGCGTACTTGGCTGGGTCGAGGCGAGCGTCCATGCAGGTGAGGATCGCGAAACCACGCGCTGGGGGTAGAGCTAGCTCGGACTTTGCGCCGAAGTTGGCGGCGTATGCGTCGTTAGCAGCGAGTACTTCTTTTAGAACTGACATGCTTGTCTCCAATCGAGTTTGGCGGCAGCTTTTTAGCGCCTGAAACCCAAGTTACCTAGCAAAATTAGGCGAGACGAAAATGTGACTCTCTATGACCAAAACGCAATAAAACGCAATAAAACACTGGCCTTTAGGCGGTTTGGCGGCGGCGCTGACTCACGAACAGAACAAGTAGCACAACCGACATTTGCAGTACCTGCGAGATTGCCACGACCCGCTCCCAAACACCCACATCGGTTGCTGATTTATCTGCCCAGACGAACAAGAACGACGTCGCGAGGATGGCCTGGAAGATTGTGAAGCTAATCGACGCAACCGGGCGAATGATCCAGTGAGCGTCCTTTCGAGTGCGCATCGCGAATAATTGCCAACCGGCTGAGAGCACGAACGAGGCGATCGCGAAGATTCGATGAGCGGTTGAACTGCCTTCGAGTGGCGTAGGGAAAATGGTGAGGCCAAACGTGCACAGTGCAGAGACAAAAATGACCACGCGTCCGGTCATGGAGAAGGTTTTCGCATAGAAGGCAACCAGCAGGGTGAGGACTCCTCCGAGCACGAAGAACGAAGACATGATTACGTTCACAGGTGACTCCGGCGCTGCAAGGTCACTAATGGTCAGGCGCACCGGGTCGTAGCCTGGCCAGAGTGAACCAGCAATCATCCAACCGGAGACAGATTGAATTGGGCCAATAATCGCAGCGATTAGTGCCGGCTTTTCAATGCGACCGAGAGTACTAGTCACTCTTTTTATCCTTTGCAGCGGCTTTCGCCTTCTTGTCTAGACGCTTCTCTTTGAGGTTCTTGGCTGGTGCAGTTTTGCCTGAGCTTTTTTGCGGGGACTTCTCGGCCATGATGGCCTCCTAATTGAGGCTCACTTGGCCTATCCCCCAACTTTACGCTCGTCCTCGCTTCTTTCGGTGCTAGGGTTCAAGGAACGTGTGTGCGCACGTCCTCAATTTAGTCAGGACGAAAATGCGACGCACGATTACTTTTTTAACTACCCTCGCGCTCCTTCTGGTCGGTAACTCGGCCAGCGCGGTGGACAACACTTGGATCACAAATCCGCAGCTGAGCGGTGTCTTGCTGGTTTCGACGAACTCAAAGGTTTTGGCGAACGGTTTCGCCCTTTCGACTCAGGCAACCGGCTTCGACCTCGTTTACACGGGTCCTTCTGGCAGCGGTGGCAAATTTGCACAGATCAACCTTTTCGATGTGACGGGTGGAATCAAAATCTCCCTCGCAGCCAACTCGAGTGGCACTAGCTCGGTGGGTTGCGACCCTCAGGTGTTGTCTTCCGACACGAACACCTGTTTCTTTAGGCTCGATGGTCTCGGTAAAGCGAAGATTCACGCGAACATAACGAACGTCTCCGCTCAGGCTGGTTTCAAGTTCAAGGTGCTTGCCGGGCCAAACATCCAGGAATCTGCGATCGCCCAGGTGCTATTTGTTCCACCGACTAACAAGATTGTTGCAACGGTCTCGAGCACCAAGGCGATGCTCGGAGGTGCCGGAGCGGTTCAGTTCAAAGTGACCCAGAACGGCAAAATCACATCAGGCATTCGGGTAGTGATTTCATTCAAGGGTGTCGGTGGATTCCTTTCGACCACTAGCGCAACCTCAGACTCCAAGGGTCTGGTTACCGCGTACCTCGCTAACTTCACAAAGACTCGCGGAAGCAGCGTTGTGACGGCGAAAATCGACGGCGGAACTGCATCTGCTAAGGCCACCCTCGTTTGGGTTGCGGGTTACCTGACTAAGTAGCCGAACTACTCGCGCGGCAGTTTGCAGGCCGGAGTTCCCCCAGGCAACCGGTGGCGGAATCGAGCCACGAACCAGTAACCGAGCCGGCTGACCCAGCAAAGCGGCGGTACCAGCATCAAAAAAGCAATCGTCGATAGCGCCCAGTTTTTTTGGAGGTACAGGATGTTCGCAAATGCTTCGTGCCCGCCGAAAGGTCGGCCGTCAACGACCAAATAGACGCGGTCTTTAGCCTGGGCTTCAAGGATGCCGAATTGGGTCACATCGACCAATTGCCAGGCGTGAGCTACGATTGGAGCTTTGCTCTTGGCAACAATGAAATTTGCAGTGCTCGTGCAGAACCCGCAGTCGCCGTCAAAAATGAGGACGTTGGCCACTACTGCTCTGCCAAGAAGGCATCGACAGCGGTTTTGAGAATCGCCCAGTCTGCGTCAGTAAGGTTGCCGTAGCGGATCGTACGCGGGTCCTCTTCGCCCTCTCGCAGAGTGGTTACCGTGGAGAACAGACCATCAGTCACCACATAGTTGAGAGTCCAGTTGCCCTGCTCACCAAGGTCCTGAGTGGTCGTGTAGGTGCCGTCTTCGGTGCTGTAGCTAACCTCGAGATCAACAGTTCCGCCACCCTCTTCGGCCATCGCGAACTGGATGTCAGCGCCACACGCGCTCAGCGCGTCGGTCTCCCAGATCAACTCGTAAGTCTTTGGCGGGGCGAAGTAGGCTGCCGAATAGTCTTTGTATGCCTCTGCCTTCGGAACCATGACTAATTTGAAGCCTTCGGCGCCGGTTGACTCTTCGACAACACCCTGAGCCAAAGCTGTTTCGCAACTCTTGGCTGCAACAGCTCTGAAGTCTTCGAGTGCTTGGGCAGGAGTCTTAGCCTCGAATGTTTCGCTCGGGCTTGGTGTTGGTGTCGGAGTTGGCTCAACACTTGGAGCTGAGCAACCAGCCAAAAGGGCGGTGGCCGCCGCGAATACGATCGCGGCCTTGAATACGAGGTTCTTCTTCACAGTTCAAAGATAACCCTTGAGCAGAGGTTATCTTTGACCCATGAACGAATCCTTGGCTGCCTTGTTTCGCGCCAGTGCCCGAGGCATTGCCGAGCTAACAGCGGGCCAACATGGCTTGAAGCCGCGACGCTTGGCGAGCAGATACGCCATGTATCACGACACCGACCCACTAACTCAGAAGGTTGCCGACCAACCGTCAGGAGCGAGGCTCTCACTACAGTGCACTGGCGCGTGGATCAGGTTGACCTATCGCGCGCTGTTCGATGCAACCGCCGACGGCTCTTACGACAGTGCACCAAGCACCGTTGTGCTAACCCATGGAGATCTAGAGGTGACTCAAGCTCATTCGAACGGTGACCGCAGGGTTTGGTCTGGTGATCAGGTCACCGCCTATGTGACAGGTGAAGACTCCATTGTCCAGTTTGAACTTGGCGAAGCTGGCACGGCAAAGGCCGTGGACATATGGCTGCCACATAATTGCGAAATCGAACTTGTCGATCTTGAATCTGATGGCCAATTATTCGCCCGTGAAATCGAGTCCCCGAGATGGGTTCACTACGGTTCCTCGATTAGCCACAGCCTAGAAGCCGATGCACCCACAGGCGTCTGGCCGGTCGTCGCCGCTAGAAAGCTCGGCTTGGATTTGTTTAGTCTCGGTTTGGCGGGTTCTGCAAACATCGAGCAATTCGCAGCAGAGTCCATCGCCGAGTTACCGGCGGACTTCATTAGCTTGAAACTTGGTATCAACCCGGTGAATGGTCGCAATATGACTAGACGGACGTTCGTGCCGGCCGTTCACTCATTTCTCGACACGGTTCGAAGGGCGCACCCAGAAACACCGTTACTCGTAATCTCTCCCGTGTACTGCGAGGTTCACGAGGATAACCCTGGCCCTACTTTGGGCGGACCCGACGGCCGAATCACTGTCGGAGCTTCGACGGGAGTTGACTGGGTGGGTGACCTCACGCTGGTTTCGATTAGGGCGCTTCTAGAGGAAATTGTCCAGCGGCGCGAAGACGCAAACCTGTTCTACCTAAATGGGCTCGAACTCTTCGGTGAAACCGACTTCTATCTAGCGCCGGACGGACTGCACCCCAACGCCGAAGGCTACAGATTAATCGGTGAGCGGTTCGCTGAAATGGTTTCGAATCTAAGCCTCCTTAAATAGCGAGGAGGGCCTGGCATTCGCCAAGCCCTCCCGCTCTTTGCTCTGGTTACTCCAGGCCGAAGAAACCGCCGATTAGTTCCTTTGCCTGCTTTGCGTACACGATTCCCAGAAGGAAGGTGGTCAAGGCAAGAGAAGCCAAGGTAAATGAGATGTAGGCGAAGACTCGGTTGATTATCTCCTTGTTGATGTCAGCTGCCTTACCCTTGCGAGCACCTGGCACAGCGTGCTGTGCATTGGTTAGCAGGCGAACACCGAAGGCGAAGAGTGCCGACACGAGCACGGCGACGATCACCGATGCCGAAGATACAAGTAAGAGTTCTTTCCACTTGATGGTCATTATTTCTTACCCTTTCCCTTTGAGGAGTTCGCTGCTTTAGCGGCCTTAGCGGCCTTAGCGGCAGCCTTGGCGGCACGTGCGGCTTCTTGACGCACCTGTCGAGGCGAGAGGATCGCTGTCTCGGCAACAACGGCAACCTCGCTAGGAGCAACGTGCTTGTGGTTGATCTTGTTGCGTGAGGATACGCGGAAGATTCCGTAGATTCCTGCAACCAAGATGATGCTGTCGATGATGAAGCCGACAACGCCGAAGTAGCGAACCAAGGCAGCCGAGATTCCACCGACAACAGCCGATGCCGGAAGCGTAACTAGCCAAGCCAACACGATCTGACCCGCCTTGTTCCAGCGAACCTGAGCACCCTTGCGACCGAGGGCAGAACCGATGACCGAACCTGATGCAACCTGTGTGGTTGAAAGAGCAAAACCGAGGAAGCTCGACGAGAGGATGGTTGCTCCCGAGGAGATTTCAGCAGCGAAACCCTGCGCCGGGCGGATTTCCGAAAGGCCCGAACCCATGGTTTTGATGATGCGCCAGCCACCCATGTAGGTGCCCAGTGCGATTGCAATAGCTGCGGAGAGAATTACCCAGAACTGAACCGGGTCATCTTGAGTGGCAAATCCACCCGCGACGAGAGCGAGGGTGATGATACCCATGGTCTTCTGGGCGTCGTTGGTTCCGTGAGAAAGCGCAAGAAGTGAGGACGAGAAGATCTGTCCGACCTTGAACTTGGCGCGACCGGTTGCAATGCCGTTGCGGTTTCTAGCTTCAGCCGAACGACCGGTGATTAGGTACGAAGTGAGTGTCGCTAGCGCCGCCGCCGCCGCCGCGATGAGCGGGGCAAACAGAGCCGGAATCAACACCTTCTCGGCCACCTTGTCGAAGTGGATGGCGGTGATACCGAACGAAACCACCACGGCACCGATTAGGCCACCGAATAGTGCGTGAGAAGAGGACGAAGGGAGACCAAAGAGCCAAGTGGTTAGGTTCCAGATAATGGCACCCGTCAGAGCAGCAAAGATAATTGCCGGAACTGTGGTTACCGGATCGATGTTGCTGTCACCCTGAATGAAAAGGTCGTCGTTGACGATTCCCTTAGAGATCGTTAAAGAAACCTCGGTTGAGAGGAAGGCTCCCAGGAGGTTCATGACAGCTGCAACCGCTACCGCGGTCTTTGGTTTCATTGCGCCGGTTGCGATAGGTGTTGCCATCGCGTTGGCGGTGTCGTGGAAACCGTTGGTGAAGTCAAAGAACAACGCAACAACGATGACCAGTGGAACGATAATTAGCGGATCCACCGAGTGGCCTTCTGATATTTGGATTAACGTTTCTGAAAATGCTGATTGATTCAGTATGAAGTCTAGAAACCGAACTCGTTAACCTTACGAACCAAAGATGAACAGTAAGTTAACGCAAACGACCGTAGTGGCACGGGAATATACTTAGGACTAACCGATAGGAGTGGGCGTGAGCACTAAACGCGAGGCGAAACTTGCCGATGGGCGCGACCTCTTTTACTTCGACGATGCTGGGTCGATCCTTTCCGCAGAGCGCAAGCAAGATACCCGCGAACTCGATGCCAGGCCAGAGCTGGCAGAGATGCGCCTGGATGTGCTTTCTGGCGAATGGATTTCGGTCGCTGCTCATCGACACGGACGAGCCTTCCTGCCTCCAGCTCACGAGTGCCCGCTGTGCCCAAGCCACTCTGGCTTCGCGTCCGAACTGCCAGATAACTTTGACGTGGCGGTCTTCGAAAACCGCAACCCTTCATTTGCGCAAATTGCCGGCGCGTCTGACGACCCCCACTACTGGGTAGAACCAAAGTTGCCACTCGGCGTTGTTAAGCCTTCGATCGGACGCTGTGAGGTGGTCGTGTTTTCGCCTGAGCACGATGGTTCGCTAGCAAGTCAGAGCCTGACGCGCGTTAGAACAATCCTTGACGCACTTGCGGATCGAACCGATGCGATCATGCGCATGCCTGGCGTTCGCACAGTGTTCCCTTTCGAGAACCGAGGGCAAGAGATTGGCGTCACCCTGCATCACCCACACGGTCAGATCTACGCCTACCCTTACGTGACGCCGACGCAGGAAAAGATTTACGCCTCTCTCTCCCGCCACGGAAGATCTTTGTTTCAAGACATTTTGGAATTCGAGCAAGGCTCAGAGCGTGAGCTGATTCGCGGTGAGCACTTCACGGCGTTTGTGCCGTTTGCCGCTCGGTGGCCGATCGAAGCGACAATCATGCCGCACCGCCACGTGCAAAATCTCACCGAGCTAAACGAAGACGAGCTTGCTGAGCTAACCTCCGTATATTCGCGTGTGCTGCGAGGCGTGGACGCCATCTACGAAAGCCCGACGCCTTATGTTGCGGGCTGGCACCAAGCGCCGAGATTTGATGGCGGCGAAAACTTCAGATTGCACTTCAAGCTAACCTCACCGAGGCGAGCGGCAGACAAGCTCAAGTACTTGGCCGGCTCTGAGTCGGCAATGGGAGCTTTCATAGCGGACTTCCCGCCCGAAAAAACAGCGGCCCAGTTGCGCGAGGTTTTGTAGTGCTTCATCTGGCCGAAGAGACAGCTCGCGAGTTTGCCAATGCCTTCGGACACCAGCCAACCGGCGTTTGGCAAGCTCCGGGTCGCGTCAACCTGATCGGCGAGCACACGGACTATAACTTCGGCTTTGTTCTTCCGATGGCTATCAACCGCGCGACCTATGCCGCAGTCAAACTTCGCGAAGACGGCATCGCTAGGGTTGGCTCAACTTTTTGTAGTGCACATGTTGAGTTGCCCGTTAGCGACCTTGCTGGGGCTAGCGACTGGAGCGCGTACCCGCTAGGCGTCGCCCACGTATTAGGCGCTAAGACAGGTTTCGACCTCTTTATAGACTCCGACGTCCCGGTGGGTGCCGGTTTGTCGTCCTCGGCAGCTATCGAGTGTGCGGTTGCGCTAGCCCTCAATGAACTTTGGGAACTTGGCCACTCACGCGCAGAGCTAGCTCGATTTGGGCAACGCGCTGAAAACGAAGTTGTTGGAGCGCCTACCGGAATCATGGATCAGTCGGCTTCTCTGCTTGGCAAGGCCGATCATGCAGTTTTCCTTGATTGCCAGACGCTTGAATCAAAGAACGTGAAGCTCGGCTTCGACGAGCGAGGCCTGGAACTTGTGATTATCGACACCAGAGTTGCGCACCGATTGGTGGACGGTGGCTATGCCGAACGACGGTCCGCTTGCGAACTTGGTGCCGCAACGCTCGGGGCAACCTCGCTTCGTGAACTTGGAGTCAACGATCTAGCTCGAGCCCAAGAACTTCTTGACGACGTGACCTTCAGGCGGGTGCGCCACGTCGTGACAGAAAACGCGCGCGTCCTTGAGTTCATTCAATCGCTCCAAGATGATTCGGCGGTTGGTCGCCTCATGCATGAATCACACGTGTCTATGCGCGATGACTTCGAGATAAGCGTCGATGAACTCGACACCGCTGTCGAGACTGCGATACGCCATGGCGCTGTGGGTGCGCGAATGACAGGCGGCGGTTTTGGTGGGGCGGCTATCGCGCTGACTCCGGCAGAGCGAATCTCGGAGTTGACGAATTCGATTTATGCGGAGTTTGAAATCCTCGGGTACGAACGCCCGAACATTTTCACGGTAACCGCAGCAGACGGTGGTTCGCGAGTTCTTTAGAGGCTTGCGTCCGGAATCATTACGTACTTGGTTTCCAAGTACTCGTTGATGCCCTCGAGGCCACCTTCACGACCCAGACCCGAAGCCTTCACGCCACCGAATGGCGCTGCGGCGTTCGAGACCAAGCCGGTGTTCAAACCTGTCATGCCGGTGTCCAGCGACTCAACGAGACGCATTCCGCGCTTCAGGCTTTCGGTGAAGGCGTAGGAGACGAGTCCGTACTCGGTGTCGTTGGCCAGGCGAACAGCCTCTTCTTCGGTCTTGAATCGGACGATCGGAGCGATTGGGCCGAAGATTTCTTCGTTGAGGATGGTCGAACCAGGCTTTACGTTGGCAAGCACGGTTGGTTTGAAGAAGTAACCCTCCCCAGCCCCAGACTCGCCACCGACAACGACATCCGCACCCTCGGCGACAGTCGTGTCAACCAGGCGCTGCATGTTTTCGCGGGCCTTCTCATTGATGACAGGGCCACAGGTTGTGTCGGCGTCGATGCCTCGACCCAGCCTCAGCGAACCCATCCGGTCGGCTAGCTTGGTGGCGAAATCGTCCGCCACCGATTCATGCACGATGAAGCGGTTTGCCGCGGTGCAGGCCTGGCCGATATTGCGCATCTTGGCGAGCATCGCGCCGTTGACAGCAGCCTCAAGGTCTGCGTCCTCGAATACGAGGAACGGTGCGTTTCCGCCCAGCTCCATCGAGGTGCGAAGAATTCGCTGGGCGGACTGCTCGAGCAGCTTGCGCCCAACCTGAGTGGAGCCGGTAAAGGTGATCTTGCGAAGACGAGCGTCGGAGATGATCGGTGCCGAGGTAGCCGCCGAGGTGCTAGTAGTGATGACGTTGATCACGCCGGCAGGAAGCCCTGCTTCCTCCATGGTCTTCACTAGGAGCATGGTTGTCAGCGGGGTTAGCTCGGCAGGTTTCACAACCATGGTGCAACCGGCAGCAATTGCAGGGCCGATCTTTCGGGTTGCCATTGCGAGAGGGAAGTTCCAAGGGGTGATTGCAAATGCCGGGCCGACAGGTCGCTGAGCGACAAGCATGCGACCGGTTCCCTCTGGTGAGGTACCGAAGCGGCCGGAGATTCGCACGGCCTCCTCGCTGAACCAGCGCAGGAATTCGTTGCCGTACGTGACTTCGCCGCGGGCCTCGGCTAGCGGCTTGCCCATTTCAAGAGAGATCAACGTGGCAAATTCTTCTGAACGCTCGCGCACGAGTTCAAAGGTGCGGCGGAGTAGTTCGGCGCGCTCACGAGGAGGAACCTTTGCCCAGCTGGCCTGGGTTTCGTCGGCTGCGGTCAGAGCCGCTAGGCCGTCTTCTGCGCCAGCGTTTGCGATTTCGAGAAGCGTCTTGCCGGTTGCAGGGTCTTCTACAGAAATCGGTGCACCCGAACCCTGAACCCATTTGCCGCCGATGTAAAGGCCAGTTGGGACCTTTGCCAACAGTTCTTGCTCAGAAAGCGCCATTGCTGTTCCTATCGCTAAATCTTTCGGATGCTAACAATCTTAGATTGCTGGCTACTCGTTAGAAAGTTTGTTACCGCAGCGGTAAAACGCCGTGGCTAGGTTGTCGATTGCCTGTTTGGCGGAGTCCTTTACGTTACCCAGGGCAAAAATCGCAAAGGTTAGCTGCGTACCATCCTTAGCGTTGATCAAACCAGCAAGGGTGTAGCCACGTTTGATCCAACCGGTCTTGGCAAGAATCTTGCCAGCTGCGTCCAGGTTGTCACCGCCGAAGCGATCCTTTAGAGAGCCAGACTCATTGGCAATTGGGAGGCCCTGCTTGATGACCTCAAAGTCCGCGTAGTCGGTGAGCACGAGCTTCATGAACTTGGCGAGGAACATCGGGCTCACCTTATTGTTGGCCGACAGACCGGATCCATCCTTGATGGTGATTCCGGTGGTGTCCAGACCGGTGCTCATAAGCGATTTCTTGAAAGCGAGGTCGATCGAGGTGAAGCCGCCGCTCAATCCGTTCTTGATCGCCACTAGGCGAGCGAGGAATTCAGCTTCGGTGTTGTCTGAAACCTGAAGCATGTGCTTAATCCAGACGCTGATTGGCTGAGACTGAACGGTAGCAATCGGGGTCGAATTGACCGGAAGTTTGCCTTCGCTGAGAACGGCAGTCTTGGCTATGGCGCCTAGGGCCGTCTTGAAAGCCTTGCCCGCATTCAAAACCGGGGTGGCGCTTCGAGCCGAGGTGTTCGCCTGCGGGTTTGCGCGGTCGCCGTCGATCTGAAGTGCGGTTACCTCAGACATGTAGCCCTGAGTCTGCTCGCTTCGCTCCCAGCTCGCCTCCCACTTCGGGTCGGAGAAAAGAGTTGAATCGAGCACGATCTTGCTGATTGAGGTCACGTTGTTGCTCTTAGCCCAGGCGTTCACCTGAACTGCTAGGTCGCTAAGTTTCGGGGCGTCCTTGTAAACCGACTGCTGACCAGCCTTGAGACGCGAAAGCGTTGGGTCGCCAGAACCAACCAGAATGACGGTGGTTGGGTCGAGTGGGTCGGAGTAAACCTTGGTTTCAACGCGGTGGTTCGGCCCCAGAGACATCAGTGCGGCGCCCGCAGTGATTAGCTTCATAGTCGAAGCGGTTGCCGAAGCGGTTTCTGCACCGCGGTCAAATAGGACTTCGTCAGTTGCAGCGTTGATCACAACTGCCTGTAGCGAACCAAGTAATGGGTCGGTGCCAGCGTCGCCGACCTTGCAATCGCGAGCGAGTGTCGCGGTTGGTGTTGGAGTTGAACTTGGGGTGGCGGAGGCAGAAGGCGACTGGGTCGGAGCTGGCTTGCCCGCCGAAGTGATCGAGAGACCGAGGATGATTAGAGACAGGGTGAGCAAACCACCCAAGGCACCGATTCCTACCTGCTTGTAGTAGCGGAAACCGCCTTTTTCTTCAGTCAAGCTCTCACTCCAAATCGTTTTTTACTCCAAAACCGAGTCTATCGTGCGCCTATAAACTTGCCTTATGAACAAAATTCTCCGCCTGACTCTTGCTGGTCTAGTGACCTTTGCGGCAACCCTCGCTCCGTCGGCAAGCTTCGCTCACACCGAAATCGTTAGCACCAACCCGACCCCTGACAGCGTGGTTGAAGCCGGCGTGATTGAGCTAGACATGGAGTTCGCCGAGGCCCTGTTAGAGAGCCCAGACAGCAGCGGCAGTGAGGTCAAGATCACCGCTGCTAACGGAGATGCGATTTTGGTGGATTGCGTTTACGTCGAAGGCCCAAACCTTCGCGCGAAGGCCGTTTTAGACACCGAAGGTGAGATGACGCTCACCTGGCGCACTGTAGGTGAAGACGGCCACGCAATCTCAGACAGCTTCAACTTCAGCGTTGCCAACACCAGCGGATTCGTTGCCGGTGACACCGCAAACCTTTGCGAGCCACGAACCGACTACTCGGTCAACGGCGCTGGAGAACCGACACCTGAGCCTCTTGCCGGCGCAGCCAGCGATAACAGCGGTCTAGTCGGGCTCGGCTTAGGAATCCTGTTCATCCTGGTTTTCTCGGTAATCGGCGGAATCCAGGCAAAGCGTCGCCAGGACAAAGACATCCGAGCAAACCGCTAAAGCTACTTACCCAGCGGGCGAACCAACCTATCGACATCGCCAAGAATCGCCTCAAACTCCGCCGGAGTCATCAGTCCTAGTTCAAGCACAACTTCGCGAACTGTCTTGCCCTCAACCTGAGCCTTTTGGGCGACCTTGGTGGCGTTCTCATAACCGAGTGTCGGCGAAAGCGCCGTTACCAGCCCAATAGAGCGTTCGACGTCGTGGCGCAGTTTGTCTGCGTTTGCTGTGATGCCATCGACGCAACGGTCGGCGAGGGTTCGGCAACCGGCTGATAGCTGGGTGATCCCCATCATGAGTGCTCGGGTAATGATTGGCTCGAAAGCGTTGAGTTGCAACTGCCCGCCTTCAGCCGCCATCGTGACCGTCATGTCGTAACCGATTACCGCGAAGGCGATCTGGTTTACAACCTCGGGAATCACCGGGTTCACCTTGCCAGGCATGATCGACGAACCAGCCTGCATTGGCGGAAGGTTGATTTCGCCGAAGCCGGCTCGAGGACCCGAAGAGAGAAGACGAAGGTCGTTGGAGGTCTTCGATAGTTTGACCGCGACGCGCTTCAGAACGCCAGAAACCATGACGAAGACGCCCGCATCCTGAGTTGCCTCGACCATGTCTTCGGCGACGACAAAAGGAATCCCGCTCAGAACCGAAAGGCGTTCGCAGGCAAGCTTGGAGTATCCGGCCGGAGCGTTTAGTTGGGTTCCGATCGCTGTTCCACCCAGGTTGATTTCACATAGCAGAGGAATCACATCGCGCAGACGCTGTTCGTCTTCCATCGTCATTCTTGCGAAGGTGGCGAACTCCTGACCGAGAGTCATCGGCACCGCGTCTTGAAGCTGGGTGCGTCCCATCTTGATAACGTCGGCGAACTCGGTTGACTTCCTCGCGAAAGAATTGCGCAGGTGGTCCATGCTCTCGATCAGGTTTCGAAGCTCGAGAATCAGTGCGACCTTCAGAGCGGTCGGGTACACGTCGTTGGTTGACTGCGACATGTTTACGTGGTTGAGCGGGTGAAGGTGCTCGTAGTCACCCTTCTGGCGTCCTAGGTGTTCGAGCGCACGGTTGGCGATAACCTCGTTGGCGTTCATGTTGGTGCTGGTTCCGGCGCCACCCTGAATCGCATCAACGATGAACTGGTTGTCAAACTGCCCGGCGGCTACCTCACCACAGGCGCGGACGATTGCGTCCTTGAGGTGAGTGTCCAACTCGCCTACCGCGTGGTTGGCCTCCGCTGCCGCCTGCTTGACGAGTGCGAGGGCGCGAATCAGGCTTCGATAGTGCCCGATTGGGACACCTGAGATGGGAAAGTTTTGCACCGCCCTAGCGGTGTGGACGCCCCAGTAGGCGTCTTGGGATACCTCGAAATTGCCGAGGAGGTCATGTTCTAGCCTCATTGCTGACATGGCTTTAGTCTCGCACGAAACCCGTTCGTAGCCAAACGATTACTCGGTGAGTTTGGCGCCGCAGGTGTAAGCGCGCACGACTAGCGAGTCGAGTGTTGAACGGGTGTTGCCACCGACACCCCCACCTCGCGCGAAGAAGGCGAAGGCCAGCTTGCGCTGATCTTTTGCGGTGACGTACCCAGCCAGAGAGTAGAGCCCGGGAATGAACCCGGTCTTAGCAAGCACTGCATCCTTCGGCAGCGCGTTGGCACCCTTGAAGCGTGTGCTCAGCGTGCCGGCA
>JBEBBA010000023.1:0-6289 GCA_041158585.1 Actinomycetota bacterium
GAGGTGCTGAGGACGGACCTCCAAGGCGCAATTGCCGTGACTGGCGACCTACGTTTCGCTGTGTCGGGTGGCGGTTAGGCTTTGAGGGTGGGTAAAGCAACGAAAACCGATTGGCGGCGTATAACGCCCGCTCCAGTCATTCTCGTCTTCGGCCCCGAGGAATTCCTAGCCTCCAGCGCAGTTCGGCGCATCCGAGACGCTTTACGCGCCGCTAGCCCAGATCTAGAACTTCACGAGCTTGAAGCAAGTGACTACGGAAGTAACCAGATCTTTTCAATCGCCAGCCCATCGCTTTTTTCCCAACCGAGGCTCATCATCATCAACGCCATGGAGCGTTGCTCTGACGCGTTCATCGAAGACGGCAAAAAGTACATCGAAAACCTGGCCGAAGACACCACTCTCATCATTCGCCACAACGGATCTTCCGTTCGCGGCAAGGCGCTCCTCGAAGCCCTTCGGGCCAACGATTCGGTTGTTGAAGTTGAGTGCCCCAAAACCGACAAAGAAGGGCCACTAACGGCCTTTGTTAAGGCCGAGTTTGCTGAACATCAGCGCAAGATTACCGACGGCGCTGTTCGTGCGCTGGTAAACGCTTTCTCGAGCGATCTCGGCGAACTCGCAGGTGCGTGCAGCCAGATCATGGCTGATTCAGCCAATCAAATCGATGAGGCGCTTGTGGATCGCTACTTCGGGGGTCGTGTTGAGACGACCTCTTGGGCAATTGTCGATGCTGCTCTCGAGGGGCGAGAGGGTGATGCTCTAATGCTTTTGCGTCACGGACTCAATTCCGGTGTCGACATGATCCCACTAATCACAGCTTTCTCCATGAAGATTCGACAGATGGCAAGAGTGTTTGGCGATCGATCGGTTCAACCTGCGGCTCTGGGATTACAGCCTTGGCAGTTGAACAAGATTCGTCAAGCGGCAGCTGGCTGGGACGACGACGGTTTGGCACGCGTCCTTGTTTTGATTGCCGACGCCGACGCCGCTGCGAAGGGTTCAGAGCGCCAGCCCGAATACCGCATGGAACAACTGGTTGCAGTAGTCGCAAGACGGGGTCGCTGATTTGCGAAGGTTCAACATAGTCGCCCTCGTTGGGCTCTTGCTCACGTCCGTTATTCTCCGGCCACCTGTTGCAAGCATTGGCCCACTTCTGGCAGAAATCGAGCGGTCTCTAGCGCTAAATCACCTTCAAATTGGCGTCCTAACCTCTATGCCAGTGGTTTTCTTCGGTATTGGAGCCTTCGCTAGCCCGGCGATTGTTAGGCGTTTTGGCTTAGACCGCACACTGTTAGTTCTTCTGGTAGCAATCGCCCTGGGGATACTCGTGCGTCTGGGATTTGGTTACCCGGGTCTGTTAATCGGCACCGCTCTTCTAGGGTTGGCAATCGCTGTTGCCAATGTAATTTTGCCGAGTATCGTTCGAGCGCGCTTTCCGAAGCGAATAGCCCTGGTTACGGCCGGCTACACGATGTTGCTCGGTGTTTCTGCGAGCCTCGCAGCCACTTTCGCGGTGCCCAGTTCAGAAGCCCTGGGTGGCTGGCGTGGCGCTTTAGCGATCTGGGTGATTCCGGCGGTCCTCGCGATTCTGGTCTGGTCAACCCAAGCCAGGAAGGTCGAGCACGACATCGTGTTGGCTACCACCGAGGCTCAAGCGGCCAGAAGCGTGCGCGTTTCTCCGATCACTTGGTGGATCGTGCTCTATTTCGGTATTCAATCACTAGGGTTTTACGCGCTGCTCTCTTGGCTCCCGACGATTCTTATCGACGGGGGAGCAACACCCGCACGCGCCGGGTTCCTTCTTGGCGTCATGACCTTCGTCGGCGTCCCGTTTGCCCTGTTCCTTTCGACCAACCTAGGGCGCCTCAAGAATCTAAGCTTGGCCGCATCGCTATCTTCCGTGGTGACTCTAGCTGGTTTCATTCTGTTGCTGACCCCGTTCGATTTGGTCGCCGTTGTCGTGGTAGGTCTGGGGCAGGCCTTGACGTTCCCGGTCGCTTTGAACCTAATCTCTACCAAAGGCTCGACAGCCGCGCAAACCACCGAACTATCGACGCTTTCGCAAGGCATCGGCTACCTGGTTTCAGCTGCCGGAACTTTTGCCTTTGGGCTGCTCGGCGATCTAACGAGTGCTTGGGCCATTCCAGTCGTGTTTCTTGCGGCGCTCACTCTGATTCAGATCTGGGCTGGTTTCGCCGCCGGCCGAGCTGGGCAAATAGAAAACCCCGCCGCCTAAAAAGGCAACGGGGTTTTACTTAGTTTGCTTTAGAGAGCTGCAACCTTCTTGGCGATAGCCGACTTGCGGTTCGCGCCCTGGTTCTTGTGGATTACGCCCTTCGAGACTGCCTTGTCGATCTTCTTGCCTGCGAGGGCAAGGGCTGCGGTGGCTGCTGCTTTGTCTCCGGCGCTGACTGCTTCGCGCACTGCGCGAATAACGGTCTTTAGCTCGCTACGAACTGCGCGGTTGCGCTCGGCAGCCTTTGCGTTGGTGCCAATTCGCTTGATCTGCGACTTAATGTTTGCCATGTTTCACTTTCGAAAGAATGTTTTGTAATGGTTTGGGCGGAGACACTCGCCTTCATAAGCGTATCAGCGGTTGCCCTGTTGAAGCAACAGCATGTGAGAGAATGTCTTTATCGAATTGACGATTCCACCAAACACACTGAGGTCAGATTTTGTCGCCACGCGCTACCCGACGCCTTGAACCGGCTAAGACCGACCCGTCGTTCATTCGCAATTTCTGCATCATCGCGCACATTGACCATGGCAAGTCAACGCTAGCTGACCGCATGCTTCAGCTAACCGGCGTAGTTGACGACCGATCGATGAGAGCGCAATACCTCGACCGCATGGACATCGAACGCGAACGCGGAATCACCATCAAATCTCAGGCCGTTCGCATGCCTTGGGAGTCCCTCGGTCAGACCTACGCGCTGAACATGATTGACACTCCGGGTCACGTGGACTTTACCTACGAGGTTTCTCGTTCGCTAGCGGCCTGCGAGGGTGCCGTCCTCCTGGTTGACGCAGCCCAGGGTATCGAGGCTCAAACCCTGGCCAACCTTTACCTGGCCATGGAGAACGACCTGGAGATCATTCCGGTTCTAAACAAAATTGATCTCCCTGCCGCACAACCCGAAAAGTACGCGGAAGAGCTTGCCAACCTAATCGGTTGCGACCCGAATGACGTTCTAAAGGTTTCTGGCAAAACTGGTGTCGGCGTCGACGCTCTTCTAGATCGGATCATCGAAAAGATACCGCACCCGGTTGGCGACCCGAACGCCCCCGCCCGAGCGATGATCTTTGACTCGGTTTACGACTCCTATCGCGGCGTTGTGACCTACGTACGAATGATTGATGGGTCACTAAGTCCGCGCGAGAAGATTCAGATGATGTCAACCAAGGCGGTTCACGAACTTCTAGAAATCGGCGTGTCCTCACCAGAGCCAGAGCCAACCAAGGGCCTCGGTGTCGGAGAAGTTGGTTACCTGATCACAGGCGTTAAGGATGTTCGACAGTCCAAGGTCGGTGACACCGTCACAACCACCGTCAAACCAGCCACCGAACCGCTAAAGGGTTATTCGGAGCCCAAGCCGATGGTTTTCTCGGGCCTATACCCAATCGACGGCTCGGATTACCCGGTTCTTCGCGAAGCCCTAGACAAGCTAAAGCTCAGTGATGCCGCTCTCGTCTACGAGCCAGAAACATCGGTAGCACTCGGATTCGGCTTCCGTTGCGGCTTCCTTGGCCTACTGCACCTAGAGATTGTCACGGAGCGTCTCGAGCGCGAATTCGGTCTGGACCTAATCGCAACTGCACCGAGCGTTATCTACGAGGTGACCATGGAGGGCGGCAAGGAAATCACCGTCACCAATCCGAGCGAGTACCCAGGCGGCAAGATCAAGAAGGTTCTCGAGCCCATGGTTCGCTCCACCATCCTCAGCCCCAAGGATTACGTTGGCACAATCATGGAGCTATGCCAGGAGCGTCGCGGAAACATGATCGACATGCAGTACCTGGGCGAAGACCGCGTTCAACTGCGATACAGCCTCCCGCTAGCCGAAATCGTCTTCGACTTCTTCGATCAGCTAAAGAGTAGAACCAAGGGTTACGCCTCGCTTGACTACGAGGAAGCCGGCCTAGCCGAGGGTGATCTAGTCAAGGTTGATATCTTGCTGCAGGGCGACCAAGTTGACGCCTTCTCGGCGATCGTGCACCGCGATAAGGCATACGCCTACGGTGTGATGATGACCGGCAAGCTTCGCGAACTCATTCCTCGTCAGCAATTCGAGGTCCCGATCCAGGCCGCCATCGGTGCGCGAATCATTGCTCGCGAGTCGATTCGCGCAATGCGCAAGGACGTTTTGGCCAAGTGCTACGGCGGTGACATCTCCCGAAAGCGCAAACTCCTCGAAAAGCAAAAAGAGGGAAAGAAGCGCATGAAGATGGTTGGACGCGTTGAGGTGCCGCAAGAAGCATTCATCGCAGCGCTCTCCACCGATTCCAACAAAAAGGGTGAGAAGAAGTAGCTTGGCTACCCTCCACGCCTACGTTCACGTGCCGTTCTGTCGTGTGCGTTGCGGCTACTGTGACTTCAACACCTACACCGCCACCGAACTTCAGGGCTTTAACCAAAACGACTTTGTTTCTCAGTTTTCCAAAGAGCTTTCACTGAGCGAGAAGGTTCTAGGCACCAACCGTCGAATAGAAACAGTGTTTATCGGAGGCGGCACACCGACTCAGTTGCCTGCCGAAGATCTAGTGCGCGTTCTAAAGCTCCTGGAATCATCTTTTGGGCTTGCCGAAGACGCCGAGATTACGACCGAAGCCAACCCCGATAATGTCGACGGGGCGTATCTAGAGAAGCTTAGAAATGGCGGTTACAACCGCGTCTCGTTCGGTATGCAGTCTGCGGTCGAGTCCGTGTTACGGACTCTTGAGCGCACGCACACGCCGTCCAATGTACCCAAAGTGGTGAAGCTTGCAAAAGAGCAAGACTTTCAAACCAGTGTTGACCTGATTTACGGCGCTCCCGGCGAATCGCTGGACGACTGGAAGCGCAGCGTTGATGCAGCCATCAGCATGGAGACAGATCACATTTCGGCTTACGCGCTGATTGTCGAAGAAGGTACGAAGTTAGCCCGACAGATTAAACGTGGCGAACTACCCGAACCCGATGAAGACCTTCAGGCAACGAAATACGAGTGGGCTGACGCCGCTTTCGAGTCGGTTGGGTTGAACTGGTACGAACTGAGCAACTGGTCTCGCGGCGCAGCCTCGGAGTCAAGGCACAACATCGCTTATTGGCAGGGTCAGGACTGGTGGGGTTACGGCCCTGGTGCGCACAGTCATCTCGACGGCGAACGTTGGTGGAATCTAAAGCATCCGACCGCTTATGCGGCAAAACTCGGGGAAGGTTCCCTTCCGGAGGCAGATCGCGAGGTTTTGACGGGGGAGCAGAAGTTTGAAGAGCGCGTCCTGCTCGAGTCCCGGTTGCGCACCGGGCTCGACCTGTCGATTATCGAGAACAAGGAAGCCGTTGCTGCGCTTATTTCCGACGGGCTAATTGAATGCCCGGCTGCCTTGAGTGGAAGATTGGTTCTCACTCTTCGAGGACGCCTACTAGCAGACCTAGTGGTTCGCCGTCTGGTTTAGGTAATATTGGCACTCAGAGCTACCGAGTGCTAGTGAGGTGAATGATGATCCCTGAACGCAGTATCGAAGTCTTACGCGCAATTGTCCAGGATTACATCGCAACCAGTGCTCCGGTTGGTTCAAAAGCACTGGTTGATCGCCACGGTTTCAATGTTTCGGCCGCAACTATTCGCAACGACATGGCTCTTCTTGAAGAAGAAGAACTAATTGCTCAGACACACACATCCTCGGGCCGCATTCCAACCGACAAGGGTTACCGCCTTTTTGTCGATCGACTCAACACAGTGAAGCCTTTGACCGAGGCTGAGCGTGCAGCAATGGAAGGCTTTTTGTCTGGCAGCGCCGACCTCGACGAAATTCTCGGTAAAACGGTGCGGGTGCTTTCCCAAGTCACCAAGCAGGTTGCTATGGTTCAGTACCCGACCCTAGGTAAGTCAAAAGTTCGAACTATCGAAATTGTGCCCTTGGCCGAGACCCGCGTCCTTTTGATTCTCGTTGCCGACACGGGTCGCCATGAAGAGCATGTTCTTGAACTTGGGGTTCCAGTCGATGCAGATTTCATTGCTGAGTTGAGGGCCAAACTCAACTCTTCGCTAGCTGGTGCAAAGCTCTCTGAGGTAGAGGCAAAGCTTTC
>JBEBBA010000024.1:0-3214 GCA_041158585.1 Actinomycetota bacterium
AAAGCTGATTTACCAACGTTTGGTCTACCGACAATTGCCAAAACCGGAAGGGCTGGCAAATAGATTGGACCATCGGTTGCCTCGTCGAGTGCAGCCAAGACATCAAAGTCTTCGTCGTCTAGTTCGTACTCTTCTAGCCCCACACGAAGCGCACGCTCGCGAGCTTGTTCTTCTTCTGAGCTGAGTTCGCTCAATCGCTGAAGAAACGCCGGATCAACCGGATCGGCTACGAAATCTTCTTCAGACACTTTTCTTACTCCTAGTTAGTCGCGAACGACCGACAGAACGGCAGCAACAGTTTGCTCGAAGTTCAATTCGGTGGAGTCCACGAGGGCGACACCCGGTGCGGGAGTCATAAAGTCAACTACTTTGGCGTCTTGCGCATCTCGTTGAGAAACCTGACGCTCGACGTTCTTCGCGGCCTCTGGTGAGAGCTCTGCGGAACGTCTTCTAAGTCTAACTTCTTCGGCGGCGGTTAGCAGTATGCGATTTTTTGCATCGGGTGCAACCACGGTAGTGATGTCACGACCCTCGACAACCACCCCGGGCATCCCAGAGGCTTCGACGAGGCTGCGAGTGAGGGTTTTCATGAAGGCGCGAACCTCTGGATGCTTGGCAACAGCGCTCACGTTTTCAGCAACATCGCTCGATCGAATGGCTTCGGTTACGTCTTCGTCGCCGACTTTCACCCAATAATCGTCGGGGTCTAGCGAGATCAAATAGTCGAATGCACGGATGCTCTCCTGAGCACTCTCGCCCTCAACCACGGCAGGCACCCAGGCGTTCATCACCGCAAGCGCTAGGGCTCGGTATGCGGCGCCCGTGTCTAGGTAGCCGAAGCCGAGTTCGCGTGCCACTTGTTTTGAGACACTCGACTTGCCCGACCCGGCCGGGCCGTCAATCGCAATAATCTCAGTCATTAGCCGGCCAGCCTCCAGCCGCGCTCGGTGAGGGCAGCCACGAGAGAGCTCTCAACCTCTGGCAGCACGAACAGTTCAACCAAACCAATTTCTGCCCCTGGCGAGTGTTCTAGCTTGAGGTCTTCTAGGTTGATGCCGATCTCACCAATTTCGGTGAGCAGCTTGGCCATTTGCCCTGGCTTGTCGTCAATCATCACGACCACCTGGGCGTAGTTGGTTGCGGCACTACCGTGCTTACCTGGTATCAGTGCAACACCACGGTTTCCAGCCAAAAGCACTTCGCCCAGTTCGCTTAGCGCTCCTGGCGCGTCGAGATTGTCGAACGATTTGATGACTCGGCCTAGATCTTCTGCGAAACCTTGCAGCACCGTCTTCACATCAGTGGTGTTCCCACCCAAAATCTGCATCCAGAGCTTTGCGTCGCTGGCCGCGATGCGGGTAGTGTCACGCAAACCTTGACCCGACAGAGCCAAGTCACTTGACTCGGCTCGGTTCAGCTGTGCTGCGAGCAGCGAAGAAATGAGCTGTGGAAGGTGAGAAACCATAGCCACGGCACGGTCGTGGTCTGCTGCAGTTAGTCGAGCCGGCACACCACCGAGATCTAGAACTAGCTGCTCGACGAGCAAGTTCGACGACGGCGTGCCTTCAGGGCTTGCGCAAATTACCCAGGGGCGACCAAAGAACAAGTCGGCTCGACCGGCCAACGCTCCCCCGCGCTCTCGCCCGGCCATCGGGTGCGAGCCAACGTAGCGAGCCAACGGCGCTTCGGCGGCCGTCAACTCTTTGAGAACGCTGTTTTTCACAGAAGCAACATCGGTCACTACTGCGTTCGGGTAGGCGCGAAGCTCTGCGAGAACCGTGCGGGCAGTAACATCTGGCGGCACACAAACCACAATGAGTGCGGGTTCATCTGTCGCCGCTGGTTTGCGACCGGCACCGTAATCGATGGCGAGGCGTTGGTTAGCAGGTGAGACGTCGTCGATCGAAACATCCACGCCGATTTTCTTCAACGCCAAGCCAATGCTGGTGCCAATCAGACCGGCACCAACAATTCGAACCGATCCGGTTACTCGATTCACTGCGCTAGATCCAAACGAAGAGCTGTCGCACCGCGAAGATAAACGTGCTGAATCTCGCCACGCGCTTTATTGATGTCGGCGTGAATCATGAGACGAATGACCCGTGGCATGGCGTGCTGAACGTTCATTTCGACGAAGCACATGAGCGGAACATCCCCGAGGCCAAGCTCTCGAGCCGCCAGTGCAGGAAACTCTGATGTGATGTCTGGAGTTGCCGTGAACAAGATTGAAATCAGTTGTGACGAGTCGATGCCATTGGCGTGCAAAGTTTTTGAAATCAGCTCGGCAGTTGAACGCAACAGGTGTTCGCGTTCATCGGTGTCGAGTTGAATGGCACCTCGAATGGCTCGAATCGGCAAGGTTAGGCTCTTTTCTTGGATGGCCGTGGTGGACGGCTCGGTTTGCCTGTCGCGGCTTTGAGCAGGGCACCTATTTCCATTTTATTGAGTTGGCGAATGTGCCCCTGCTTTAGCGTTCCAAGGTGAATCGGGCCGAACTGCTTTCGAACCAGGCCGACGACAGGGTGGCCAACGTTTTCGAGCATGCGTCGAACGATTCGGTTTCGCCCCGAGTGCAGCACGATTTCAACCAGGCTGTGACCTTTTGAAATGTCGATAACGCGCGCACGGTCGGCCTTGATGAAACCGTCTTCGAGTTCAAACCCGCTCATCAGCTTGTGAATGGTCATCGGCGTAACCTCGCCGACCACGCGAGCGATGTAGGTTTTTTCAACGCCAAACGAGGGGTGCGATAGCTGATTGGCCAGTTCACCATCGTTGGTCAACAAGAGCAACCCGGTAGTTTCGGCGTCAAGTCGACCAATGTTGAACACGCGGTCGTAGTCGGTGACAAACGAGCTCAGGTCTGGGCGACCTTCTTCATCGGCCATGGTCGAAATGATTCCAGCTGGCTTGTTTAATAGCAGGTAAACGCGAGTGGTATCGAATTGCACCGGCACGCCGCGAACGGTGACCTTATCTACCGCTGGGTTGACTCTCGAACCCAACTCGGTAACCAACTTGCCGTTGACCTTCACTTGACCTTTGACAATGAGCTCTTCACACGCACGACGTGAGGCAACACCGGCAGCCGCAAGGGCCTTCTGCAGTCGAACCTCTTCGTTTACAACTTCGGTTTCTTCAGGATTACTCATCAAAATCGCTATCTGCACCAGGAAGGTACGGGCTAATCGGAGGTAGCTCGTCAAGCGAGTTG
>JBEBBA010000025.1:0-30229 GCA_041158585.1 Actinomycetota bacterium
GGAATAGGCAAGGTCGCGGGTGAGACCACCCGCGACCGCGCCAACTACTCCAGTGGCCAGAAGGCCAGAGGTTGTTAGAAATGTTCGGCGTGAAACCATCTAGTGGCTGTATTCCTCATCGCCGCCGGCCGATTCCTTGGCAGTGAGCTCAAATGCCTGCTCGCCGTGGTCAGTCTTGAAGGTGAAGTTGAGCTTGTCTCCCGCAAGAATCGGCTTCTTTAGGTTCATCAACATAACGTGAAGGCCACCTGGTTCTAGGGTGATGGTCTCACCCGCTGGAACGACGATTCCGCCTTCGGTTTCACGCATCATTCCGTCAACCACTTCGTGGGTCTGAACCATGTCAGAGATTTCGGTTGATCCACCGGTAAGGGTGATGTCGTGATCAGTGTTGTTTGTGAGTTTGGCGAAGATGCCGGTCATTCCACCAACGTGATCTGAGTACTCCGAGGAGCGAACCCATGCGTTCTCGATAACGATGTCTTCGTTGGTTGATGTGCAACCAGAGAATGCAAATGAGCCGATAAGGACTAGTAGTGCAGCAAGAATTTTCTTCATGAGGCTATTGTTCTACATTTTGTAGAACATATCAAATCTAGTCGCGCTGTTCGAGCGGTTCGTTTCCAACATCTGTGATGTGGAAGTTCATGAACGAGCGTGACGCGGTTGGTCCGCGCTGTCCCTGGTAGCGGTTTAGGTACTTGGCGCTGCCGTAAGGAGTTTCGCTCGGGCTGGAAAGCTGGAAGAAGCAAAGCTGGCCGACCTTCATTCCCGGCCAAAGCTTGATCGGCAGGTTGCTGACGTTTGCTAGTTCTAGCGTGACGTGGCCGTTGAAGCCCGGGTCAACGAATCCCGCGGTTGAGTGGGTTAGTAGCCCGAGGCGTCCGAGCGACGACTTGCCCTCGAGGCGAGCAGCAATGTTGTCTGGCAGGGTGACGAACTCGTAGGTGCTGCCGAGGACGAACTCACCAGGGTGAAGAATGAATGCCTCGTCGGCCTTGACCTCGACAAAGCGAGTTAGGTCACTCTGGTCTTCGGCTGGGTCGATGTAGGCGTACTTGTGGTTGTCGAAAAGACGGAAGAAACGGTCGAGGCGAACGTCGAAGCTCGAGGGCTGCAAAAGCCCCATGTCTAGTGGCTCAAGGCCAATGTGGCCGGCTTCGATGGATGCGCGGATATCGCGGTCTGACATAAGCATGGGAATAGGTTACCGCTTAGATTTAAGCCATGACCTCACCACACACCCTTAGCGGCTTCCTTGAATACTCTGATCGACTCGCCGCGAGCGCGGCAGCTCACCCAGACGTGCTTGGGTTGGTGCTGGTTGGTTCGGCTGCCGATACTGGCCGCGTTGACGAGTGGTCTGACCACGACTTCTTCTTGATTGTTAAAGACGGGTTGGCCGAGGGATTCAGGCAGGACTTGAGCTGGTTGCCCGACTCCGAAGAAGTTGTGATTCGCCCCCGAGAAACCGATCACGGCCTAAAGGTCGTTTATCGCAACGGGCACGTTTTGGAGTTCGCGGTTTTCGATGACCGAGAGTTGGAAATGGCTTCGGTTAACTACTGGGCCGTGCCGGTGGACAAGACAGACATCACGGTTCGTGTCGCGGCATTAGAGCAGAAGACCAAAGGCGGCGTCTTCGTCGAAGAGAAAGAGTGGGAGCTGATTCTCGCTCACATCCTCATCGCCGTTGGCCGCGCTCGTCGCGGTGAAGTTTTAATTGCCGGCCAGGCAGTGCGCTCGTACATGCTCAGGCACGTGGTGGGTTTCGTCCGAGACCGACTTTCTCCTGTCCCGGGCACCGAGACCGTTGAAGACAACCTTGATCGCTATCGTCGTTTCGAAAAGCAGTACCCCGCCGAAGGTGCGCGCCTCGAGAGCATCTTGCAGCTACCCGTCGAAGACTCAGCTCGGGCCCAGCTCGACTTTGTGCTCGGGCTCGGTGGGTTCAGCGACAAGCAACACGAACAAGCCGAAGTCGTCCGGGCACGTTTGGGTTGGAACTAGGGTTTAGTCCTTTAGCCCGAAACGGTTGTAGATCTTCTTCATCCACTTCGGTGCCCACCAGTTCCACTCGCCAAAAAGGCGCATGAGTGCCGGAACCATGAGTCCGCGCACGATGGTTGCGTCGAGCAAAATCGCCAACGAGATTCCGATGCCGAGCATCTTCATGATGCTCACACCGCTGAAGGCAAAGGCTGCAAACGAAACCGCAAGCACTCCGGCCGCAGCAGTGATGATGCGTCCCGAGCGCTGAAGTCCAAGGGCCACAGACTCGGTGGTGCTCAAGCCCAGCTCGTGCTGCTCTTTGATGCGGCTGAGCAGGAACAGCTCGTAGTCCATCGAAAGACCAAACGCGACGACCGTTAGCAAGACCAGCGAGGATGTGTCGATGGTGCCCGTGATCACGAAGTCGCCGGTTAGCCATTCGAGGCTGCCCTTAGCGAATACCCAGTTGAGCACACCCAACACGGCACCGAGAGAGATGACGTTCAGCAGAACTGCCTTAATCGGTAGCAAGACTGAACCGGTGAACAGGAACAGCAGGACGAGCGTCGCAATCAGAATCCACAGGACGGCCGGGAGCAGGTTGTGCTCGATGCCCTGCTGGGCATCGGTGTAAACGGCTGCGCTACCGCCGATCAGGACGGTGTCGAGGCCAGAGTGTTCGACCTTCTTCATCTCTTCGTGGAAGGCGTAGCCGGCCGGTGAGCGCGGCTCGACGTCGTGAATTACGACAATGCGCTCGAGGTCACCCGACTTGTAGTTCTCGAAGAAAGACGCGTAACCGGAGTCCAGCGAACCATCGACGATGATTCCCGCCTTGGCTTGAACTCGTTCGACGTCTGGTTGCTTCGAAAGCTCGATCGCGTAGTTGAGGATGTCCTCGCTGTTACCGCCTTCGACGATGACTTCCATCGGTGCGCCCTCGCGCCCCGAGAACCGTTCGCGAACCTGGTTGGACGCAATCACGACCTTGGAATCCTTGGCGAGGATGCGGTCGTCCACCTGGCTGAACACGACCCCGTTGGAGAGCGTGAACAGGCCGCCGAGGCTCAAAACGGTGATGAGCAGGATTGGCACCGGACGCTTCATCACGAAACGCGAAATCGTGTTCCAGACACCGACGTCCTTCGGCGAGAGGTCACCCTTGAGCACCTTGCCCTTGTTTAGGCGATCGCCAAGGAGCATCAGCGCGGCTGGTAGCGGAATCAGAGCGGCGGCAACCGACATCGCGACTACGGCTACGCCACCGAGAGCCAGCGAGTGCAGAAAGGTCTGCGGGAAGAACCACATGGCACCTGTGACAATCGCGACGGTTAGACCGCTAAATAGGACGGTGCGGCCGGCGGTAGAGATGGTGTTGATGACGGCCTGCTCGACCGAGTGGCCTGCCTTGCGTTCTTCGCGGTAGCGGTTGACCATCAGCAGCGAGTAGTCGATGCCGAGGCCGAGACCCATCGCGGTGATCAGGTTCACAGCGAATACCGAGGTCGTGGTGACCTGCGTGGAGACCCAGACAAAGAAGAGAGATCCACCGATTGAGAGTCCGGCGATTAGAAGCGGTAGTCCGGCAGCAACCAGGGAGCCGAAGACAAAGAGAAGAAGGATGACCACGATGGGAACGGCGACAAGCTCGGCCTTGGTGAGGTCCTCAGAGATTGTGCCGTTGATTTCGCTGGTGATGATCGCCGAACCGCTCAGGTAAACCTTTGCGCCCTCGAAACCCTTTTCGTATGTCTTGGAGAATTCGGCGGCGACCGATGACTTGGAGGCCTTCGGTTCGAGCTGAACGAAGAAGTATGCAGCGTTGCCATCGGTTGAACGAAGTGACGGGGTTTGACCTAACGAGAAGTAAGAGGAAACCTCAGATACGCCATCGATTGCAGCCATCTCTTTTTCGAGGCGGTCTGCTTTAGAAACGCTGGCTGGTTCTGCAACGCTTACCCCGAAGTCAACAACGGCGACGATTTCTGGCACCTGCTGCTCGAACTCGCTGGCGAGAAGTTTGGTGACCTTGGTGGAGTCAGAGTTTGGGTTTTCGTAACCGCCAGCTTCTAGGCTGGAGAACGCCTGAACACCGACAGCGCTGCCAAGAATGACTACTGCGATGAAACCGAATAGGGCTGTTTTGCGAAACTTGGTGATGATTGGGGCAAAGCGCTTCAAGTGCTATCTCTCGTTTGTGTAAGGATTACCAACATGAGAACAACGGAACGCTCGCAAATAGTCCTTTACTCAATCCTCGCAGGTTTGGGCTTCGTCACCGCCATGTGGTTCAACGCCAACGCTGTGATGAACGGCGAAAACTACCTAGCCGACGGCTTCACCAGCAACGTTGACTGGGTTTACTCGCTCGACCTCCTAATCGGTGGCGTTGCGGGAATGGCCTTCGTCGTTCTCGAAAGCCGACGCATCGGGTTCAAGTGGTGGCCTCTGCTGGTCGCCGGCGGTTTCGTTACGGCGTTCGCTTTTGTGTTCCCGCTGTTCTTAGCTATCCGCGCGTCGATCTTGGGTCGCAAGGCGCGCGCCGACGGTCGCTTTGACCAGTACGAGTTCGACGGGCACCGCGTCGATGTTTGGGTTCCAAAGACGCTGAACCCAAAAACACCTGTTCTCGTGATGCACGACGGTCACAACCTGTTTGACCCGAAAAACTCAACCTGGGGTGACACCTGGGGTTTGCTAGAGGCGCTACCCCGACGCATCTCCAGCGAAGACAAGCCGCTGATCATCGGCGTATGGCAGGGTGAGGCGCAGAACCGCCTGCTCGAGCTCGCACCCGAAGACTTCATGGTTGCGAACCCAGAGAAAGTGAAGGGCATCCCTGCAGAGATGCTCCCGCCAGGTGGTTACGTGCCAATGGGAAATGCCTATCAAGCTCTGATCGCCGAGAAGGTTCTGCCTGTGCTCGCCGACCTTTACGCTCTAGAGCTTGACCCGTCGCGCACCGCGATCGGTGGATCGAGCATGGGTGGCTTGGCTTCGCTTTACGCCATGACAAAGTACCCGAACATCTACGGCACCGTGCTCGCCTACTCGACCCACTGGCCAATAGGTGGCAATGAGCTCGTTGACTGGTACATCGAGCGACTACCGATGGACGGCAAGCACCGAGTTTGGACCGACACCGGCACGATTGAGCTAGACGCCCAGTACCCACCTTTCCACGAGCGCTTTGTGGCCAAAATGCCTAAAGACAACTTTGTTGGCGCGATCTACCCGATGACGGGTCACAACGAGGCTTGGTGGGCCGGACGCGTGGAGCATCCGATCAACTGGTGGTTGAACGAGCGCTAAACCAGTGCGTCGAACGAAGGGCCTCGGCCCTCGGTCATGAAGCGCACCACATGCGGGTCAACGATTACGTCTGCTATCTCGATGCGTCGGGTTAGGTGGAGTCCGGCTGGAGACTTCACTCGGCTGAGCGCAACATAGGTTTGGCCCGGGCTGAAAGCCCGGTTACCCATGTCAACGACGATCTGGTCGTAGGTGAGACCCTGCGACTTGTGGATCGTCACAGCCCAGGCAAGACGCAACGGAACCTGGCGGAACTCGGCCATGGTGACCGGAACGATGGTTTCTTTGAAGCGCTGGGTGATTTCGTCGAATTCTTCCGAGAGTTCGTAGCGAATTTTCTCCCAGGTGGAGCGACCCACCTCAATCTCTTCACCCTCGACATCGACGACGATGTGGTCTTGGTTCTTGATTGAAACCACCTTGCCAAGGGTGCCGTTGACCCAGCGGCGAGTGGTTCCGTTCTCGGTCTTTTTGGTGTTCTGGTCGTCGTTCTTGATGAACATAACCTGAGCGCCAACCTTCAGCACCAGGTTCGCGTCGCCCGGTGGGTTCTTGCCGAACTGCTTGAGGTCGCCGATCGGAACGTCTGCCGGAATCTGGGCTGGCATGCCGGGGATCGCCGCAAGGCGCTGCGCGTTGACTCGGTCAACGGTGGCATTGATGGTTGCCAGGCGAATTGTTTCTGGGTCGGCCGGAAACTTGTTACCCATCGCGTTCAAGGTGTCGAGCATTTTCTGCGTGCACGAGCCGTCTCGAATGGCGTTGAGAATCTCGATGAACTCCGGGTCCGACTGCCTGAAGTTTTCGTGTAATTCGTAACGCTCAAGCGGCGCTTTATCCCAGCAGAGGGCGTCGAAAAACCAGTGGCTGCGGTACTTGTTCTGCAGGTATTCGATCTCGGCGCGATCGTGAGGTGGCACCGGTGCTAGCTGGTAAGGGTCGCCGAACATGACAATCTGGACGCCGCCAAAAGGCCCTTTCGACTTGCCTCGGGCAAGCGAAAGCATGGTTTCGATGGCGTCCATTAGGTCTGCGTTCACCATCGATATTTCGTCGATCACGAGCATGTCGATGGCTCGCAGAACCTCACGGCTGCGCTGGCCGAGGTGGTGCTTGAGCTCTTGGTTACCCAAGAGGCCGGGTGGTACTCCGAGGAGCGAGTGGATGGTCTGGCCCCCGACGTTGAAGGCCGCGACTCCGGTAGAGCCGGCGACGGCAACCTTCTTCTTAGTGTTCTCGACGAGGTGGGTTAGTAGCGTGGACTTGCCTGTTCCGGCTCGTCCGGTTACGAAGATGTTGGTGCTCTCGTTTTCGATGTACTCGAAAAGAGCCAACTGCTCCGGTGAAAGTGTTACCTGCTGCAATCTAACGTTCCTCTTTACGGCCTGCTAGCTTGGCGAGCATGGCGTTGTAATCTTCGATGTCTTGGTTCCCCGTGCGGTCTGAGGCTCGGTCGGCGCGCTTTTGTTCGCGTCGGTCAGCCAAGAACCACTGTCTTGAGACGATTATCGTAAGCACCGCCGACGGCAATTCGCCGATACCCCACGCTATTGCGCCACCAATTTGTTGATCCTGCAGCGGTGGATCACCCCAGGTGCGTCCCATTGCCCCAAACCAGTCGGCCAGCAGGAGGGTTTCGTTTTGCATTAGACCCAGACCGAAGAACGCGTGGAAGGTCAGGGTTAGCAGCATCACGATCAGGCGAAGCGGCGGGCTAGCGAGCTTCGGGCCGGGGTCGGCGCCGATCAGCGACTGCACAAATAGGTAACCGGTAATGATGAAGTGCACGAGCATCCACTGGTGACCAAGGTGGTCGCGCGTGGCCCAACCGAAAAGCGGAGTGAAATAGAAAATCACCAGAGACGCTGCAAAGTTGATGGCGGCTACGAAAGGGTGACCGACAAACCTCGCCCAAGGAGTGTGAACCGCCCAGAGCACCCACTCGCGCAAGCCGCGCGATCCGTCGGTTCGGTTGGTAGCCGCCCTCGAAATTAGCGTTACCGGTGCCGCCGGAACCAGGAACACCGGCACGGCCATCGTGAGCATCATGTGGGCGATCATGTGAACGCTGAACAAATACTGCTCGTAAACGTTCATCGCGCCGTTGGTGATGTAGAACAACAGTGCCAAACCAGCTAGCCAGGTGGCTGTGCGATAAACCGGCCAAGCGTCACCGCGCTTACGCAGTCGGTAAACGCCGAACAGGTAAATCAAAGCGAGGCCTAGGCAAATGCTCGTCCAGAGAATGTCGATTCGCCAGGTGGTGAACCAAGCAGTCGCGGTTAGCTCTGGTGGCAGAACCTCACCGGTCAGGATCTGAGCTGGGGTGAACTCGACGAATCCCTCGCCTGTGTCTGGCGGTGCCGTGACCGAGAGTGCGGTGCCAAGGCCCGCGGCGATACCCATGAAACCGAGTTCAGCAACCGCCAGCTTTAGAAACAGTGCCTTGCCACCGGTCTTGATCTTGGCGATCACACCGCGTCGATAGATGAAACCGAAGCCCGCGAGGATGACCAGCACAGAGACCTTACCCAGCACCACCAAACCGTAGTTGGTGAACAGGTTCTCGAACGAAACCAAACGGACCCACGCCGAGGCAACACCCGAAACAGCGGTGACGGCAAAAGCTATCAGTGCCAGAGTCGAGTAGCGCGAAACCAGTTCGTAGTCTTTCTCTGCCTCTTTGGTTCGCAGAGCGACGACCGCGATTAGTCCACCGAGCCAAACCGAGATGGCTACCAAGTGCATTCCGATGCCGTTCACAGCCGCCGCGTGGTTTGCCGTGCCCGAAGCGTGGCCGGTGAGTGCGATAGGAACAATCGCGCCAAGAGCCACCGCGGCGACAAACAGGGTTGACCGAAGCGAGCGCAAGAGCATCGCTCCAGTCGCGGCGACGAGCGCCATGGCCAGCGAGATGACGAGTGCCTGACCGAGCGGTACCTCGGTAATGAACTGCCAGAGCCCGGCCGAAAATGTTGGCGAAGCAGAGAGTGGCAAATCGCTGATCGATGCGAAACGAAGAACGATATCGGCTGAGCCGAACAGCACCCAAAGCATGCCGGCCACAGCCGAGAAGTTGAGCGCGCGTGCAAGACGCTTAGAACCATCGGGAAGCGCCCACGCCGCTAGTACAAGTGTGCCGACGGTCGCGGCAAGAGCAATATTGGTTGCCCCTTTGGCAAGTGGAGCAGCCCAGCGAACGAAGGCACCGGGGTCTGCGATTTCGGCAGCTTCACCAGCGCCGGTGAAGGTCATGCCCAACCAGATCGCAAGTGCCGAGCCGATTAGGGCGGCAAGGCCGGCGAAGTATTTTCTAGATTGGGTCACCCTTTAAGCCTAGGCAGAAACCTAGGGGTCTTTGACATGTACTCGGCGTATTCGGGATAACGCTGCATCAGGAGTTCTTCCTCCCAGCGCGCCTTGCGGTTAATGAGCACAAATAGAGCCGCAACGAAGATTAGTTGCGGGATACCAGCGTCCAAACCCACGCCCAGCGCAAAGGTGAGCAGACCCGTGTAGATCGGGTGTCGCATGTATTTGTAGAACCCTCGGGTGACCAGCTTGGCGTCACCCTTCGGGATAGGTGATGCAGTGAGTGAGCGTCCCAAACCCACGAGAGAAAGCAGAAGGACGGCGACACCAACCGCCGTGAGCGTAAGGCCTACCAGTGTGAGAGCAACCTCAAACAGGTTCTCCTCTTCCTTGCCTTCCGGCCAAAACAGGATGATTGCCAGCAGGGCGAATTGCCCGCTTACAAAGAGGATGCTTCGAGTTCTTTCGGTCATGGCTAAAGGCTATCGGCAAAGCGAAAGGCGCCGACCGAAGTCGACGCCTTCCAAGCTTTGAGTCAGAGTTACTTGACGGCAGCCTTTAGCTTTGCGCCAGCCGATACCTTTACGGTGTTGGCAGCAGCGATCTGGATGGTTGCACCAGTCTGTGGGTTGCGGCCCTGACGAGCGGCACGGTGGCCCTTCGATACAGAGATCCAACCTGGGATGGTGACCTTGTCGCCCTTTGCAACGGTCTTTGCGATGGTCTCGAACAGAGCGTCAACAACGCGGTTGACGGCTGCCTGCGACTCGCCAGTGTGTGCAGCAATTGCAGCTACTAGGTCGCCCTTGTTTAGAGTGTTAGCCATTTTGGTCCTCCTGGACTTGTAAATGTATTGACGTTGTGTCGCCTCTAACGATAAACCCCTGTATTTATAAGGGGTTTATTTGTTTCGGCGTGTTGCGCCCTTTATTTTTCGGCGTTTTTAGCGTTTGGCCAGCCGCAATTCGCGCAAGATGCCTAGGCCGACGATCATCGGGGCGAGGATAATCACAATCCAGCCCCAGCCCAGAGTGACGCGTTCGTCGCTCAGCAATCTAGGTATCTTCTCGATGTAGGCGTTGATCAGGTTCAACACGAACAAGTGGTTGTTCATCATCATGAAGATTTCGAATATTGAAAAACCAAACAGCCACAGGGCCAACCCCTTGAGGTTGATGAGGTTTAGCAAGAGCCCGCCAACCTCAAATAGAACGAGCGCAATGCGTTCATTAGAGAAGTCTGTTGAGAACTCCGAGAGCCTGAAGAAGTTGGGTATTTGGAAAGCCGGTAGGAAGCTTGCGCCAAGCATGAAGATCGTCCAGAAGATGGCGAAGCCGAGACGTTCGGTGTTCAACCGAAAGTCAACATTCTCAATACCGAGCCAATTCAAAAAGCGCATCTAAAGAATGTAGGTGAGCCCACCGACAAAGAAAAAGCCGCCACCTTTCGGTGACGGCTAATTCGGAAGTTGAATTACCAGGACGACTTGGTGATGCCTGGCAGCTCGCCCTTGTGAGCCATGTCGCGGAAGCGAACACGCGATACGCCGAACTTGGCGAGGTAACCGCGAGGACGACCGTCGATTGCGTCGCGTCCGCGAACGCGAACTGGCGATGCGTCACGAGGAAGCTTCTGTAGTCCGAGGCGAGCGGCTTCGCGCTGCTCGTCGGTGCTGTTTGGGTCAACGAGGGCCTTCTTCAGTTCGAGGCGCTTTGCTGCGTAGCGCTCGACAATAACCTTGCGCTGCTCGTTCTTAGCAATCTTGCTCTTCTTAGCCATGGATTAACGCTCCTCGCGGAATTCGACGTGCTGGCGCACTACTGGGTCGTACTTCTTTAGAACCAAACGGTCTGGGTCGTTGCGGCGGTTCTTCTTGGTTACGTAGGTGTAACCGGTGCCGGCGGTCGACTTCATCTTGATGATTGGACGAATGTCCTTGTCTTTCTTAGCCATTTAGCGCGGCCTCCTTAGATCTTCTCGCCGCGAGCTTGGATCTCGGCAACTACTGCCTCGATACCGCGAGCATCGATGACCTTGATTCCACGAGCCGAGAGGCTGAGGGTTACGTTGCGCTTCAACGAAGGCACGAAGTAGGTCTTCTTCTGGATGTTCGGGTTAAAGCGACGCTTGGTCTTGTTCTGAGCGTGCGAAACATTGTGGCCGAACTGAGGGCCAGTCTGAGTCACCTGACAGTAGGCTGCCATTTCTTCTCCTTTAGGCAAGCCACAAGGCGCCTCGATTGAGGGGTTCGCTTTTGGCTTGGATGAAATCATTGGTTGCACAAGGCAACTGCTCAAGTTTAGGCGAGAATTCAACCCTTAAGCAAGTCCTATTTTCTTTAGCAGTCCTCGCAGAGCCCAAAAATCTCGACCATGTGAGCTGGTTCGCGAAAACCGTGCTGCTTCGAAACCTTTTCGGCCCAAGCTTCGACCTCGCTGGCTTCGATTTCGACCGTCTTTCCGCAGTTCTTGCAGATCAGGTGGTGATGGTGATCTGTCGTGCAGGCGCGGTAGAGGAGCTCTCCCTCTTGCGACTGCAACGAGTCGGCCTCTCCGGTTGAGGCCAGGTCGGCGAGCGCTCGATACACGGTTGCCAGACCGATGGTTGAGCCGTGGTTTCTGAGCACAAGGTGTAGTTGCTGGGCGCTAACGAATCCGATGGCTTCGCTTAGGGCGTGCCGAACGGCATCCTTCTGCCACGTGTTTCGCTTCTGAGTCACCCGTTCACCTTTCTAACTTTGGCAATCAGCCGGCAGACCAGGTAAATCAGGAACGAAATCGATGTGATGTAGGGGCTGATTGGCAAGCCGCCACCGAGGGCAAGCAGGATTCCGCCAACCGAGGCAACTAGCGCAAACGAAACACTAAGCACGGGCGCTAGCTTGGGCGATGAGGTAACACGCAGAGCGGCAGCAGCAGGAGTCACGAGGAGCGAGAGCACGAGTAGAGCACCGACAACTTGGACGCTGGCTGCGACGGCGAGCGCCAACAGCACCAAAAACAGAACTGAAAGCGGGGCGGTGCGAACACCTCTGGCCTCGGCGACCTCCGGGTCTAGCGACGCGAACGTGAGCGGACGCCAAACCAATAGCAGCGCGATCAGCACAAATACCGAGATTCCAATCAGCCAGCCGAGCGCTGGAGTGTCAACGGCGATGATCTGGCCGGTTAGCAAGCCGAATTTGTTGGAGGCGCGGCCGGGGTAAAGCGCCAGAGCGAGGATTCCAACGCCGAGGCCGAAAGGCATGAGCACGGCAATGATCGAGTTGCGATCTTTCGCTCGGGTACCCAGGACGCCCATTATGAGAGCTGCGACTAGGGAACCGAAAACCGAACCCACCACAACGTCGACACTAATCAGCAGAGCGACCGCTGCTCCTGCGAACGAAAGCTCGCTGATGCCGTGTACGGCGAACGACATGTCTCGAGTCATCACGAAGATGCCGATTAGACCGCCGACGAGGCCGAGGAGTGCTGCCGCAATCAGAGAGTTGGTGACTAGCGGGAGGAGTTGGTCGTAGTTGCTAAAGTCGAAAATCATGACCACTCCTCTTCTGGGTGGTGGTGATGCGCTTGGGTTCCGACGACCAAGATGCGTCCTTGGTTTCGAACCACGTCAATCTCGGTGCCGTAAAGCTCACTCAACACCTCGGAGCGCATGACCTCTTCGGGTGTGCCGATTCGAAACCGCCCATTGGCCAGGTAGAGCACTCGGTCAACCATCGACAGCACCGGGTTTACGTCGTGCGTCACAAACAAGACAGCCGCTTTGTGCTCCTTGCGCTCTTGGTCAAGCAGTTCGGCGATGATCTTCTGCTGGGCAGGGTCGAGTGCGCTCAGCGGTTCGTCGGCAAGAATCAGGTCCGGTTCATCGATGACCGCTTGGCCGACGCGGAATCTTTGTAATTCGCCTCCGGAGAGCTCCCCGATCGGTTTGCGGGCAAGCTCGTGACCGTTGATGCAACCCAGAATGTGTTCGACCTTGGCGCGGTCTTTGCGCACCCGAAACCCAACGCCGTACTTATGCCCACTAAGACCCAAAGTCAGCAGATCTCTTGCAAGCAGCGGCGTTGCCGAATCGACCGAGCGATGCTGCGGTATATAGCCGATGTTGCGTGAGCCACGCTTGATCAGCTTGCCAGCTAGTTCGATGCTGCCCGAGTCGATTGCCTGCTGGCCGAGGATTGCCTTTAGCAGAGTTGTCTTGCCCGAGCCGTTGGTTCCGAGCACCGCGATGAATTCGCCAGGCGCGACATCTAGGTTCAGCGACTCCCAAAGCTTCTTTTCACCAAAACTCAGGGACGCGTCCTTGATGCTCAGAACCGGCTTATTCACGGGCGAATCTAAGTGCCATTAGTGCGCCGTCGATAAGTTCAAGATAGCCGCCGTAGTACTCACCGGTGTCTGGATCCATCTGCAGCAATTCGCTGAACCCGAAGGTAGCCAGGTTTTTCTGTGACTTATGTAACTCTTCGATCTGAGGCGAAGAAACCGAACCGTTGACGGCAATGAACTCAACACCCGCGGCAAGGATCTTCTTGCTCTCATCCATAACCACAGGAGGAACATCGCGCTCTTCCTCAATCGCCTCCGAGTACTCAACCGGAGTCACGTTTTCGCAACCCGCGTCTTCGAGGATGTAGTCGATTAGCGGTTCGGTAGCAAATACCTTGCCGCAGCTGTTGGTGTTCTTGATGATGTCGAGTTTCTCTTTGCGAGTCTGCAGTTGTGCGCGGAACTCATCGACCGAAGCCCAGACATCCTCGGCAACCGAAGGGTCAACCGACTCGATCGCACCACCGATAACTGCGGCAACGTCGCCGACCTGATCAACGTCGTACCAGATGTGCTCGTTACGCTCTTCATCGCCAGCAGCCATGTAGGCGTTGACAAGAATCGCTGGGGTGTCATCGGCCTTCACGAGAGTCTCGATGAAGTCGTCGTAGCCACCGCCGTTCATGATCACGATGTCGGCTTCTTGCACGAGGAGTTGGTCGCGAGCCGAGGCTTCATAAGAGTGCGGGTCTTGGTTGCTGTTGTAAATCAGCGCCGAGACAGTGGCGGTCTCGCCAGCTACGAGGTTCGCGACCGAACCCCAAACGTTGGTGCTTGCCACGATCTTGATCGGGCCGGTGCCAGCCGTCCAGGGCTCAGGAGGAGTCGAGCAGCCGGAGAGCGAGAGAACGAGGGCTAGTGATAGGGCTATGCGCTTGAACATAGCTCTACCCTAAGGCTTATTGATAATGAAAGTCAATAAGTTTTAGTAATCGTACATTCCTGAGCCGAGACCCGCTGCCGCAAATAGTGCGAAGAACAACACGGTGAGAAGGATGGTCAAACCAGTAAATACGTAACCGATGATGGTGCCAGCAAGAGCCATACCGCGATTCTGCGGGCTGATCTCCCCGCGGTTCATCTGACCCAAAGCGATGTGCCCAATAATGATGCCCACTACCGGGAAGAGGATTCCGCCGAGAAGCGCGAAGAGTGGAAGGTTGCTTTGATTGGTGTTATTCGACATTTGATCCCCTTATGAAAGTGTCGAGTTGGTGAAACTTAATCCAAAAGTAGTGCAGGTTCTTCGATAACCGAAGCAACATCCTGCACGAATCTCGAGGCGACGTCGCCGTCCACGACTCGGTGGTCGAATGTTGCGCCGATGGTTGTGACCTGGCGAACCTGAATTTCGTTGTTAACGACCCAGGGCTTGGGGCGAATCGATCCGAGGGCGACGATTGCGACTTCGCCGGGGTTCAAGATCGGGGTTCCTGTGTCAACACCGAAAACACCGATGTTGGTGATGGTGATGGTGCCGTCTTTCATCTCGGCCGGAGTCGTCTTGCCTTCGCGAGCTGTTGCCGCTAGCTGTTCGATCGCCTGAGCGAGTTCGAGCATCGACATCTTGTCGGCGTCCTTGATGTTAGGAACGATGAGTCCGCGAGGGGTTGCTGCTGCGATTCCGAAGTTCACGAAGTTGTGAACGATGATTTCCTCGGCGGTGAAAGTCGAGTTGACCATCGGGTTGCGGCGAATCGCCCAGATCATCGCCTTCGCCATGATCAGAAGCGGGGTGACCTTGACACCCGCGAAGTCGGTTGATGCTTTGAGGCGCTTGACGTATTCCATCGTGCGGGTTGCGTCAACGTCAACGAAGATGCTGACGTGAGGTGCGGTGAACGCGCTCGAAACCATGGCGTTGGCGATGGCCTTGCGAACACCCTTGACCGGGATTCGCTCTTCGCGCTCGCTCGGTGGGGCAGGAGTGGTGAGGTTGCGGAACACTTTGGCCTGGCTCGCTCCACCGACGACGTCTTCGCGGGTGATCTCGCCGGCAGGGCCGGTGCCGGTTACCTGGGTTAGGTCAACGCCGAGGTCGCGAGCAAGCTTGCGAACGGGTGGCTTGGCGATAACGCCTTCGGCTGCTGCCGGAGCAATCGCTCCCCTGGTTGCTGGTTCGGCAACGACTGGGATTGCCGTGGTGGCAGGGGCTACGGCTCCACCGCGACGGCGGCGCGAACCACCGAGCGAGTGAGAGACTCCGTAGCCGACTAGGTTGGGCTGCTTCTCTTCGGCGCTGACGCTCGCGGCTGCATCTGCTACCCCCTGGTGAGCGCTGGCTGCCACTTCGGCGACTGCGACAGCACTGGTGACAGCTCCGTCGTCAACGCTGACGCTGATGATGGCTTTGCCAACTTCTACGGTGTCGCCCTCTTTATAAAGGAGTTCAGAAACGGTGCCGGCAAACGGGCAAGGGAGTTCGACGAGCGACTTCGCGGTTTCGATTTCGACGATGATCTGGTTGACCTTGACGGTGTCGCCCGGCTTGACCTTCCAAGAGACGATCTCGGCCTCTGTAAGGCCTTCGCCTACGTCGGGGAGGGGGAAGCTAGCAATAGTTGACATCGAAACTCCTAGTAGGCCAATGCTCGGTCAACCGCTTCGAGAATTCGATCGGCGTCTGGCAGGAACTGCTCTTCGAGCTTTGCGGCAGGGTAAGGGACGTCGAAGCCACCGACGCGAAGAACCGGTGACTCGAGGTGGTAAAAGGCCTCCTCGGTTACGCGAGCGGCGATTTCGCTCGAGAGGCTGATGTTGACGCTGTCTTCGTGGGCAACCACGAGGCGTCCGGTTTTCTTAACCGAGTTGATGATGGTGTCGAAGTCGATTGGGCTGAGGCTGCGAAGGTCGATGACCTCGATGCTGGTTCCCTCCTCGGCGGCGATCTCCGCTGCTTGGAGTGCAGTGGCGGTCATCGGGCCGTAGGTGGCGAGGGTCACCGAGGTGCCTTCGCGTAGAACTCTGGCCTGGTAGGTCGGCTGTGGTGGGGCGTCTAGGTTGACTGGGCCCTTCTGCCAGTAGCGACGCTTCGGTTCGAAGAAGAGGACCGGGTCGGTCGAGGCAATTGCCTCCTGGATCATCCAGTAGGCGTCGTTCGGGTTGCTCGGGCTGATGACGCGCAAACCTGCGGTGCGAGCGAAGTAAGCCTCTGGGCTTTCGGAGTGGTGCTCGACAGCGCCGATACCGCCTCCGTAAGGAACGCGCACAACAACAGGCATGTTCATGAAGCCTTCGGAGCGGTTCTGCAACTTGGCCAGCTGGGTGACGATCTGGTTGAAGGCGGGGAAGATGAAGCCGTCGAACTGGATCTCCGCGACCGGGCGGTAGCCGCGCATCGCGAGGCCGATTGCAGTGCCGACGATTCCGGCCTCGGCGATCGGGGAGTTGAAGACGCGCTTGTCACCGAACTCAGCATGCAGACCCTCGGTTACGCGGAACACGCCGCCGAGCTGGGCAACGTCCTCGCCGAAGATCAACACTTTTTCGTTGTCGGTCATGGCCTTGCGCAGGCCGGCGGTGATGGCTTTAGCGATGGAGAGTTCGACGAAGTTGGACATTAGTTGCCCTCCTCAAACGAGGCTTCGTAGCGCTTGAGCCACTCGACCTGCTCGTCGATTCGCGGATGAGGTTCTGAGTAAACATGCTGGAACATGTTTTCGAACGGAGGCTCTTTGAGGGCGAAAGTTGCCTCGCGAATCTCGGTGGCGAGGGCTTCGCCAGCCGCCTCAACTTCGGCGAAGAAGTCGTCGCCGACACCCTGGCGGCGCAAAAACTTCTCGAAACGGGTGAGTGGGTCGCGGGCGGTCCAGTAATCAACCTGGGCCTGGTCGCGGTATTTGGTTGGGTCGTCGCTTGATGTGTGAGCGCCGATTCGGTAGGTGAGAGCTTCGATCATGAACGGGCCGCTGCCTTCGCGGGCGTCGTCCATGTGTTTTGCGGTCACCGCGTAGCTGGCCAAAACGTCGTTGCCGTCAATACGAATACCGGGGACGCCGAAGCCGGCACCGCGGCGGTAGAGCGGCACTTTAATCTGCGACTCGGTTGGGCTCGAAATTGCCCACTGGTTGTTCTGGCAGAAGAAAACTATTGGGCTGTTGTTGTTTGCGGCGAAAAGGAAGGACTCGCTCACTTCGCCTTCGGCGGTTGCGCCGTCACCGAAGTACGAGATGACCGCGAGGTCTTCGTCGACGTTGCCGGTGCCGACCTTGCCGTCGAAGGCAACGCCCATCGCGTAACCGGTAGCGTGCAGCACCTGAGTACCCAGAACGATCGCGTAGAGGTGAAAGCGGGTTTCCTCGGGGTTCCAACCACCGTGGTTGACTCCGCGAAGCATCTTGAGGATCGACATTAACTCGATGCCGTGGGTGATGGCTACACCGTGCTCACGGTAGCTAGGGAAGATGTGGTCGTTGCCGCGGACGCCGTAGCCCGAGCCGATCTGTGCAGCTTCCTGGCCGATGGCCGGAATCCAGAGGCCGAGCTGGCCCTGGCGCTGAAGGGCGTTAGCCTCAACATCGAACCGGCGCATGCGAGCCATGTCGCGGTAGAACTTTAGAAAGTCTTCTTCGGTGAGCGCTTCGAGGTACTTGCCGTAGGCCTCCAAGCCCTTGGGCACACCGAAGTCGCCCTCAGGTGTCAGAAACTGAACCATAGGAACACTGTTGGTGTCTTGCGCGGTCACGAACTCCAATTTACTTGGTCTAGTGGCACAATGCTCATATGAAGCGTTTTCTTCTGACCACGGTCATCAATGCAATCGGTCTCTGGATCGTCACCCTGCTCGTGCCAGCAATTCAGTTGCAGCCTTACGGCGGTGACAACCTGTGGGCAAAGATCGGCTCTTTCCTTCTGGTCGCCGTGATCTTCGGCTTGGTTAACGCGATTGTCGCGCCAGTTGTGAAGATCGTTGCCTTCCCGATCTACCTGCTCACCTTCGGTTTGATTTCGTTCGTGATCAACGGAGCCCTGCTCGTTTTCGTGGCTTGGCTCTCGAGCCTGTTCGCCGAGGACGTGTTCACGATCACCGGTTTGACCAGCGAAGGCTTGAGCATCGAGTCGCTCGGTTGGGCCATGCTTGGCGCGATCATCCTCGGTATCTTTGCGTTCTTTGCCAAGTGGCTAACTCGCCTAACCGGCATTTCGCGCTAACGGCTGAACCTAAACCCCTGGGTTGAAACCAACTGAGAACCACTCAGTTGGTTGAGGATCATTTCGCGTATTCGGCTCACCCCTTTATTAGCAGAGACGTCCGCGAGCGCTAACGATTTTTGGTAGTGGTCAAACTCGTGTGCGTTTAAGGCCGGCTCGGCAATTTGGAGCTCAACCATTCGAGTGGCGGTTGCCCAGTTTTCGGTTAGCGGATTCGTTGCCGCGGTCATCGCGGGAATCGGGTCGTTCTGGTGTTGCAAAGACAAGACTGGGATCTCTGGCGGGAGCTCAACGTGACCAACCGGTGACCCTATGGTCACAACACCTGTCACATTGAACTCGTTTGAACTGGCGATGTTTGCGGCCAGGACTCCACCCAGCGAATAACCGGCGAGAATCACATTTGCATCGCGCGCTCCGGCCGAGGCGAGCGCTCGAGCCACGGCTTCTTGTAATTCGGATTCCTCGGGATTGATCGCCAGATTCGCGTCGCTGGTCAGATCGAAAGGGTTTGCGGTGGCTACCGGCGACATGCTCTGGGTACTCGGCAGAAGCACGAGCATGGTTCTCTCGCCGCTTGGCGAGAGATAGGTTTCGACTCGGATCTGTGCGTCTAGGGAATTGAGGTCAGAGAGACGGCTTCCGATTGTCGCGAGCGATGAAAGTTCGCCACGGGGCTCTGCCGCGACCGACTCGAATTGCACATTTTTATCGACGAATAGCCCTGCCCTGTTTACCAGAGCGAGGTCCTCACTCAAGTCACGCGTGGCAGCCAATGTTCTTGTGGCGTTTGCTGCGGTTGCGCCCGGGACCAACTGAGCCAAGGCGAAACCAGCAACCCCAGCTACCTCGATTCGCGCGGCCGCTCCCTTTGGCAAAAGGTTTACCAGCCACGGATTGTCGCGGATCAGATGGCCGAGGTCTTGGAGTTTGTGGGCCAGTTGGGCGTCGGCGGTGAAGTAGTTCTCTGCTGCTTGGGCGAGCGCTAGCCGAGTGCGTGCCATGCGGCTGATTAGCACCGGCAGTTGGATGTCCACCTGGGCGCGATGAACAGGGTTGGGTAGAAAGTCAAAGAAGCCGCCGAGCAGGGTGTCGCAAACGTCGGCAATGAGCACGCCAACGCGTTCGATTTCGGCACGGCTTGCCACAACTGCTGGGTCTCCCCCGTAGCCGATTAGCCCAGCCATTCGGGCGCCTCCAGCAAACTCGACCTCAGGCGATAGACGAATTCGACTATTTCTTGTAATTCGCTTGCACAAGCTCGCGCGGCTGAACCCGACCAGAGTGAGTGATCGGGGGCGGCCGCGTGTAGCTGGGCGATGATTTGGGCCAGTTCAGATTCGACTTGATGCATGCAGGTAGCCTGCCGACAGTTTTGCGCCCGCGGCGAGAAACCCTCGGGATTGTGGATAACTAGGGCAAAATAGACGGGTGAGCAATCTTTCCCCGCAACCACTCTCTCCACTCGATGGCCGCTACCGAGGTGCCGTCGGTGAGCTCGGCGAACACCTGAGCGAAGCGGGCCTAAACCGCGCACGAATCCACGTGGAGATCGAGTGGCTGATACAGCTCGCCAACCGAGCACTGCTCGGCACCGCTAACCCCGTTCTGCAGCCAGAGGCCGAAGCGCTTCGTGCAGTGGTCACCAACTTCTCTGACGCCGACGTTGCCGAACTTGCCCAGACCGAAGCAACCACGCGTCACGACGTCAAAGCCGTCGAGTACTTCATTCGCGACCGCCTCACTAACCTCGGCCGCCAGGACCTCCACGAGCTCACCCACTTCGGCTGCACCAGCGAGGACATCAACAACCTCTCCTACGCACTGACGGTCAAGTCTGCTATCGAGCAGGTTTGGTTGCCGAAGGCAAAAGCCGCTGTTGCCAAGCTTGATGAGCTTGCCAAGAAATACATCGACGCATCGATGCTTTCGAGGACTCACGGTCAACCGGCTACCCCGACCACGATGGGTAAAGAGCTCGCGGTCTTTGTTCACCGACTAAACCGCCAAATCGCCCGAATCGAAAACACCGAGTACCTCGGCAAGTTCTCTGGCGCGACCGGCACTTTCTCGGCGCACGTCGTCGCCGCTCCAGATGTTGACTGGATCAAGCAGTCGCAGGACTTCGTGAAGGCCCTCGGCCTAACCTGGAACCCGCTGACCACCCAGATCGAATCGCATGACTGGCAGGCCGAGCTTTACTCGCGCGTGGCACTGTTCAACCGAATCTTGCACAACCTCTGCACCGACATTTGGAGCTACATCTCGGTCGGCTACTTCAAGCAGATTCCTCAAGCCGGCGCAACTGGCTCTTCGACCATGCCCCACAAGGTCAATCCGATTCGCTTTGAGAACGCCGAGTCGAACCTTGAACTTTCGAACGCGATCTTGGACTCGCTCGCTTCGACCCTGGTGACCAGCCGCCTACAGCGCGACTTAACCGACTCGTCGTCGCAGCGCAACATCGGCCTGGGCTTGGGTCACAGCATGCTGGCGCTCGACAACGTGACTCGCGGTTTGGGCGAAATCGAACTTTCGGTCGGCGTCCTCGAATCGGACCTCTTGGATAACTGGGAGGTTTTGGGTGAAGCGATTCAGACGGTGATTCGCGCCGAAGTTGCCGCCGGCCGCTCGCAGATCAGCGACCCTTACGCCCTGCTAAAGGACCTCACCCGCGGCAAGCGCATTGGGCACCAAGAGTTGATTGAGTTTGTGAACGGTCTGGACATTTCGCAAGAGGCGAAGGACCGTCTGATTGCTTTGCGCCCGAACACATACACGGGCCTTGCAGCCGAACTAGCTAGACGCTTCGGCGCCTAAGTTACTTGAGCCTTGGCTCGTTTGGGTCCTGAGGCTCTGAGCCACGAAGGCTGAGATCGAGGGTTGCGATAGCAACCAGGACCACGATGAACGCGAGTCCGCCCCAGATAACCGACTTCTCGACGTCGCGGACGCCGCCCCAAACAATGAATCCAACGATGACGCCGGCAATAACCGACAGAGTCAGATAGACGCGCACGCCTAGAAGTTTTTTGATTTGGGACATGCCTCTAGCCTAATCCTGTTTTAGCGGCTTGGGCCCGGTGGCTTCGATGCCCCAGTGGACCGCGAGGATTCCGGCGTATGCGCCGAAGACGCCGATCATGCCGATCGAGTCGAAAGACCCCCAGACGAAAATTGCCCAAAGCGCGAGGTGAAGCACCCAGTTGATCGAGTGCGCCATGTTTCCGCGCTTGAACCAGCCAGCGCTGAAGTTGATTACGGTTTCCGAGATTAGCTGCGTGAATGTGACGATGAGAACGAGCATGTAGAAGCGCTCGATCGCCTCGGGGAGGCGCAGCATCAGGCTGCTGAAAGTTAGGACTAGGACGAGACCGACCAGGTTGATGCCGGCGACTAGGAAGCGCTGGCGAGTCGATAGTGCCTCTGCGACGAGGACGCCCACGGCGAAGATAAACACCGCGATGGTGGCGACGTCGGCGTTGCCTCGATTGAAGATGACCGCCGCTGTTGCAAATGCAGCCGCCAGGGTTTTAAAAGCAGTTAGTTTGCTGATCACTCGGTCGCTCGCTTCGCCATGTTCATAAATCGAGAGTACATTCCCTGGAACAGGACGGGCACGGTGTCGGTTGGGCCGGAGCGCTGCTTGGCAAGAATGATGTCGGCTTCGCCGGCTCGCGGGTGGTCCTTGATGCCCATGTCTTCACGGTGAAGCAGGATTACGACGTCGGCGTCTTGCTCGAGCGAGCCCGATTCGCGCAGGTGCGAGATTTCTGGCTTCTTATCGGTCTTCTGCTCAGAGTTACGGTTCAGCTGTGAGATGGCGATGACCGGGATGTTGAGCTCCTTGGCCAATAGCTTTAGGGAGCGAGAGAACTCGGATACCTCTTGTTGACGAGATTCAACCTTCTTGCCCGATGTGAGCAGCTGGATGTAGTCGATGACGATCAACTTTAGGCCGAGGCTCGAAGCCAGGCGGCGGCACTTGGCGCGGATTTCGACGAGGGTCAGGTTTGGTGAGTCGTCGATGAATAGCGGGCTGTCGTTTAACGCGCCACGCACATTGGCGAGTTTCTTCCAGTCATCCTGGCCGATGGTGCCGGCGCGCATGTTCTGAAGGCGCACGTTGGCCTCGGCGCTCAGAAGGCGCAGAGCGATTTCGGCGCGGCTCATTTCTAGCGAGAAAAACAAGACCGGCTGCTTTTGCTGGATTGCCGCGTTGCGGGCGAAGTCCAGAGCGAGAGTTGACTTACCGACACCCGGGCGAGCGGCGAGGATGATCAACTGACCACCGTGCAGACCGTGGGTTAGTGCGTCGAGGTCGTAGAAACCGGTAGCTAGGCCTGCCATCTCGCCGCCGCGCTTCTGGGCAAACTCGATTTCTTCAACGGCGGCTTCGAGCGAGACGTTTAGCGGTACGTAATCTTCGCTGAAGGCAGACGACCCAACCGCGTAGATTTCGGCCTGGGCTGCGTTCACTAGGTCTTCGACGTCGCCCTCGTTGGTGTAACCCATCGCGGCGATAGAGGTTCCCGCTTCAACTAGTCGGCGAAGAACGGCCTTCTCTTGAACGATTTGGGCGTAGAAACCAGCGTTTGCCGCGGTTGGTACGACGCTGGTGAGGCTGTGCAGGTAATCGGCGCCGCCCGCGCGAACGAGGTTTCCGGTTCGGGTGAGCTCTGCGGTGACCGTGATGACGTCGGTTGGCTCGCCTCGGCCGTAGAGGGCGTAAATCGCCGAGAAAATCAGCTCGTGCTTAGGTGCGTAGAAGTCGTGGGAACCGATGTATTCAAAGACACTGGCGATTGCATCTTGCGAGAGCAGCATTCCGCCGATTACGGACTGCTCTGCCTGCAGGTCATGGGGAAGAATTCGATCGGTTGTGCCGATCTGTTCACCCTTTGGGGCCGGTGTAAAAGCCATGGCTACCTCCTATTGCGCACTGCAGACCTGTCTAGCATTCACCATGGACATTGTTTTTGCTAACCGTCGGTGTGTATAGATTGTGGATAACTGTGGAAACACGCCGACAGCACTGTGCATAACCTGTGGATAAACTGTGGACAAATTGTGTATAAATCCGCGACTATGCAGTAATTATGCAGGCGCTAGCCTGTGGACAACCTATTTTTCAAAAGTCTAAAGTTTCACCTGAGACTTATCTCGGATCCAGCCAGCGACACGCCGTAGGCAGAGTTATCCACATTTTATCCACAGGCTATTCCGCTTAAATGAGAAGCGGCGCCGGGTCGAAACCCAGCGCCGCCGCCTGAAACTAACTACTTAGCAGCCACAACCTGGAGGGTTACGGTTGCTACGACGTCGCCGTGAAGGCGAACGGTAGCTTCGTGGTTACCGGTTACGCGAACCGGACCAGCAAACTCAACCTTGCGCTTGTCAACCTCTGGAAGACCAGCGCTGACGATAGCTGCAACGACATCGGCGGTCTTGACGGCACCGAATAGGCGACCCTCTTTACCAGCCTTGACGGCGATGCGGATTGGCTTCTCCTCAAGGCGAGCCTTGAGGGTCTGTGCCTCTTCAACGGTTGCCATGGCACGAGCCTCGCGTCCTGCGCGGATCGAGTCAACCTGCTTCTCGCCACCCTTGGTCCACATGACTGCAAAGCCCTTTGGGATCAAGAAGTTACGAGCGTAACCGTTCTTTACTTCAACAACGTCGCCTGCGGAACCAAGACCGGAGACCTCGTTGGTCAGAATAACCTTCGACATACTTCCTGCTCCTTAGTTACGGCCAGCGCCCGAGTATGGCAAAAGAGCCATTTCGCGAGCGTTCTTGATGGCGGTTGCGATTAGACGCTGTTCCTGAACAGAAACACCGGTGATGCGACGGGCACGGATCTTTCCGCGGTCCGAGATGAACTTACGTAGGGTGGCGACATCCTTGTAGTCGATGACACCAACCTTGATTGACTTCACTGGCGCAAGCTTCGCGTTCTTTGCGTTGCGGTTTGGCTTGCGACGAGCGTCGTTGGACTTTCCAGCCATTTGATACTCCTAAATTTTTCGAATTAGAACGGGGTGTCGTCTGCGCCAGCAGCTGCGCCTGGGTTAGCCCAGTCGTCTGCTGCCTTAGGTGCCTTGGCAGCACCCGAGTCGCCCCAAGGGGTCTCGGCTACTGCGCCACCCTCGCGGGCACGACGAGTTACAGAAGCGGTTGCGTAACGCAGCGAGGCGCCGATTTCATCGATGTCTAGCTCTAGCGAGGCGCGAGCCTCACCGGCTGCCGACTGGTAGGCCGAAGGGGCCTTCAGACGACCGGTTACAACAACACGGGTGCCCTTTGTAAGCGACTGAGCAACGTTTTCAGCCAGCTCGCGCCATGCGGTGCAACGCACCCACACGGTCTCGCCGTCTTCCCAAGCGTTGGTCTGACGGTTGAAGGTGCGAGTGGTAGAACCCACGCGAACGCTTACAACAGCCACACCGCCCTGGGTGTAACGCAGCTCAGGATCGTCGGCAAGGTTGCCAACGATCGTTACGTTTAGTTCGCCGGCCATTTGGCTACTCAGCGTCCTTCTTGGCAGCAGGCTTGCGCGGTGCACGTGCCGGCTTGGTGTCAGCGATCTCTGCAGCAGTGATCTCTGGAACATCAATCGGCTTAATGTTTACGACGGCCTCGTCTGCACGAAGAACCTTGGTACGCATGACGGCTTCGGAAAGTCGCAGCTGGCGGTCTAGCTCGATAACAACTGCAGGCTCAGCGTTCAGGTTAACGACGGCGTAGATGCCTTCGGTCTTCTTGTTGATTTCGTAAGCCAAACGACGACGGCCCCAGATTTCAACGTGGTCAACGGTGCCTCCACCGTTGCGGATTACGTTGAGGAACTTGTCGAGGCTTGGAGCAACGGTGCGCTCTTCGACTGACGGGTCGAGGATCACCATGAGCTCGTATGGATGCATAACTAACCCACCTCCTTCGGACTAAACGGTTATGGGACTTCCATAACAGGAGGGTAAATAAGCATCGTTACCCAAAGATATGGGCAACCTCTCTACTCTACCTGCTGGACCACCAGGCGAGCAAGCGTTCTTTTGCGACCTCCGGGCCTAGCGCACCCTCTTCGAGACGCAGTTCCATGAGAAACGCTCTGGCCTCGCCAACTTCTCGGCTCGGCTTGAGGCCCAGGATATCCATGATTTCTTCGCCGCTGAGGTCCGGGCGAATCGAGTCGAGTTCTTCTTGCTCCCGTAACGCCGCGATTCGGTGCTCGAGATCGTCGTAGGCAAACGAGAGCCTGTCGGCCTTGCGCTTGTTTCGCGTTGTCACGTCGGCGCGGGTAAGCGCGTGCAAGCGGGTGAGTAGGTCATCGGCATCGCGCACGTAACGCCTCACGGCCGAGTCGCTCCACGACTGGTCTCCATATCCGAAGAAGCGGAGGTGAAGCTCGACTAGGCGCGAAACCGCCTTGATCGTGTCGTTGTCGAACTTGAGCTCCTGCATCCGGCGCTTGGTGATGCGCGCACCGACGAGGTCGTGCTGGTGAAAGCTCACCCCGCCGCCCGGTTCAAGGCGACGCGTCTTGGGCTTTCCGCAGTCGTGCATGAGCGCGGCGAAGCGCAGCACAAAGTCACCCTCGAGTCCGTAGGTCTTTTCGTAATCGATCGCCTGCTCAACAACCGTGAGCGTGTGCTCGTAAACGTCCTTGTGGTGGTGGTGCTCGTCAACCTCGAGGCGAAGCGCGGGAAGTTCGGGTAGAACTCGAGCCGCAAGGCCCGAATCAACCAGAGCAGTGATGCCCTTGCGCGGGTTAGCGCCGAGCAGAAGTTTGACGATTTCATCGCGGACGCGCTCTGCCGAAATGATTTCGATGCGATCCGCCATCGAAACCATGGCCTCGAAGGTTTCCGGTTCGATTTCGAAACCGAGCTGTGAGGCAAAACGGGCACCGCGCATCATGCGCAGCGGGTCATCGCTGAATGAGTCCTGCGGTTTGCCGGGGGTGCGAATCACTCCGTCGAGCAGATCCTTGAGTCCGTTGAACGGGTCCACGAAGGTTTTGGTTGGTAGTCGAAGAGCCATCGCGTTGATGGTGAAGTCGCGGCGGAACAAGTCGTCGTTGAGGTCGCTGCCAAAAGCCACTTCGGGCTTGCGGCTGTCGGGCGAGTAAGTGTCGGCTCGGTAGGTTGTGATTTCGATTTGATCGGAACCCACCCTCGCACCGATTGTTCCGAACTCACGTCCGATGTCCCAGTGGGCATCTACGAACGGCTTCAGGATTTTGAGGATGTCGTCTGGCTTAGCGTCGGTGGTGAAGTCGAGGTCCGGCGCTTTGCGACCCAGGAATGCATCGCGCACCGGCCCGCCCACTAGCGAAAGCTCGAACCCGGCGTCGCCAAAGCGTTTGCCGAGTTCGACAAACAGCGGCTCACTCGTGATGAGCTCGAGATTGGCGAGCGCCTGGGCAACCGTTTGCATGGCTTTTAGTGTGCCACAGGGTTACGGGTTTAGGCTTTGACTAATGAATCAGAGCCCGCGACAGCCGCGGCCGCGAATGGTCGAAGAGACCTCGGCCGGCGGATTCGTGCTGGCCGCCGACGGCTCTCGCGCTGTGGCACTAATTGGCCGAACCACTCGCAGTAACCGCCTTGAATGGTGCGTTCCGAAAGGTCACCCCGAAGGTGAAGAGACCATCGAGCAGGGCGCGCTTCGAGAGGTTGCCGAAGAGACCGGCCTGATTTGCGAAATCATCGAGCCGCTCGGCGTGATCGATTACAAGTTCAGCGCGCAGGGCAAGTTGATTCACAAAACCGTGCACCACTTTTTGATGCGCCAGATCGGTGGTTCGCTCACCATCGAAAACGATCCAGACCACGAAGCTGTCGATGTCAAGTGGGTGCCGCTCGACGAGCTTTCGGCTATTCTTTCGCACGAGAACGAGCGCAGAATGGCTCGCGGAGTTATCGAGTGGGTGGAGCGAAACACGTGAAACGATTCGCAGCTATCGCGTTAGCGCTGGCTAGCCTCGTTGCCGCTAACCCGGCCGGAGCGGCCGACACCTATGACATCAAAGTCATCAACGCCAGCGACATCAACATGGTCGCCCGCGACAGTCGAATCCCGATCATTATTCGAAACGACTACGACAGCGCCGCCCGCGTACTCATCAACGTGGTTGCCAATAACTCGAAGGTGACAATCCCGGCCGCGACGGCTGCGAGCGTCCCTGGATTCTCGACCTACACCGCCAAGGTTCCGGTAACCGCGATCTCCAGCGGCGACGTCGAGCTTGAGGTGTGGCTGACCAGCACCACCGGAGTTCGGCTCACCGAAAACGTCACCCTGAAAATGCACATCAACTCTGACCTCGAGCTTTACCTGCTCGGCGGCTTCTTTACTCTGATCGGCCTGCTCGGTGTGGCCGGTGTGGTTCGAACCAAACGTAAGCGAGCGGACGCAAAGTGAGCATCGCGAGATCTTCGCTAATCATGGCGAGCGGAACCATCGTTTCGCGCATCCTCGGATTTGTGCGCGCGGTGATGCTGGCACTCACCATCGGTGTCACCACCGACGCGGCGGACGCATTCGGCGTAGCCAACCAACTGCCAAACAACGTGTACGCAATCATCGTGGGCGGTGTTCTCAACGCTGTTCTAATTCCGCAGATCGTGCGAGCGCGCAAACACAAAGACGGTGGCAAGGGTTACATCGACCGCCTGCTAACGCTGATCATCACGGTTTTCTTCGCGGTCACCGTTCTGACTACCGCGGCAGCACCCCTTCTTGTCGGTCTGTACACGAGCGGTTGGTCGGCCGATCAACTCGCCTTAGCGACGGCTTTCGCCTACTGGTGCCTGCCGCAACTCTTCTTCTACGGCCTTTATTCGCTACTCGGTGAGGTGCTGAACGCGAGAAGTGCCTTCGGTCCGTTTATGTGGGCACCGGTATTGAACAACCTCGTCGCAATTGTCGGTTTGGGCATGTTTATCGCAATCTTCGGCGCCGACCCAACCGGCTACCGAATTGTCTCGGACTGGGGCTTCGGGCAAATTTCGCTACTCGCCGGCTCGGCGACGTTGGGTGTCGCTGCCCAGGCCGTGATCCTCTTCGCTTTCTGGAAGCGCATCGGACTCAAGTTCAAACTCAACTTCCAGTGGCGCGGGGTAGGCCTGCGCCCGGCAATGAAGGCGGCGACCTGGACGCTCGCGATGGTGCTGATCACCCAAATCGGTGGACTCGTGCAAACCATCATTGCCTCGAAAGCTGCCGGCGAGCGCGGCACCACCGACGCCGAGATTGCGTCGGTTGCTGCCTCGGCAATTGCGTGGCTGATCTTCATGCTCCCGCACTCAATCGCAACGGTTTCGATTGCGACCGCGTACTTCACCAAGATCTCGAAACACGCCTCCGACAAAAAGTTCAAGCTGCTCAAAGCCGACCTCGGCACGAGCCTTCGCGCAATCATCGCGATCAGCGCACTCTCCACAGCCGTCCTGATGGTTCTCGCCTACCCCGTTTCACGTGTATTCGTGGGTGAGTACCCCGCGACAATCGCCCTCGGCAACGTTTTGATCGCGATGATGGTCGGACTCATCCCATTCAGCTTCGTCTTCATGTTGCAGCGCGCCTTCTACGCACTCGAAGACACCAAGGCTCCGTTCGTTTTCACAACGGTCCAGGTGGCGCTCTTCATCACGGGTGCGATCACGGTTTCGCTCACAGTGCCGGCCGAGTGGATTGTCGCTGCGATGGCGTTGGTCAACAGCCTGAGCATCACGGTGCAAGCGATCGTGGCATACCTAGCGCTGCGCAAGCGCATTGGCCAGTTCGAGAACCAGCGACTCGCCTCGACCGCAGTCTCAATGATTCTGTCTGCCTCTCTAGCCGGTGGCGCGGGTCTATTGGTTCTAAACCTCTTCGGCGGAGTCGTCGTTACCTCGTTCGCACTTCAGAGCGTCCTCGGCGCGGTTGCCTCGAGCTTTGGCGTGGGCATCGTCATGGTTGTGGTTTACGCGGCCGCACTCAAGTTTTTGCGAGTTCCAGAGGCCGACACCGCACTGAAGGCACTCAAGGGAATAATGCGCCGATAAAATCGTTTCTTGAACCTGTCAGGAGACACATGCGCGAAGTTATCATCATCGGGTCCGGCCCAGCCGGTTACACAGCCGCAATCTACACGGCTCGTGCTGGCCTAAACCCGCTACTAATCGCCTCATCGGTTGAAGCCGGTGGCGAGCTGATGAAGACTACCGAGGTAGAAAACTTCCCGGGCTTCCCCGATGGCCTAATGGGCCCAGACCTAATGGCCAACTTCCAGGCACAGGCAGAGCGATTTGGCACCGAGATTCTGCTCGACGACGTTATCGAAGTGGACCTCCGCGGCGACGTAAAAGTCATCAAGACCGGCGAAGGCAAGACCTTCGAGGCTAAGGCTGTCATCTTGGCGACCGGCGCTGCCTACCGCGAGCTCGGCCTTCCGCGCGAAAAAGAGCTTTCGGGTCACGGTGTCTCGTGGTGCGCGACCTGCGACGGATTCTTCTTCCGCCAGAAGACCATCGCCGTTGTTGGCGGTGGCGACTCTGCAATGGAAGAAGCGAACTTCCTAACTCGATTCGCCGACAAGGTTTACCTGATTCACCGCCGCGACTCGTTCAAAGCCTCGAAGATCATGCAGGACCGCGCACTCAACAACCCGAAGATCGAAGTGATCTGGAACTCTGCAGTGGCAGAGCTAAAGGGCGAAGCGAAGCTTGAGGGCGTAACCCTGGAAGACACCGTCACCGGTGAAAAGCGCGAGCTGCCGCTAGACGGATTGTTCATCGCTATCGGTAACGACCCGCGCGTCTGGTTGGTTGAAGACCAGGTTGAACTAACCCCAGAGAAGTTCATTCAGGTCGAGGGTCGCTCTTCGAAGACCAGCCTGCCAGGTGTATTCGCAGCCGGCGATGTTATCGACCCAACCTACCGCCAGGCAATCACCGCCGCCGGTTCCGGCTGTGTCGCAGCACTCGACGCAGAGCACTACCTCACCGCACACTAGATTTAAAAAAGATAAAGAAGGAAACCAAATGTCGAAGCACGTAACCACTGCCGAGTGGCAGTCCGTTGTTCTAAACAGCTCGAAGCCAGTCCTCGTGGACTTCTGGGCCGAGTGGTGTGGCCCATGC
>JBEBBA010000026.1:0-33727 GCA_041158585.1 Actinomycetota bacterium
GACGACACAGCCAACTTCTACATGGGTGACATCTGGGGCGATATGCGCGTCGCTGGTGCAGGAGACCTACCGAAGTCCAAGAAAGCCCAGTGGTACCACCTTGCAGTCACCAAGAGTGATAGCGGCGCTTACATTTGGGTGAATGGTCAGAAGATTGCCCGAAGCTTTTCGCTCGGAAACCCAGCTGCGCTACCTCTAAACATTGGTCGCCAATTCTTGGAGTACGGCGAATTCTGGAAGGGCAAGATCGACGAGGTTCGAATCTACTCGTCGGACCGTTCGACTTCGGTTGCCACCGACATGACCTCGTGGGGTAACGGTGGCGAGGCCTCACTTTTGGCCTACTACGACTTCAACGCACCGGTTGCGAACCCGGATGGCACCTACACGGTTGCCGATCTATCCGGTGCTGCCGTTGCCAAGCCGCTAACTCTGCACAACTTCAGCGCCGCTAATTTTGTCGATGTGGCCGAGAAGGTTGACTGGGGCACCGACAACCGCGATGCACTCGTTACATTCCCCCGCCCATACCTAAACTCGCAGGGCGGCTGGACTTCACCTACCGGTTACATCAGCTACAAGGCACTTGTCGTCGGTGGTGGCGGTGGCGGTGGCGCCTGGGTCGGCGGTGGCGGTGGAGCCGGTGGCTTCAAAGAGACCAGTGAGACCAACCTCACCTCTGGCACCAAGTTCAGCGTTTCGGTCGGTATGGGCGGCTCTGGTGCCGCTTACCGCGATGGCAACTTCAATCGTTACGGCGTTTACAACACCGGCAACAACGGTTACTCAACCAACTTCAACGATGCAGTCATCTCTCTGGGTGGCGGTAAGGGTGGCTCGTTCGCGGGCAGCGGTCAGTATGACGGCGTCCTCGCTGGGTCCGGCGCGAACGGTGGTGGAGCTGGCGGTAGCCAAGACGACATCACTGGTTCGGCCCCGAGCCAATACGCCACGGGTGGTGCTTCGACAGTTTCCGGAGGTTTCAAGGGTGGCGACCAAGCCTTCCCGATGGCTAACTTACTGCCGGGTGCTGGTGGCGCAGGTGCTGGAGGTGCTGGCGGAAACGCATCAAGCGATGGCCGAACCGCTGGTAACGGTGGCCCTGGAATCCTTTCGACCATTACAAACATCAAATACGCCGGCGGTGGCGGTGGCGGTGTCCAAAGCAACTTGGACGTTAGCGACCCAGGTGTAACCGGTTCTGCAGTCGATGGCGGTGGCGCAGGTGCGGGCCCGACCCAGGTTGGTCAGGGCGAAGTCTTCGCGGCTAACGCGGTAGCCAACACCGGTGGTGGTGGCGGTGGTGCCGGTATGAGCGAGTTCTACACCTCGGTCGGTGGTGACGGTGCATCTGGTGTCGTGATCCTTCGTCTGAAGGCTCAGGCCATCGCGAGCCAAACAAGTGTCAACGCCTGCGATGGTTCGACCACGCTAAACGGCGTCAAGGTGGCAGCCGCGCACCCGAAGATTTTCTACATCGACTCAGACAAAGACCAAAAGTTGGATGCCAACTACATGGCCTACCGCGTCACCTCGACCACAGCTAGAAGCGATCTCTGGGTGCAGGTCTCCGGTTTCACGGGTGGAAGCGTAACTCTTGCCAACAGTGCCGACTCGTCTCAGCCGGTTGGCACCATTGCCGCGAACGGAACCGGCGCGGTTTACTTCTTAGCCAAGGCAAGCGAAGAAACCAACAAGGCGCAATCTCACGTGGTCAAGGTGTTCGACCGCAAGCCCGGCTCGGGAGCAGTGACCCCGCTCTTTACCTGCAATTCTGGTTTCAGTCAGGTTGCCGAGACTATCAAGGCCGAGGCAAACAAAGTTGATGCCATCACCACTTCATCGGTTTCTTCAATTGGCACCACTTTTACCATTACTGTCTTGGGCGACTCGGGCACCATCGGTAACGGCAACGCTACCGACGGCAGAATGCTTTGGCTAAGCCCGGCGTCTCGCTCGACTTGGCCAACAGGCGCATTGCGCCTAGAAGATACTGTTATTACCACTTACTCTGACGCAGCCCGCGCGACTGTGTTGAAGACCTTCAGCAACTCACTTGCGCTCAACACCTCGAGTGGCCTCAGCGCAAACAACCGCCAGTACTACAAAGCCGTTTACACGTTCCGCATCATCGGTAACGCAACCTCGGTTGCCTCTATCAGCCCTTCGGCGATGATATCGAGTGGAACCCAGGTGAAGCACGTTTCGTTCGATAAGTTGCCGACGGGCACTAGCTCGAAAGTCAACGTTGTCAACCCGACCCAGACTGTAACGGTCGCAGGTTCAGCCTCGAGCACCGCTCAGGTCCGCAACAACGGAACCACTCGCGTCACCTACACCCTCACCATCAAGAACACCGGCTCTAAGGACGTCGAGCTAGACGAGCTCTACGACCGCGGCGATGATGGCGACGACGAAGATGACGAAGAAGAGGATCACGAAAAATACGTCAAGGGCAGCACCAAGAAGAACGGTGAAGAGCACGAAGACGGCGAAGAAGACGATGACGACAAGCAGAAGCACGTCTTCAGCGGTCCTTTCAAGATTCCTGCCAAGAGCTCAATAACCATCGAGTACCAGGTTGACGTCAAGACTTGCCAGAAGGGCGAAAAGTACAAGAAGGAGCACAAGTCCGGTGGAAGCATCGGTGGCTCAGACGACGACGAGGATGAAGATCACGACGGCCACGATGACGACGGAGATGGAGATCACGATGGTGACGACGATGACGAAGATCACGGTCACAAGATCGGTTCGTCAAAGACCACTCGCAGCAATGTTGAAGTTACCGGCAAGTGCGGTGAGCCTGCTCAGGCTGTAAAGGTCACCAACCAGGTCCAGGACCCAGTCGTCAAGACGGGAACGGCCGTGCCAGTAGCGGCTACGTCGGCAACCCTTTACGGAACCGTTGACCCCAACGGTGTCTCTGGGCTGCCCGTGAAGTTCAGCTACTCGACCAGCCCGAGTCTGGTTGGCGCGACCACTGTGAACCTGGCAAACACCACCTCGGCCGGCGACCCTTATGTCGTCAAGTCTTCGATCACTGGTCTGACTCCAGGCACTCGTTACTACTACCGACTGACCGTTGTGCAGCCCGGCAACGTCGAGAAGAGTGGCGCGATTTACCACCTCGACACCGAGCTCTTGCCAGGAGTTCCCACTGCCGAGACAGCACCGGTAACCCTGATCTCCAACTCCGACAAGGGCGCATTGTTTACAGGTGCGATTACTGCCGCACGCGTTGCGGGTGGGGCGAAAGTCCGATTTGAGTGGGCCGCCGACACCAGTAATGGCGCGTGCACATCGGTCGGTTCGGTGAGCAACTCAGGCAACCTCAAGAACGGCTCTGCCGACGCGGTGCTAACCAACGCCGGCGCAACCGACATGACTCACCGAGTCACCGGTTTCACTGCCTCGGCAAAATATTGCGTTCGCATCGTGGCCCTGCACGGTACGGGCTACACCACGCGAGTTGTCGGTGGCTGGGTTGCGTTCACTCAAGCTCCAAAGACTACTCAGTCGATCTCGTGGAACAACGTCATGCCTCCGCTACCAGCTGGCGGAAGCACCACGGTAGCTGCGACGGCAACCACTTCGCTGGCTGTGACTTACACCAGCGTGGACCCGACGGTTTGCTCGGTAAATCCATCGACTGGAGCTGTATCCGCGGTGGCTGACTTTGGCCTCTGCTCCATCACAGCAACTCAGGACGGCGATGACACCTACTACCCGGCATTACCGAAGACCATAAGCTTCGAGATCGTGCCACCTAAGGTAGTTACATCCAGCCTCCCCGCTGGCGAGTACCAGAGCGCATTAACCTCGACAACCCTTGAAGCCGAGGGTGGTAACGGAACCTACTCGAACTGGTCTGTCGTCGGCACTCTGCCGGCCGGACTGACTCTAAGTAGCCAGGGAGTTCTTTCGGGCACACCGACCGCAGCTGGCCTCTACACAATCACGGTGACGGTTGAGTCGAACGGCGTTACAAGTGCGCCCCGAGATCTATCGATTGTGATCGAAACCGCTTCAATTGCAGTCATCGCTAACGACGCCACTGTTACCTTCGGCGATGCCGTGCCGGCCATCGGTTACACGGTCTCGAGCTTCCTGAGTGGGGACAGCGCGCTGAACACCGCCCCGAAGTGCGAAACCAACTATCAGGTTGGTGACGCCGCGGGCGCTACTGGCAAGGCCACCTTCTGCGCCGACGCTTGGGACCCGAACTACACCGTGACTTACGTCTCGGGCGAGTTGACGGTTGAGAAGTTTGCCGTTGTTGTAGCCGCATCGGCCAAGGCGAAACAGAACCTCTCTAACGGAACCAACCGCCCAGACCCGGCGTTCGAATACACGTTGACACCGGCTCTGCCTGGAGGTCAAACCGTTGCCGACGTCCTACCTGCCGGTGTGAACTTCTCGAGGTCGTCGGGTGAAGCGCCGGGCAACTACTCGATCACGCCGAGTGCCGCATCTACAGGTTCGAACTATGACGTCACCTTCGTTGACGGAACCTTGACAGTGCAGCAGCCGCAGATCGTGCCTGCACTGACTGCGACCGACTTCGAAGTAACTTTCGGCGAGGCTCTCGGCGTTGGTCTCGTTGCCGATGCCAAGGACGACCAAACCGATGTTTCGGGCACCTGGGTGTTCAGCTACGTCGATGAAAACAACCAGATTCAGGTTGTCACGTCAGCTACCGAACTGCCGGCCGGCCTCTACACAATCACGGCCGAGTTCACCCCCACCGACGGAGCCACGTTCTACGGCCCTGTTTCGACCGTGATGAACCTGAAAGTGAACAAGAAGGTAGTAACGATTACGAGCGAAGAGGCGGAGAAGCTGGTCAACAGCCTCGACCCTGACCTCGAGTACACCGCAGCCGGATTCCTCGGTCGTGACACCTTGGACGACCTTGGCCAGGTTTTGGTGACTCGAGAACCCGGTGAGGCACCCGGAACCTACGACGTCACGACCTCCGGCGGAAGCAATCCGAACTACACCGTTCAACACGTGAAGGCGACCCTGTTCATCACCAAGTTGACGATTGTTCCGGTGGTCAACGCCGACGGCAGCAACGCTCGTCAGGTATCGGTCACCTGCCAGGGTGCAAAACCCGGCTCGACGGTCACTCTGACTATCGGTGCTGTGACTCTGGGCACCTACACTGTGGCAGCCAACGGCACCTGTGCAGCCACCAAGCTGACAATTCCGAGCTCGATTCCAGACGGCCCACACACGATTACCGCGGCGGGTGAGTTCCCTTCGGGTGCATCGCTGAGTGACTCCACTCCTGCGTTGTTTGTCGCCCCGCCGGTAAACAACGGTGGCAACACCGGAGGAAACACCGGAGGCAACTCGGGTGGCGGAGTCGTGGTGAAGCCTGGCAAGTTGAAGGCCACCAAGACCTTCTCTGGCTTCCGCCCGGGCTCACACCACCTAACCACGGCCATGAAGTCCCAGCTGAGGGCCTGGGTTGCAGCTAACCCGAAGCTCAACCGACTCACCTGCACCGGTTTCACCATGGGTAAGACCGTGCTGCCGATTGACGAGAAGCTTTCGTGGAACCGGGCGTTCTTCGCCTGTCAGTACGTCAAGCAGATCAAGCCGAGTGTGAAGATTGTTTGGGTCAAGGGCAAGCAAGAAACCGTGTTCGGCGACCCTATCCGTCGAGTCGAGCTAACGCTAACCAACTACTAGGAGAAACATGACTGAGAAGGTTTACGGCCCAGCCTCCTACTTTCCTTCCATCGAGAAGAAGTACGGCAAACCGATGCAGCACTGGTTCGATTTGCTGGCTAGTAAGGCAGACCTTAAGCACATGGAGCAGGTCGCTTGGCTAAAGGAAGAGCACGCGATGGGTCACGGTCATGCAAATGCGATCGTGGCTTACCTCAAGCAACAGCAGTCGTAAGGCGTTCGACCAGTTCGGCGTACTTGTCGGCGGTTTGGCGCACGATCTCTTGAGGTAGTGCCGGTGGCTCACCCGTTTGATCCCAGTTTTCGGCCAGCCAGTTGCGGACGATCTGTTTGTCGAAAGAGTCTTTGCGCTCGCCGCGCTCCCACGACGACTTTGCCCAGAAACGACTGGAGTCAGGGGTCAGGACTTCGTCGGCTAGGGTGGTGACACCGGTGGCCGCGTCGGTGCCGAATTCAAACTTTGTGTCGGCCAGAATCAGCCCGGCCTTCTCGGCCAACTCGGATGCCCGGGCGAAAACCTTGAGCGAAAGGTCGCGAAGTTCACGAGCGCGCTCCTCGCCGATAAGCTCGACGACTCGTTCGTAAGTGATGTTCTCGTCGTGTTCACCCAGCTCGGCTTTGAAGGCCGGGGTGAAGATCGGCTCAGGCAGTTTTGCCCCGAAGGTCAAGCCCTCTGGCAGCGCGATGCCGCAGATGGTTTGGCTCTGCTGGTATTCCTTCCAGCCCGAGCCAGAGATGTAACCGCGAACCACGCACTCGATCGGAAACATGTCCAAACGCTTGGCGACCATCGCTCGCCCTGCGACTTCGGCAGGAACCGCAACCGAGTGATCGATGTGGTTTGGTACGCCAAGACGCTCAAACCACCAGTTGGTGAGAGTGGTGAGGTGTGCTCCCTTGCCGGGGATGGCCGGTTCTAGCACCTGGTCGAAAGCGCTCACGCGGTCGCTTGCAACAACCAGCAGAACATGGCTCAGCGCCGGGTTAAGACTCTCGTAGAGGTCGCGAACCTTGCCAGAGTAAATGTGCTTCCAACCTTCAATCGCCTGCGGCTCACTCATTTTCGTCAACCTTCTTTGCGATGTCGGTGCGGTAGTGGCCACCCTCGAGTTCGATGGTGCAAACGCCCTGGTACGCCCGCCTGCGGGCCTCGTGGAATGTGTCTGCCGTCGCGACGACGCTCAGCACGCGTCCGCCGTTTGCAAAGAGCTGACCCTCTTGCTCGCGCGCAGCGGCGACGCAAACCTCGACACCCTCGATGGCTTCGGCTTCGGCGATGTTCTTTAGCGGGCGGTCTGGCGCTGAGGTGTTCGGGTAACCCTCGCTGGCCAAGACAACCGCAACGGCCACGCGATCGCTGAACTTTGGCGCTGCCACCGAGTCGAGTTCGCCTAGCGCGCTCTTGAGCAACAGGGTTTCTAGCGAAGACTCGAGACGCCCGAGCACAACCTGAGTTTCTGGGTCGCCGAAGCGAGCGTTGAATTCGATGACACGAATTCCTTGAGCGGTAACGATCAAGCCGCAGTAGAGAAGACCGATGAAAGGAGCACCGATTCGCGCGAGCTCTCGAACTGTCGGCTCTGCAACCGTGCGCTGGACCTCGGCAACAAAACCTTCGGGCAGCCAGGTCAGCGGGCTGTACGAGCCCATGCCACCGGTGTTTGGCCCTTCGTCAAAGTTGTATGCGCGCTTGAAGTCTTGAGCTGGGGTCAACGGCATCACGGTCTTGCCATCGCTCAAGAAGAACAGGCTGACCTCTTGGCCATCTAGGAACTCCTCGACCAAGACGCCCATGTCGATGAATTTGGCTGCGTGCTCGAGGGCTGCCGCACGATCGCTGGTCACGATTACACCTTTGCCAGCGGCGAGTCCATCAGCCTTTACAACGTAAGGTGCTCCGAATGCGTCCAAGGCTTCTTCAACCTCAGCAAGATTTGAGCATTCGTTCGCGCGCCCGGTTGGCACGTTAGCGGCAGCCATGATCTCTTTGGCAAATGCCTTAGACCCTTCGAGACCGGCGGCGATTTTCGAAGGCCCGAACACAGCGATACCAGCATCGCGTAGTGGATCGGCCACACCTTCGATTAGCGGAGCTTCTGGGCCAACAACCACGAGTTCGAAGCCACCGGCCAGCGCGTAGGTGGTGACCTCTGCTGGATTCAACATGTTTAGCGTTGGGTCGCAGGTGACATCCTGAGCGATTCCGGCGTTACCGGGTGCAACCACGACATCGGCAGCCGAAGTGCCTGTGCGCATCAGCGCTTTTACGATTGAGTGCTCTCTAGCACCCGAACCCAAAACCAATATTTTCATTACGACAAGTTTAAGCGTGAAGAATAGGTGTGTGCCCCGCAGAAGAATCAAACCCGAAGATGGCTTGCAAGCCGTCGCTGCCTTTCGCACGGGAGATGCAGCGGCTGAGGCAACAGCCGTTCGCTACCTGCTCGAAGAACTCAGCTTCCTCAGGCCGGGCAACGCCGTAGAGGTTCGCGTTCCGCCGTTCGGCGCCATTCAATGCATGGACGGCCTAACGCACCGACGCGGGACTCCACCCAACGTAGTTGAATTCGATGCAGCGACATTCCTCGCCCTAGCCTTTGGTGAACTCTCGTGGGCGTCGGCGGTTGAAGCTGGCAGAGTGCACGCCTCGGGCACCCGAGCAGATTTGTCTGAACTGCTTCCGCTCATGCGGTTCAATTGAGTCATGGCTAAAAACAAAACCGAAGACCTTCAGATTCGTCGCGCACCAAAGTACCTCGCGTTCATAATCCTCGGCGCTGTGCTCGGTTTCATTACCGCTCTGATTCTGAACTCGGTCGCGACTGGAACAACCAAGGCCTCGATCACCGGCTACCTCATCGTTTTCTGCACGGGTTTGGGCATCGGCGTCGGAGTTATTGCAGCCTTGGTCATCGACAGAGTTCTTCGCTCAAAATCCAAGGTCGTCAAGGCCGAAGTCAGCCGCTAAACTTTTAGTGAAACCGCACCAACAAAAGACGGGGTTACCCTTTTGATCCGTGGCGACGGCCTCCTAAATCACGATTTGCTCCCTGACGAAAAAGGGCCGCAAGACGAGTGCGGCGTATTCGGTGTGTGGGCCCCCGGTGAAGAAGTAGCCAAGTTAACTTTCTTCGGCCTTTACTCGCTTCAGCACCGAGGCCAAGAGTCAGCCGGTATCGCAACCTCCGACGGCAAAAAGATCCTCGTTTACAAGGACATGGGACTCGTTTCGCAGGTTTTCAGCGAAAGTGCTCTGGAGAGCCTCATCGGCCACATCGCAGTTGGTCACAACCGCTACTCGACCACCGGTTCGTCCTCTTGGCGTAACGCACAGCCGACTCTCGGTCGCACATCTGCAGGCACCGTGGCACTAGCCCACAACGGCAACCTGACCAACACCGCAGACCTCCTGGAAATGTTGCGTGAGCGCTACCCCGACCAGGACAACAACGAAATCACCGGCGGCAACACCACCGACACAGCAGTGCTCACCGCTCTTATGGCCGGCGACCTTGACCACACACTCGAAGCCACAGCTCTCGAACTCCTACCCAAGGTCAAGGGCGCGTTCTGCCTCGTCTTCATGGACGAAACCACTCTCTACGCCGCTCGCGACCCTCAGGGTGTTCGCCCATTAGTCCTCGGCCGCCTCGAGCGCGGTTGGGTTGTCGCCTCCGAAACCGCTGCTCTCGACATCGTCGGTGCATCGCTGGTTCGCGAGGTTGAGCCAGGCGAACTGATCGCCATCGACGAGAACGGTTTGCGCTCAACGCGTTTCGCAGAGGTTAAGCGTGCCGGTTGCGTTTTCGAATACGTTTACCTCGCCCGACCAGACACCAGCATCAACGGTAAAAACGTTTACCTCGCCCGCGTCGAGATGGGTCGCCAGCTCGCGCGTGAGTACCCGGTCGAAGCAGACCTAGTGATCCCGACCCCTGAGTCCGGCACCCCGGCTGCCATCGGTTATTCGCAAGAATCAGGCATCCCGTTTGGTCACGGCCTAGTGAAAAACGCGTACGTCGGCCGCACATTCATTCAGCCTTCACAGACCATCCGCCAGCGCGGTATTCGCCTCAAGCTCAACCCGCTCAAAGAAGTAATTCGCGGCAAGCGCATCATCGTCATCGACGACTCGATTGTGCGCGGCAACACCCAGCGAGCACTGGTGCAGATGCTTCGCGAAGCAGGTGCCGCAGAAATCCACATTCGCATCTCGTCGCCACCGATCACTTGGCCTTGCTTCTACGGGATCGACTTTGCCACTCGCGCAGAATTGATTGCCACCGGCCTCGGCGTCGACGACGTTCGCAAGTCGATCAACGCCGACACCCTCGGCTACCTAAGCAAAGACGGCATGGTCGGCGCAACCGCTCAAAAAGAGAGCGAACTCTGCACCGCCTGCTTCACCGGAAAATACCCAATCGAACTTCCGACAGCCGACCGCCTTGGCAAAAACCTATTGGAGCGCGAAGACCCTGCAGCCTGCAACCCTGGCCCAGACTCAGAGCTTGACCAGGTCGTGAAGCAGGCCGACGCATGACCGAGAACGCCTACGCAAAAGCCGGAGTTGACACCGAAGCCGGCGATCTAGCGGTCGAACTCATGAAGCGCTCTGTCGCTGCCACTCACAACGACCTAGTTGTCGGAGGCATCGGCGGCTTCGCCGGGATGATGGACGTCAGCTTCCTCAAGAACTATGAGCGCCCACTGCTCGCCACCTCGACCGACGGCGTTGGCACCAAGGTTGCCATCGCCCAAGCGATCGACAAGCACGACACAATCGGCCAGGACCTAGTCGGCATGGTGGTTGACGACATCGTGGTGGTTGGCGCAAAAAGCTTGTTCATGACCGATTACATCGCCTGCGGCAAGGTTGTGCCACAGCGCATCGCCGACATCGTTCGCGGCATCGCCGACGCCTGTAAAGAGGTTGGCGTCGCACTGGTCGGTGGCGAAACCGCCGAGCACCCGGGGCTACTGGCTGCAGACGAGTACGACGTAGCCGGCGCTGCCACCGGAGTCGTCGAGGCTAGCAAGTTGCTCGGCGCTCACAAGGTTGAGGTAGGCGACGTCGTGATTGGCATGGCTGCCAGCGGCCTACACTCAAACGGCTACTCACTGGTTCGCAAGATCGTAGGCGACTCGAAGCTCGACTACACCAAGACTGTGTCGGAGTTCGGTTCGCGAACTCTCGGTGAGGTTCTTCTGGAGCCAACCCGCCTCTACACCGGCATTCTGAACAACCTGCTCGAAAGCCCGCTCGGGGATTCGGTTCACTCGATGAGCCACATCACCGGCGGCGGCATAGCCGCAAACTTAGCTCGCGTGCTTCCTCAGGGAGTAGCCCTCGAAGTTGAGCGTTCAACCTGGACACCAAACGAAGTCTTCAAAGTGCTAGCCGGCTGGGGCGGGTTCTCGCTCGAATCGGTCGAAGGCACCTGGAACCTCGGCCTCGGCCAGGCAGTCGTAGTCTCTGCCGACAGAGCCGAAGAAGTTGCTGCTGCCGTTGGTGGCTGGAAGTTGGGTGTGATCACCGAGCAGCCGGCAAACCTTGACGGTTGGGTTCAGGGTGCTAAGGGCACCGACGGTGGCGCTGTGCGCCTAACCGGTTCATACCGCTAGTAGTTCGCCACTGCCGAGGTAAACGGGTGGCATGTTTCTCGACTCTTCGTCGGTGAAAATCCTCGATCGAGTGTGAAACCTAAAGCCCTCCGGCGCTTCGAGTGAGAATCCAGCACCGCGACCTGGAATCGCGTCGATGGTGAGGTGGGTGTGCTTCCAGAGTTCAAACTGTTCGAGCGACATATAAAACTTGATTGGTTGGTCGATTCCATCGACCTCGATTGTCTGCATCAGGACGTCGGATCCGCCGACTCTGAATTCGCCGGCTTCGTAACACATCGGCGCTGAGCCATCGCAGCAACCCCCGGATTGGTGAAACATGAAGCCCACTTTGTGTTGCGGGTAGAGCGTGCGAAGAAGATCTTCGGCGGCCTTGGTGAACTCGACTCGGTTGACGTTCATGTTTTTCAGAATACTCCTTAAGGGTTTGGGGTGGCCCAGAAACCTGAGCCACCCCTCGCCTTGAATCGGTTTAGAAGAAACCGAGCTTGCTCTCGCTGTAGCTGATCAAGAGGTTCTTGGTCTGCTGGTAGTGGTCGAGCATCATCTTGTGGGTTTCGCGTCCAATACCCGAGGACTTGTAACCACCGAACGCAGCGTGTGCTGGGTAGGCGTGGTAGCAGTTCGTCCAAACGCGTCCGGCCTGAATCTCGCGGCCTGCGCGGTATGCGGTGTTGATGTTGCGAGTCCAAACACCCGAGCCGAGGCCGTAGAGGGTGTCGTTTGCAATCTCCATCGCTTCGTCCCAGCCGTCGAACTTCGCGACCGAAACTACCGGGCCGAAGATCTCCTCCTGGAAGATGCGCATCGAGTTCTTACCTTCGAACACGGTCGGCTCGATGTAGTAACCGCCCGATAGGTCGCCGCCTAGGTCGGCACGCTTGCCACCGATGAGTAGCTTTGCGCCTTCCTGCTTGCCGATCTCGATGTAAGAAAGGATCTTTTCCATCTGCTCGCTCGAAGCCTGTGCACCAATCATGGTTGCGGTGTCGAGTGGGTTGCCCTGGATGATCTTCTTGGTGCGCTCGATGCAGTCGGCAAGGAACTTGTCGTAGATCGGAGCCTCGATGAGTGCGCGCGAAGGGCAGGTGCAAACTTCACCCTGGTTTAGCGCGAACATGTTGAAGCCTTCAATGCACTTGTCGTAGAAAGCGTCGTCCTGGTCGGCGATGTCCTTGAAGAAGATGTTTGGTGACTTTCCACCAAGCTCAAGGGTGACCGGGATGATGTTGTCTGCGGCGTACTGCATGATCAGGCGGCCGGTGGTGGTTTCGCCGGTGAAGGCGACCTTCGCGATGCGGCGGCTCTGGGCGAGCGGCTTGCCGGCTTCTACACCGAAACCGTTGAGGATGTTTAGAACACCCGCAGGTAGTAGGTCTGCGATCAGCGACATCCAGTAGTGAATCGATACCGGGGTCTGCTCGGCAGGCTTCAGAACGATGCAGTTACCTGCGGCAAGTGCTGGAGCAAGCTTCCAAGCAGCCATCAGGATTGGGAAGTTCCAAGGGATGATCTGAGCGACAACACCCAGAGGCTCGTGGAAGTGGTAGGCGACAGTGTCTTTGTCGAGCTCGCCGAGGGTTCCCTCTTGAGCGCGCAATGCACCTGCGAAGTAGCGGAAGTGGTCGATAGCCAGCGGGATGTCGGCGGCCATGGTCTCGCGAACCGGCTTACCGTTCTCCCAAGTCTCGGCAACAGCCAAGGCCTCGAGGTTTTCTTCCATACGGTCGGCAATTTTGAGCAGAATGTTTGCTCGCTCGGTTGCCGAGGTGTGACGCCAGGTCTTGAAGGCGGCGTGAGCTGCATCGAGTGCCTTCTCTACGTCGTCTGAGTTTCCTCTGGCAACTTCACAGAACACGCGGCCGGTGACCGGTGTGATGTTCTCGAAGTATTGACCGGATGAAGGCTTTACATACTCTCCACCGATCCAGTGGTCGTAACGCGGCTTGTACTCCATGACAGAGCCGGCTTGACCTGGTTGTGCGTAAACAGCCATTTTCGTTCCTCTCGTCGGTCCGCACCTTTGCGAATCAGCGACAGTCGCGAAACTACTCCTGCGAGCAACACGAAAACAGGGCGACAGGGCACTACTAGCCGAAGCACCTGCGAATGGATAGTTGACCACCTAGCCATATGGACAGGTAGGCAGGTTAAGTTCTAGACTGCGAACATGGACACCGACCGCAGAGCAGATGTTGCGCTCGGCCGTCGCGCACCGATGGCCAGGACGCGCGTAGTCGTTGCAGATCGCAACGTGATCACGCGAGTTGGCATTCGCGCAATTCTCGAGCGGAATGCCGGCGTTGCAGTTGTGGCTGAAGCCACCACCTATGAGGCCGCACTGGATGCCGTGGACGAACACGGCCCCGATGTTTTGGTTATCGACCTCGATTTAGGCGATGACACCACAGCCGGTTTGAAACTTTGCCAAGAAATCACTGAACGATTCGAATCGACCAAGATTTTGATCTTGGCGACAACTCCTAGCGAAATCATCGTCTTGGAGTCGCTGCGTCGAGGCGCGACCGGCTACCTAATCAAAGATGAAGTAAAGGCCGATGAGCTCGGCAAGGCGGTAATCGCGGTTCAACAGGGTGAGACGGTTCTCGGCCGAACCGTTGGAGCGATGGTATCCAAAGGCTTGGGTTCAACCAGATCGCAAACCGAACACCTGAGCGACAGGGAGCTCGAAATCATTCGCCTTGTCGCCAATGGGCTCAGCAATAAACAGATTGCACACGAGATCTTTATCAGTGAGAGCACGGTGAAGTTTCACCTACAGAATGCTTCTAAGAAGTTGACCGCCCATAACCGGGCCGAGTTGGTCAGCCGCGCTTCGGCTGCCGGGTTGCTCTAGTTCTTGTCGTCCTCGGACTCGTCTGAGTCTTCGTCTTCAGTCTCTTCGGCGTCTTCGTCCTCGTAGAGGTCGGCCCACTTGTCTTCGTAGTCTGGTTCGTCGCTGCTCGGAGCGGTCGCTAGCTCTTTTTCGAGTGCGGTTAGGTCGGTGTTCGGGCTGAAGTATTTCAGCTCGCGAGCAACCTTAGTGTGCTTTGCTTTTTGACGGCCACGCCCCATGGCGAGCCCCCTTACCAAAATCGGGGAAACGAGAAATCCTGCGGTTATTTTAGCAGTGCCTCACCGGCAAAACCGATGAGTGCAGCAACTGTGAATGGAACAGCGATGTTGAACAGAACATTCCACCAACCGCGCGTCCACTGACGATTGCGCCAGAACAGGGATGTGTGAGCGATCACTGTCGAGAACGTGGAGAGGCCGCCGGCCAGACCCACGAGTAGCGCGAGGCTCATGAGTGACAGCGTGCTTGGCAGAGCGAGCGCGAAAGCACCCACACCTGCAGCGACAGAGTTGGCGATCAAGATGCCCCAGGGAAGCCTGCCTTCAAACCTGCCGGCGAGAGCTCGGACAACTGCTCCGAGGCCGCCGAGGAGGGCGACGAGAAGAAACTCGATCACTTGCGCTCCTTCCCGATTGCCTGGCCGAGCCAGTAGGAGAAGATGCCTGCGAAGATCATCGCGGCTACATAGGCCACTAGCGGAATCAACGAACCGAGGGTCACGGTGGTTAGGAGGACCGAAACACCGGACATCGTGGTGAAGCCACCGGCGAAGCCAATGCCGAAGAGGTTGGTAACCCACTCGGGCCGTTTGCGAGCGTTCACGAAACCGAGGGCGAATGTGCCGAACGCGTTGACCGCGACTAGCGCGGCTAGGTCGTCGAGTTGGAGTCCGACTGCGTATCTCAGCGCGCTTCCGATCGCTCCGCCCACGAAGACGAGCGCTAGAAGTTTGAGCGACGGTTTCATACTTGGTCTATCTAACACCACCCTTTAGGCTCTAACGGTGATCGAAAACCCCTACGCCGAAGAAGCCGAAGCGCGCTGGGCTAATGAGTACCGCGCTTCAGTAAAGCGCTTTGGTTTGCTCAGCGATGCCGAACAGGCTGCGGCGATTGACCGCGGTGAAGTGGTTCGCGATGCGCTCGCCGATTTGTTTTTAGCTGGGGCTACCGCAGCCGACGAGCGCGTGCAGGCGCAGGTCGAATTGCACTACGAGTGGGTTTGCATTTTTTGGTCACCAAACCGCGAGCAGTACATCGGCCTCGGCCAGATGTATGGGCAGGACCCTCGCTTCACCGAGTTCTACGACGCCAAAGCGAATGGCCTCGCCGAATTCATCGGAGAGGCCATTCGAGTTTGGTCTGAAAAGAACCTTTAGGCTTTCGCCTTCTTCTTTGCTTTAGCCTTGCGCTCGGCGTCTGAGCCGAGACCAATTGTCGAAAGCGCACCGAGGGCCAAGAACGCAGCTGCAGCCCAAGCCGAACCACTTACGCCAGCTGTGAATCCATTGGCAGCGGCGGTCTGAAGCTCAGCGCTGTACTGACCCAGCGAAGGAATAACTCCACCGGCAGATTCAACAACCAGATCGGTGACCGAGGTTGGGAATCCATTTGGTGGAATCGTGACGTCCTTGAGGTTCTCGTTGACGCTCGTCGTGGTGATGCTAAACAGGAATGTTCCGAGCACGGCGATTCCCAGGGCCGAACCAATCTGGCGCACGGTGCTCTGCGAGCCCGAACCCTGACCGGTTTTCTCCATCGGAACATCGACCATGATCACACCGGTTAGCTGAGCTGTTGCGAGGCCGATGCCCAAGCCGTAAACAAACAGGAACGGCGCGAAGGTTGCCCAAGTTGCGTCTGGGGTTGCAAACAGCGCGATGCCGGCGACCGCGATGGTCTCTAGAACAACACCGGCGCGAACAGCTGTGACCGGGCGAATCTTGCCGCTCATTCCACCGGCAACGCCGGAGGCGACGAACGAACCGAAGGCTAGCCACAGGAGCACGAGTCCAGAGTCGATTGGCGAAAGGCCATCGACGTTCTGGAGCCAAAGTGGAATCGCAAACAAGATTCCGAACTCACCCATCGAGATGATGGTCGCGGCGATTGAGCCGTTGCGGAACGAACGAATCTTGAACAGGTCGAGGTCGAGAATCACGTTCTTGTGGGCACGCTCACGGGCGCGCTCCCAGAGGATGAAGGCGGCGAACGAAAGAGCCGAGATCAAAAGCGAAACCGGGATGATCGAGATTCCCTCGGTCGGCCAGGCGAAGTCGCCGATTGCGAACTTGTTGTCGGTCTGTTCCCACCAACCGTAAACGCGGCCCTCGATGAGCCCGAAGACGAGTGTGAGGAACATGACAACCGAGATGAGTGCACCGACGATGTCGATGCCACCTTCACGCTGCTCTTGCTTGGATTCGGCAACCCACCACCAGAGTCCGGCGATTACGAGAATGCCTAGGGGGAGGTTGATGTTGAAGGCTAGACGCCAGCTCTCGGCGTCGAAGGATGCCAGCCAGCCACCGAGCACGGGCCCGACGGCGACCATTCCACCGATGGTTGCACCCCAAACGGCGAACGCGATTCCACGCTCTTTGCCCTGAAAGTTTGCGTTCACGAGCGAGAGAGTGGTTGGCAGAACCATCGAACCACCGACGCCCTGGAGCACTCGAGCGAGGATCATGGTGTTTGCATCCTCGGAATAACCGGCCCAGACGGACGCGATGATGAAGATCAAGATACCGATGATCAGAAGTCGCTTGCGGCCGACGCGGTCGGCTAGCGAACCCCAGACCAAGAGCAGAGAAGCAAAGACCAGAACGTAGCTTTCCTGAACCCACTGAATCTGGGTCGAGGTTAGTTCGAGAGTTTCGATGACCTTAGGGAAGATCGTGTTGACGATGGTGCCGTCGATGATTACGAGCGAGATTGCCATCGAAATGAAGACGAGGCCGATCCAGCGATTGCGTGTTTTTGTCATGGTGTTGTTCAACATTCCTTTAAGTTGAAAAGTCCCGAACGCGATATCCGGGACTTTTCGTGGCTCCGCGCGGCATCGATCCGCGGACCTAACGATTTTCAGTCGTTCGCTCTACCAACTGAGCTACAGAGCCATCGGCAGCTTTCACTACCTTGCGATCCTGACGGGACTTGAACCCGCGACCTCCGCCGTGACAGGGCGGCGCGCTAACCAACTGCGCTACAGGACCTTGCTGCTACAAAACCATCACCTTGGTGACCCCAACGGGATTCGAACCCGTGCTGCCGCCGTGAAAGGGCGGTGTCCTAGGCCACTAAACGATGGGGCCTACAAAGTGTGATACTTCATAGCACCAAGAGCCAAGATTACTTGCTTACTAGGGGTTTTGGCAACCTGAAGGCAAACTAGATACATGCAACGCCCATTTCGAAGAGTAACTATCGCGCTCGCGATGGCTACAACCATGCTCTTCAGCGGGCTTACCGCCTCGTCTTCATGGGCTGTTCCAGACGATTACCCGACCTGGGCAGAGGTCGAAGCAGCGCGAAACAACGTCGCGCAGAAGAAGATCGTCATCGCCAAACTCGACAAAATTATTGCCGAACAAACGGTTCAAGAAACCGCTCTGACTCAAGAAGCCCAGCTCATGGCCGAGAAGTACAACCAGGCCAAGACCGAGGTTGACGCCATCACGGCGAAGGTCAAGATTCTTCAGGGGCAGGCCGAATCGGCAAATGCCCAGGCAAACCAAGCGAAGACCCAGCTCGGTCAGATCGCATCGCAGATGTATCGCCAGGGCGCAGCAGGCACCTCGATGAACCTTCTTCTAAATGCCGACGAAGCGGACGACCTGCTCTACAAGCTCGGCGCCCAGGAACGCGTTGCGCAGACCAGCGAGACCCTTTACCAGCGCTCCATCCAGACCCAGAAGTATGCCGAGTCGCTGAACTCGCAACTGAAGGTGGCCAAGGGCGAACTCGCTGCCAAGGCAGCGGCCGCGAAGTCGGCATACAACGCAGCCCAAGCGGTAGCTAACAAACTCACCGCGGCCGTAAACGCAAACAAGGCTCAGAACGCTGTCTTCTACGCGCAGCTTGCTCGCCTAAAGAATGTCTCTGCCGAAACCGAGCGGCTTTACCAAATCGGTCTGGCGATGGAGCAGGCGCAAAATCAGGGCACCACCAAACCTGTAGCCCCCGAACTCTATGACGTTGGCCCTGCCGACCCGGCAAAGGTTGCCAAGGTGATCGCCTTCGCCAAGGCTCAGCTCGGTGAGTGGTACGTTCTCGGCGGCATGGGCCCGAACGTCTGGGACTGCTCGGGTCTAACCAAGGCCTCTTACGCGGCCGCTGGTATTTACATCGGCACGCACTCTGCCACCAACCAGTTCCGCGAGATGGCTCGTCAGCGCAAGTTGATCCCGCTTTCAGAAGCGGTGCCGGGTGACCTGATGTGGTACTCGCCAACAACGAACATCTTCGACGGCGACAAAGAGCACGTCGTGATTTACCTCGGTGACGATTACATGATCGAAGCGCCAAGACCTGGAACCCAGGTGCGCATCGTGAAATTGCGTCTCGGCCGGTTGTTCCCTTACGCGGGCCGACCTAGCGCCTAGTGACCTTCGGTCTTGAAGCGCTCGATTGCTTCGGCGATTAGACGCTCGGCAACCTCACGGCCCTTCCACTCGCCAACCTTGACCCACTTGCCTGGCTCTAGGTCCTTGTAGTGCTCGAAGAAGTGGCGTAGCTCATTCTTGATCTGGTCTGGCACGTCGCCGATGTCCTGCAGGTGCTGCCAGCGAGGGTCCTTGGTTAGAACGCAGACGAGCTTCTCGTCGATGCCGCCGTCGTCTTCCATCTCTAGGACGCCGACTGGGCGGACGTTCACGACAACGCCAGGGTAAACCGGGTACTCGAGCAGGACCAGTGCGTCTAGCGGGTCGCCGTCGCCACCGAGAGTGTTGTCGAAGTAGCCGTAGTCAACCGGGTAAACGAACGGGGTGAACAGAACGCGGTCTAGGTGAACGCGACCGGTCTCGTGGTCTACTTCAAACTTGTTGCGGCTTCCGCGGGGAATCTCAATAACGACGTCGTGCGACACTTGGTCTCCTCAATAGGCTTATTGGTAAATAGATTACCTAAGGATGCCGATGCGACCGAGACTTACCCCGGCTGTGGCTGAGGTTCGGCGCGCGATTCGCGAATCCCTCGTGGACGCCCACGAGAACGACTTGGTTTTGGTCGCCGTCTCGGGTGGGCCGGATTCGATGGCGTTGGCCAAAGGGTTCGCGTTTGAGGGTCCTCGCCTGGGTCTGAGAATCGGTGCGGTAATCGTGGATCACGGTTTGCAAACCGTTAGCGCGCAGGTCGCCAAGGAAACCGCCGAAAAACTCGAGGCGCTGGGATTTGGCCATGTTTATGTGAAGCGCGTTGAGGTAGCTGGCGATAACGAGGCGGCTGCGCGAGTGGCCAGGTATCACGCCATCGATGAGCTAGCCAACGAACTCGATGCCAGGTACGTCTTGCTTGGTCACACACTCAACGATCAAGCTGAAACCGTGTTGCTCGGCCTGGCCCGAGGCTCGGGTGCTCGCAGCCTCAGCGGCATGGCTCTGCAGAACGGCCGCTACCTGAGGCCGCTGCTCTCGCTCACCCGCGAGCAAACCCTCGAGGCAAGCGAAGATCTGAACCCGTGGCACGACCCGCACAATAAGAGTGAAAAGTTCACCAGGGTTAGGGTGCGCGAGACGGTGATGCCGGCGCTCGAGAGCGAACTTGGGCCAGGTGTGGCCGAGGCGCTTGCCCGGACAGCAGAGCAGTTGCGCGAAGACGCCGACTACCTAGAAGAGGTCGCGCTCGCCGAATACCACTCGATGGTTATGCTCGGCCCAACTGCGCTGTCTCTTCCGGTTACAGAGTTGGCAGAATTGCCGAACGCGATTAGGTTTCGGGTTATGAAGCACGCTCTCGAAGTCTTGGGTAGTTCACCCCAGCGCGTCCACGTTCTTGCCGTGAACGAGTTGATTATCGACTGGCACGGGCAGAAAGAGCTCACCCTGCCAGGGGTTAGAGTAGTACGCAAGAGCAAACAGCTCGAACTGAAAACCACCAAAACTCTCAAACCAGGAGCCTGCTAGTGGACCTCGAAAAGGTAGCCGGTGAAATCACCGAGGTGCTAGTCACCGCCGAGCAAATTGACCAGCGTGTGGCCGAACTCGCCGCCGAAATCGACGTCAAGTACGCCGGCAAGGACCTCCTGCTGGTGGGAGTGCTCAAGGGCGCTGTCATGTTTATGGCCGACCTGTCGCGAGCAATCCAGATTCCGGTTCAGATGGACTGGATGGCTGTTTCTTCATACGGTTCGGGAACCCAGTCTTCTGGTGTGGTTCGAATCCTCAAAGACCTAGACGCCGACATCCTCGGACGCCACATTCTGATCGTCGAAGACATCATCGATTCGGGTCTAACCCTCTCGTGGTTGGTCTCGAACCTCAAGGCTCGCGGTGCCGCATCGGTGGAGATCGTCGCTCTGCTTCGCAAGCCGGAGGCAGCCAAAGTTGAGGTTGAGGTCGCTCAGGTTGGCTTCGACATTCCAAACGAATTCGTGGTCGGCTACGGTCTCGACTACGCCGAGCGCTACCGCACTCTTCGAGGCGTCGCGATCCTCTCTCCAGCCGTCTACTCCTAGGGCGAACAAGCCTTTTTAGTGTCACCTGTGGCGGGTAGTCTTAACCCAATATGAATTTCAAGCGCATCCTTCGCGGCCCACTCGTTTGGGTCTTGGCCGCCATCCTCGCCATGTTCATCGGTCTGTCGTTCAACGGCACCACCGAATACAAGCGCGTTGACACCTCATACGGCCTAGAACTGCTCGAATCGGGCAAGGTTTCCTCGGTCAAGGTGTTCGACGCCGACCAGCGAGTCGACCTCACACTCGCCGCAACAGACTCCGAGTACAAGAGCAAGAACCTGCAGTTCTTCTTTGTGCAGGCCCGCGGCACCGCCGTAACCGAAGCGATCGCGAACGCCAAACTCGACAAAGGCTTCAACGACGAAGACCCGAGCACCCCTTGGTTCGTCGCCCTGCTCGGCTCGCTCCTTCCTTTCATCTTTATCGGTCTGATCTTCTGGTTCCTGATGACCCGTGGTGCCGGTGGCGGTGGCGGCGGAGTCATGAACTTCGGTAAGTCGCGCGCAAAGCTGATCAACAAAGAAACCAGCAACGTCACTTTCGCAGACGTAGCCGGTGTTGACGAGGCAATCGAAGAGCTCGAAGAAATCAAGGACTTCCTAAAGAACCCAGACAAATTCCTAGCTGTTGGCGCAAAGATCCCTCGCGGTGTCTTGCTCTACGGCCCTCCGGGAACCGGTAAAACTCTGGTCGCCAAGGCGGTAGCCGGCGAAGCCGGAGTTCCGTTCTTCAGCATCTCGGGCTCGGACTTCGTCGAAATGTTCGTCGGTGTCGGTGCGTCGCGTGTTCGCGACCTATTCACTCAGGCCAAGCAGAGCGCTCCGGCAATCATCTTCGTTGACGAAATCGACGCCGTAGGTCGCCAGCGCGGCACCGGTATCGGTGGCGGCAACGACGAGCGCGAGCAGACTCTCAACCAGCTCCTCGTCGAGATGGACGGCTTCGACACCCGCACCAACGTGATCCTCATCGCGGCCACCAACCGCCCTGACGTCCTCGACCCTGCGCTTCTGCGCCCGGGACGATTCGACCGTCAGATCGGTGTTGGCGCGCCAGACCTCAAGGGTCGCGAGCAGATCCTCAACGTTCACGCCAAGGGCAAGCCAATGGGCAAGGATGTCGATCTAGCGCTTGTCGCCCGACGCACTCCTGGCTTCACGGGTGCAGACCTCGCGAACGTTCTCAACGAAGCGGCGCTACTAACCGCTCGCCAAGACGAGAAGACCATCTCGGCAGCCACCATCGACGAAGCAATCGACCGCGTCATCGGGGGCCCGCAGAAGAAATCTCGCCTGATGCAGGATCAGGAGCGTCTAAACACCGCGTACCACGAGGCTGGTCACGCACTTGTTGCAGCCGCGCTGAACCACAGCGACCCGGTCACCAAGATCACGATTCTTCCGCGCGGTCGCGCGCTCGGCTACACCATGGTGATGCCGCTCGAAGACCGCTACTCGATTAGCCGCAACCAGCTGCTCGACCAGATTGCCTGGGCTATGGGTGGTCGCGTCGCCGAAGAAATCGTCTTCCACGACCCAACCACCGGCGCTTCGAACGACTTCGAAAAGGCGACTAACATTGCGCGCCAGATGGTTACCCAGTACGGATTCTCTTCGGCACTCGGTTCGGTCTCGTTCGCCAACGGCGGCGAGGTGTTCATCGGCCGCGACATGGGCACCACTCGCGAATACAGCGAGGCAACCGCTCAGGTTATCGACGCCGAGATCCGCGCAATCCTAGACAACGCCCAGGACGAAGCGTACAAAGCACTAAACCTGAACCGTAAGGTGCTCGACGCACTGGCCAAGGCCCTCCTCGAAAAGGAAACCTTGAACCAGGACGAAATCGAGAAGATCTTCAAGACCGTCAAGAAGCTTCCGAAGCGCCCACAGTGGCTCAGCAAGAAGACCCGCCCGGTCAAGGCTGGCCCGATCGCTGTACCAAAGAAGAAAACCAAGTAACTTGTTCGATCGCGCCAGAGTCGAAGCGGCTGTCGTTGAGCTAATCAACGCCATCGGCGAAGACCCTAACCGCGCCGAGCTGAAGGCAACCCCGCAGAAGGTGGCCGAGGCCTACTCGGAATTTTTCAAAGGAATCGGCCAGGACCCGTTAGAAGTTTTGTCGGAGACCATTCCAGCCGAACACAACGAGGTTGTGATCCTCAAAGACATTGACTTCGTCTCGATCTGCGAGCATCACCTACTGCCGTTCACCGGGGTGGCTCACATCGCGTACCTTCCCGGCGAGCAGGTTGTGGGCTTGGGTCGTCTCCCTAAGGTTGTTGAAATCATTGGCGCCCGCCCGCAACTGCAGGAGAACCTAACCGCGCAGGTAGCAGACGCAATCGAGCAGGGGCTCGACGCCAAGGGCGTCGTTGTCGTGGTTGAAGCCCGCCACCACTGCGTGGTTTCGCGCGGAGCTAGGCAGCCCGAGGCAAACACCGTGACCATGGCGGCTCGTGGCGTTTATTCAGAGCCAATCGCGCGCGCCGAGGTCATGGGTCTAATCAGCAAATGAGCTTTCACCGACCGCTAATCATGGGAGTACTCAACGTGACTCCAGACTCGTTTAGCGACGGTGGCCAGCACAACACCCTCGAGACAGCCCTAGACCACGCGCGGGTTCTCGCGATCGGTGGGGCAGACATCATCGATGTCGGAGGCGAGTCAACGAGGCCGGGAGCCACACGCGTCCCACTCGAAGAAGAGATCGCCAGAGTTGTTCCGATCATCAAGGCCATCAAAGCCGAGCTTTCAGTTCGCGTAAGCATCGACACCATGAATGCTCAAACCGCCCGAGACGCTATCGAGGCGGGAGCCGACATCATCAACGATGTCTCCGGCGGGCTAGCCGACCCGGCAATCTTCAACGTCGCTGCCGAAACAGGCGCAACCCTGGTGATTTCGCACTGGCGTGGTCACGACAAAGGGGCCGGTAGCCAGAGCGAATACGAGGACGTCGCCAAAGACGTCGCCAAAGAACTGCAGCTTCAGGTGGACAAAGCAATCGCAGCCGGAGTTGCCCGCGACAAGATCGTGATCGACCCGGGACTCGGTTTCGCCAAAGACCTCAAACAGAACTGGGAGCTCGTCGCCCGGCTCGACGAACTGGAAACGCTCGGGCTGCCGATCCTGGTTGGCGCTAGCCGCAAACGCTTCATCGCGGGAGTCATTGCCCCAGAGGCCCCGCAAGATGCCGATAACTCGCGCCGCGACCTCGCGACGGCCGTCCTCACCGCTCTGCTTCTGCAACGCAAACTCTGGGGCGTGCGGGTTCACAACGTCGTTGCCACCGAAGACGCGATTAGCATTGTCTCGGCGTTACACCAAGCGAAAGAGGCGTGAACAATGACCCAGAAAATCTCGATAAAGGGGTTGAGGGTTTACGCGCACCACGGAGTCTTCGACTTTGAACGCCAAAACGGCCAGGACTTCTACATAGACGCAACGGTCTGGATCGGCTCACCTAAAGCGACACTGACCGACAACCTCGCCGACACAATCCACTACGGCGAACTCGCTAAGGCGATCGTCGAGAACGTCAAGGCCGAACCCGTTGACCTCCTAGAGACTCTCGCTCAGCGCATCCTCGATATGGTCATGAACTACGGCGGCGGCTCGGTGAGCGGAATCATCACGAAAGCAAAGATCACCGTTCACAAGCCGAACGCACCGATTCCTTACGACTTCGAAGACGTCTCGGTAACTGTCAAAGCCAAGCGAGAAGACTAGGCAGATGCTCGCAATCCTCGCGCTCGGCGGCAACCTCGGTAATCCACGCGAGCAGATCACCGAAGCAACCGACGCTCTCAACCAGACGCAGGGCATTCGAGTCACCGCTCGTTCACCGCTGGTCGAGTCTTTCGCGGTAACCGAAGCGGGAATCGACGAAAACGCACCTCGCTACCTCAATGGCGTCGTCGAGGTAGAAACCTCACTCGAACCCGAAGAACTTTTGCAGAAGACGCGCGAGCTCGAACAAGCCGCTGGCCGCACCCGCGAGACGCGCTGGGGCCCGCGCACCCTCGACATCGACATCATTGCCTACGACCGAATCGACCTGAAGACCGACGACCTCACAATTCCTCACCCGCGCGCCCACGAGCGCGCTTTCGTGTTGGTGCCCTGGTCGCTGATGCAGCCGGACGCCGAGCTACCCGGCCGCGGTCGGGTAGCCGACCTAGCAAAACCGTTAGCCGAGGAGGTGTGGCTCGCATGAAGCCTACTAAACCTTCGACCCTGATCACCTACGGGATCGCCTCGGCAATCTTCTCGTTTTTCTTGACCATGGCTTTTGTCTCGCGCGGCTTCGCCGTGCCGACTTCGCCTTACTCGCTCTCGTTCACGCTCGCGGGAATAGGCCTGGTGCTCAGCGCCCTCGCAATTCCGATGCTCCGCTACCGGGCAGAGCTAAACGACCCAAAGAAAGTCGCCAAGCGCCTAGCCCCGCTCTTCGCATTCCGAGTAGTGATCATGGCCAAATCAACCTCTATCGTGGCCAACCTCTTTCTCGGCTGGCACATCGGTCAGGCGGCGATGCTGTTGACCCTGCCGGTAATCACATCGAGCATTTTGTATGCGATCGTGGGCCTCGCCACATCGGCTATCACCCTAGGTGTTGCCATCTGGGTCGAGTACGTTTATCGAATCCCACCGGACCGCGATGAACCCACCGAAGGGACCCCGGCTTGAGCGGCAACGGAAGACTAAACGTCGGCATCATCGGTGCCGGCCCGGTCGGCGTCGTCTTGGGTCTCGCATTGGCCGGGGCGGGGCATCTTGTGGTGGGGGTCAGCGCTATTTCGCAAGAGAACCGCGAACGCGCCGAGGCCATGTTGCCAAATGTGCCGCTGATGGACGTCCCCGAAATCCTTCAGCAGGCCGACCTCGTTTTGCTCGCGATTCCCGACGAAGAGTTGATCCCAACCGTCAACGGCTTTGCCGAGGCAGGGCTGTGGCACCAGGGCCAGATTGTCGCCCACACCTCACCCGAGTACGGCTATAGCGCTCTAGCACCAGCCGCAGCGCAAGGCGCTATCCCACTCGCAATCCACCCGGCCATGCGCTTTTCGGGCACCAGCATCGACTTGGTCAAACTCCCCGACGCCTACTTTGCCGTCAGCGCTCCAAAGATCGCACTGCCGATCGCCCAAGCGCTCGTTATCGAAATGGGTGGCGAACCAGTCGTCGTCGAAGAAGAGTCCAGGGCTAAATACGCCGAAGCGTTCTCGGTTGCCGCGAGCTTCTCGGCCATGATCGTGAACCAGGCGATCGGGTTGCTCGAAGAAGCCGGAGTCGAAAACCCTCGCGGTTTGCTCGCCCCGGTTGTTCGCACAGCCGTTGAACAAGCCCTGGCCGAGGGTCACCAACCGCTCGACCCCGAGGCGCTATGAAACTGATCACCACCGCCCAGGGCATCCAAGAATTCGTCGCGGCAGCGAAGTCCGACGGCATGTCGATCGCGTTCGTGCCAACCATGGGCGCCCTTCACGACGGACACCTGAGCTTGGTCGAAATCGCTAAGCAAAAGGCGGACGTCGTCATCGTCAGCATTTTCGTAAACCCGAAACAGTTCGGCGCAAACGAAGATTTCGACAAATACCCAAGGACCCTCGAGGCAGACGCCGCCCTACTCGAAACTGCGGGAATCGACGCCCTCTTCGCACCGTCTGCCAGTGAGGTTTACCCGGCAGAGGGCGTGCGCGAGCAGCGTGCCGGAGTAGTCGGCTCAACCTTCGAAGGCGCTAGCCGCCCCGGCCACTTCGACGGCATGCTCACGGTGGTCGGGAGACTCTTCGAACTCACCGAACCAGACTTCGCAATCTTCGGTGCGAAGGACGCCCAGCAGCTGTTTATGGTCAAAAAGCTGGCTGGTGCGCTATTCAAAGACACCGAGATCATCACAGCGCCGACCCACCGCGAATCCAGTGGCCTAGCCATGAGCAGCCGCAACCGCTACCTAACCGACGACCAGCGCGAAGACGCGAGCGTTCTTTACCGAACCCTCAAAACCCTGCGCCAACCGCTCAGCCGAACCCTAGAAACCGCCCGAACCCTCATCGAATCAACGCCCGAGACTAAACTTGACTACATAGCGGTCGTCGACAACCAAATCTTCAGACCAGTCAACGATGACTTCCGAGGCAAAGCGTTAGCAATTGTTGCCGCCAAGGTCGGAGACACCCGCTTGATCGACAACCTAGAAATCGAACTAACGGAGCCAACCGATGAGTGAAGAACTCGAGTACGAAGACCTGCCCGAGCAGATCGCGATTCGACTCGAAAAGCGTGAGCGCCTAAACAAGCTCAGCGACGCCTACCCGGTTGCTCTGCCAATCACTCACACCATCGAAGAAGTTCGCGCCACCTACCCAGACCTTGAAGTCGATGTAGCCACCGGAGACTTCGTCGGAATTGCCGGCCGCGTAATGTTCCAGCGCAACACCGGAAAGCTTTGCTTCGCAACCTTGCAGGCCGGCTCTGGTGAACGCATCCAAGCCATGTTGAGCCTCGACAAAGTTGGCGAAGAACAGCTCGAACTTTTCAAAGAACTCGTTGACCTCGGCGACCACCTTTTCGTCGAGGGCGAGGTAATCACCTCGAAGCGCGGCGAACTAAGCATTCTCGTCGGCAGCTGGAAGATGGCCGCGAAGACCATTCGCCCGATGCCTAACCTGCACAACGAACTTGGCGAAGAGTTCAGAGTTCGTCACCGCTACCTAGACCTAATCGTCCGCGACCGCGCACGCGAGGTAGTCAAGATTCGCGCAGCCGTAATGGCCAGCATGCGCAAAACCTTCACCGAGGATCGATTCATCGAAATCGAAACCCCGATGCTTCAGACCATCCACGGTGGTGCCAGCGCGCGTCCGTTCAAGACTCACTCGAACGCGTTCGACACCGAACTCTTCCTCCGAATCGCACCAGAGTTGTTCCTCAAGCGCGCAGTTGTCGGTGGCATCGACCGCGTTTACGAAATAAACCGCAACTTCAGAAACGAAGGTGCCGACCGCACCCACAGCCCTGAGTTCGCGATGCTCGAGGCCTATGAGGCTTACGGCGATTACAACTCGATCGCCGACCTCACCCAGAAGCTGATTCAGAACGCAGCTATGGATGTCTTCGGAACCCACCAGGTGGAACTCGAAGACGGCACCATCAACGACCTCGGTGGCCAGTGGGACAGAATCTCGATGTTCGAAAGCCTCAGCGCTGCCGCCGGAGTCGAAATCACGCCCGAGACCCCGATCGAAGAGTTGAAGAAGCTTGCCAAGAAAGTGGACATCGAAATCGAGCATCCGCTTCACGGCAAGTATGTAGAGGAACTCTGGGAGCACTTCGTCAAGGGTGACCTCGTCAAGCCAACCTTCGTAATCGACTTCCCGGTCGACACCTCACCGCTAACTCGCAACCACCGCAGCAAAGCAGGCGTTGTCGAGAAGTGGGACCTCTACATCCGCGGTTACGAGCAAGCCACCGGCTACTCAGAGCTGGTTGACCCGGTTATTCAGCGCGAACGTTTTGTTGAACAGGTAACCCTGGCCGCGGCCGGTGACCCAGAAGCCATGAAACTCGACGAAGACTTCCTAAAGGCCCTCGAGTTCGGCATGCCACCTTCGGGCGGTATGGGAATGGGCATCGACCGCCTACTCATGAGCCTCACCGGCCTCGGTATCCGCGAAACAATCATGTTCCCGTTGGTGAAGTAATGAACGACGTCCTAAATGCCCTACTCTCGCTGGTTCCACCGGTACTCGTCGGCCTGGTCTTCTGGGTCATCATGCGATCCATCGTCCGCATCGACTCCAAAGAACGCGACACCTACGCCAAGATCGAAGCCGAAGAGCGAGCAAAGCACGAAGGAAAAGACAACTAGACAATGGCTAAGTCCAAGATGGTTTCCAACGCCATCCTTCTGTTAGTTGCCGGCATCATCTTTCCGGGATTCATGGGCCTCAACGGGTCCGGTTCGACCCTGGACAAAGTTGTTCAGCTCTTCACAGCTCAGTTCAGCTTCGCTGGTATCGGAGTCATGTTGAATCCGACCCTGTTCGTCGCAGCCGTCGCGATTTTTACTGCAATCTTTTGCCGTGATTCGGCCGCCGGCCGTAAGTTTTATGAGACGAGCCCCGCATGGTTCAAGCGCATTTTCGGGACCCTCAGTGTTCCAATGCTTGCGCTAGGTGTTTCGGCGATTGCTGCTCTGGTGTTCCAGACGCTCAACTCAAACTGGTGGTCGGTCATCTCGCTGTTCACGATGGTTCAGATTCTTCTGTTTGTTGGCATGCGTTCACTTCGCGAGACTAGGCCCAAATCAACTAACGCTTAGGGCGAACAGCCCTATTTTTGGTCGGTGGTCGCAGTTACCATCAACTTATGTTTGAGAAGTTCACCGATAAGGCCCGCCGTGTAGTCGTCCTCGCCCAAGAAGAGGCGAAGATGCTCAACCACAACTACATCGGCACCGAGCACATCCTCCTTGGCTTGATCCACGAGGGTGAAGGCGTTGCTGCCAAGGCGCTTGAGGCGCTCGGCATCAACCTCGATGCCGTTCGTGAGCAGGTCCAAGACATCATCGGTCAGGGCCAAACCCCACCGACCGGTCACATTCCTTTTACTCCTCGCGCCAAGAAGGTTCTCGAACTTTCGCTTCGTGAGGCTCTTCAGCTGGGTCACTCCTACATCGGCACTGAGCACCTACTACTCGGTTTGATTCGCGAAGGCGAGGGCGTGGCAGCTCAGGTTCTAACTAAGCTCGGCGCCGATTCGAACCGCGTGCGCCAGCAGGTTGTCGAACTTCTCTCGGGTTTCCAGGGCAAAGAGACTGTCAACGTTGGCGGCGAGACAAACGCACCGCAAAAAGGCTCGACCATCCTCGACCAGTTCGGCCGCAACCTCACCCAGGCTGCAGCCGAGGGCAAGCTCGACCCGGTTATCGGCCGTGAGCGCGAGATCGAGCGCGTCATGCAGATTCTTTCGCGTCGTTCAAAGAACAACCCGGTTCTAATTGGTGAGCCTGGTGTTGGTAAGACCGCCGTTGTCGAAGGCCTAGCTCAGGCAATCGTTCAGGGCAACGTCCCAGAGACCCTCAAGGGCAAGCAGCTCTACACACTAGACATGGGTGCGCTCATCGCCGGCTCGCGTTACCGCGGTGACTTCGAAGAGCGCCTAAAGAAGGTCACCAAAGAGATTCGCTCCCGCGGAGACATCATCACTTTCATCGACGAAATCCACACCCTCGTGGGTGCCGGTGCTGCCGAAGGCGCAATCGACGCCGCATCTATCCTCAAGCCACTGCTCGCTCGCGGTGAGCTCCAGACCATCGGTGCCACCACACTCGACGAATACCGCAAGCACTTCGAGAAGGATGCCGCGCTAGCTCGCCGCTTCCAGTCGGTGAACGTCGCCGAGCCGACCTTGCCGATGGCGATCAACATTCTCAAGGGACTCCGTGACCGCTACGAGGCTCACCACAAGGTGACCATCACCGATGGCGCAGTTGTATCGGCCGTCACCCTTGCCGACCGCTACATCACCGACCGCTTCCTGCCAGACAAGGCAATCGACCTGATCGACGAAGCTGGCGCTCGCATGCGTCTCTCGATTCTTTCTTCGCCACCCGAGCTCCGCGAAATAGAAGAGAAGATTGTCGCTGCTCGCGTTGATAAAGAGAAGGCGATTGAAGCTCAGGACTTCGAACTCGCAGCTTCAAAGCGCGACGAAGAGAAGAAGCTTTCGGCCGAACGCGTTCGACTCGAGAAGCAGTTCCGTAAGGGCAATGTTGCCGCCGGCGGAACCGTTGACGAAGGTTTGATTGCCGAGGTTCTAGCTCAAGCAACCGGTATCCCAGTGTTCAAGCTGACCGAAGAAGAGTCAGCCAAGCTGATCTTCATGGAAGACGAACTGCACAAGCGCGTGATTGGCCAGGAAGAAGCGATTCGAGCAATCTCGAAGTCGATTCGTCGTCAGCGCGCTGGCCTCAAAGACCCGAATCGTCCTTCTGGTTCGTTCATCTTCGCCGGCCCGACCGGTGTTGGTAAGACCGAGCTCGCCAAGGCTTTGGCAGAGTTCCTGTTCGACGACGAAGGCGCGTTGATTTCGCTAGACATGAGCGAATACAGCGAAAAGCACACCGTTTCGCGCCTATTCGGTGCCCCTCCGGGCTTCGTCGGCTTCGAAGAGGGTGGCCAGCTAACCGAGAAGGTTCGCCGCAAGCCATTCAGCGTAGTTCTGTTCGACGAGATCGAGAAGGCACACCCAGACATCTTCAACTCGCTTCTTCAGATCCTCGAAGAAGGTCGCCTGACCGATGGCCAGGGTCGCGTTGTTGACTTCAAGAACACGGTGATCATCATGACCACCAACCTCGGAACCCGCGACATCTCGAAGGGTGCCATGGGCTTCTCGCTAGAAGACAACGCCGAGAACGACTACGAGCGCATGCGCGGCAAGGTCAACGAAGAGCTCAAGAAACACTTCCGCCCAGAGTTCCTCAACCGCGTAGACGAAACCATCATCTTCCCGCAGCTCACCCAGGTCGAGCTCGTCCAGATCGTCGACCTCTTCATCAAGAAGCTCGGTCGTCGTCTCGAAGACCGCGACATGACCCTAGAGCTAACCCCGGCCGCGAAAGAGAAGCTGATCCAGCTCGGTTACGACCCTGCTCTCGGCGCTCGCCCGCTGCGTCGTGCGGTTCAGCGCGAAATCGAAGACAAGCTCTCCGAGAAGATCGTTCGCGGCGAACTTACTTCGTCGTCGCACATCACGGTTGACCTGGTCGATGGTGAATTCACGTTCACCGACCGGTCGCGTGAAGCCGCTACCATTTAGAGGGTGACCTACCGCATCAGACCAGCCCGCGCCGACGATGTTCGCGCGATCGCTGCTTTGCGCGCCCCGATGGAGGGTGAGGTTCTTCTTCATCACGATCTCGTCGCCCTCTTTGAGCGCGTCCCAGAGTTCATGGTCGCCGAAGATTCCGAAGGTCGAATCGTTGGAGCCGGTGGCCTTCACATCATGTGGGAAGACCTCGCCGAAATCCGTTCGCTTATCGTCGATGCTTCGGTTCGAGGTCGCGGTGTCGGCAACCTCCTGGTTGCCGAGCTAGTCGAGAGAGCTCGCGACTTCGGCATCAAGCGCATTTTCTGCTTAACCTTCGAAGTTGGCTTCTTCGAGAAACACGGCTTCGAAACCATCAGCGACGTTCCAGTTGACGAAGAGACGTTCGCCGAAATGGTTCGCTCAAACGACGACGGTGTCGCCGAATTCTTGGATTTGGCTCGTGTAAAGCAGAACACGCTCGGCAATACGAGGATGCTTCGACTGCTCTGACTAACCTAGAGAACATGTCGCAGCCAGCCCCTTACGTCTTCGCCCTTCGCCGTCTAATCGCCCTTGTCTTGGTCGGCCTAATCCTCTGGGGGATCTTCTCGGCAATCGGCTCGTTCTTCGCAGGCTTCGGAGCTAAACCAACCGCAACCGAGACACCCGGCCAGGAGTGCGCACCCGGAACCGTTAGTGTGACGGCAGTTGTGGGCGACGGCAAGACCGAACGTCTCTCGTTTGACGCAGGCGTAAACCCGTGGCTCTGGTTCACCGTGACCAACACCGGCACCGTTACCTGCAAGTTCAACGCTGGGCCACGTGTCACCTTCTTCACGATCAAGAGCGCAGACGAGCAGATTTGGACTTCAAGGCATTGTTTACGTAAGGATCTAGTGGATAAATGGGTAACTCTGAAGTCTGGTCAGTATGTAACTTGGGATGCTGGTGAATGGCTCCGAGTTCACTCGAGTAATGAGACTGGCTGTGGTGAAGGATCAGACCCCGTCTCGCCGGGTGCCTACTCGCTGACCGCTGAGGTCAACGGTGTGATTTCAAACAACTACGAGCAGTTCCTGCTGAACTAGTTACCAGTTGAGGGCTAGCGCTAGGGCTGCCTTCACGGTTTTGATCTCGGAGTCAACCGACCTCACGAAGCCGAGTCGGCTTGCCTCGTTCTGGCGTAGCTTGCCGTTGGTAACTTTGCGTAGGTCGCCGGTTAGCGAAATCTCGCCGAAGGCGCAGAGATTGTGGGCAATCGGTTTGTCTTGGACGGCCGAGGCGATTGCGAGTGCGATTGCGAGATCGGCCGCTGGTTCGGTGAGCTTGACGCCACCTACGGTTGAAACATAAACGTCCATCTCGCCAACTCGAATGCCTGCGCGACGCTCAAGGACGGCCAGCAGCATGGCAACTCGGGAGGCGTCCACTCCGTTGACGACTCGGCGCGGTTGCGGCGTCGAAGATTTCACGACCAGTGCCTGAACCTCGGCGATGAGCGCGCGGCGACCCTCGACGGCTACGGTGACGCAGGTGCCAGAAACTGGAGAGTCTGGGCGGCTGAGGAAGAGCCCGCTCGGGTCGGCTACTTCGGCGATCCCCTCGCCTGTCATTTCAAAGCAGCCGACTTCGTCGGTCGGTCCGTAGCGGTTTTTGAGGCTGCGAACAAAGCGGAGGGCGGTTTGGCGATCACCTTCGAAGTGGCAAACCACGTCGACTAGGTGTTCCAAAACTCGTGGGCCAGCGATTGAGCCGTCTTTGGTGACGTGACCGACGAGGATCACCGGAAGGTTGCGCTCTTTGGCGACACGAATCAGGTTGCTAGCAACCTCGCGAATCTGAGCGGGCATGCCGGCGGCACCGTCGACGTCGCTGTGAGCAATGGTTTGAACCGAGTCAACCACGAGCAGGTTTGGTGCAATTGCATCTATCTGCCCGAGCACGCTGGCGAGGTCTGTTTCTGAGGCGAGGTAGAGGCCGTCCACCACTGCGCCAGTGCGCTCGGCGCGAAGACGAACCTGCCCTACGGACTCTTCGCCAGAAACATAGA
>JBEBBA010000027.1:0-13256 GCA_041158585.1 Actinomycetota bacterium
GCTTGAGAAACACTGACATCGCCAGTGGCGGCGTCCTGAGAAAGGCACTGACCAACGGTCAAACCGCCATAGGCAACCGTTGTGCCGGGCGCAACCTCGATTGTCTCTTCTGGAGCCGAAGCACAACCAGCAAGCAAAAGAGTCAACGATGCGAGCAGAGCGACTTTACGCATTTTCAGCCTTTCCTAAACGTAACTAAGAATACAAGCGAGGAGTAGTCTGGAGACGTTTCGATGACGAAAGGCCTCAATTGAACGCGCCAACTCGCGAGCACGCCCTCGCCCTAGACGCCAACGACCCACTGGCTAAATACAAGGCCCAGTTCCAGATCAGCGACCCAGACCTCTGCTACCTCGACGGCAACTCGCTCGGCCGAATGCCCCTAGAAACAGTAAAGAGAATCAACAGCTTCCTGACCGAAGAGTGGGGCCGCGAACTCGTTGACGGCTGGAGCCACTGGATCGACGAAGCCTCGCCAACCGGCGACCTACTCGGCCGTGCGGTTCTTGGCGCAGGCCCTGGCCAAGTCGTGGTTCAAGACACCACCAGCGTGAACTTCTACCAACTCTGCAATGCGGCGATCAGCGCGCGCCCGAACCGCAAAACCGTAATCATCGACTCGAGCAACTTCCCCACCGACCGCTACATCCTCCAGGGCATCGCCGAAGATCGCGGGCTAAAACTAATCACCCTCGACAACGACGGCTCGGGCGGACCAAACGCGCATTCAATCGCGAACGAACACGAACTCATCACCCCAGAAGCACTCCAGCCGTTCCTGAGCGAAGAGGTCGCCCTGGTAACCCTTCAGGCAATCCACTACCGCTCGGGTTCACGCCCCGACATCAAGGCGATCACCGACCTCTGCCGCAGCTATGGAATCCTCGTGGTGTGGGACGCCAGCCATGCTGCAGGCGCAATCGAACTCGACTTCGACGCTAACGGCGTTGACCTAGCCGTCGGCTGCACCTATAAATACGGCAACTCAGGCCCAGGCTCCCCCGCCTGGCTATATGTTCGCAAAGAACTCCAGAGCCAACTGAAAGTCCCAATCCAAGGCTGGTTTGCTCAGGACAAACAATTCGAAATGGGTCCGGTCTTCGAACCCATCGACACGATCCGCCGATTCCAAATCGCAAGCCCGAGCATCATCGGTCTGCGCGGAGTTCAAGCCAGCTTCGAGATGATCGAAGAAGCCGGCATCAAGAACATCGTCGAAAAGGCTGCCAAAGGCACCGACCTGATGATCGAGCTCTTCGACGCCTGGCTCGCCCCGCTAGGGTTCGGACTCATGACCCCTCGCGAATCACACAAACGCGGCGGCCACATCACAGTCACTCACCCCGAAGCCAAGCGAATCGCAGCAGCCCTGCGCAAGTTCGCCGGAGTTGTTCCCGACTACCGCGTGCCCAACGGAATCCGCCTCGCCATCGCCCCGCTACCAACCAGCTACACCGAAGTCTTCGACGGCTTCCAGCGAATCAAAGAGTCTGTTGAACGCGAGGACTACAAGAAAATCGAAGACAACGGAAGCCGCGTAACTTGAGCGACAAAGCAGTCACCTACATCTCTTACCTGAAAGTCGATGAACTCCTCGAACTTCAGCAACCGCTCAGCGACGGCGAACACGACGAGATGCTGTTCATCATCATTCACCAGACCTACGAGCTGTGGTTCAAGCAAATGCTCCACGAAATCCAAGCCCTGCAAAGATCGCTTGAACAAGGCGACACCCACAAAAGCCTCGCCCTTCTCGGCCGCGTCCGCACCATCATGAAAACCTGCGTCGGCCAAATCGACATCCTCGAAACCATGACCCCGCTCCAGTTCAACTCGTTCCGCGGCCGGCTCTCCTCGAGCAGCGGCTTCCAGAGCGCCCAGTTCCGCGAGTTCGAAGCCGTCCTCGGTCGCCGCGACTACGCCGGCTCAGACGCATCCAAGAGTTCCGGCATGGGCATGGCCGAACACCTGATCCCCGGCTCCAAAGCCCGAGCCAGCGTCGAAGCAGCCATGAACCGCCCCTCCCTCTGGGACTCAGCTCTCAAATACCTGCAAACACGCGGACACGCGGTTCCCCAGCGACTACTAGAACGAGACTTCTCCGCACCCTACGAAGCCGACGAAGAATTACAAGAAGTTCTACTCAAAGTTCACCGAGAAGACCCAGACGCAGCAGCGGTCTGCGAACGGTTGGTTGACCTTGACGAAGGCCTGCAAGAGTGGCGCTACCGCCACGTAAAGATGGTAGAACGCACCATCGGCCACAAGATCGGCACCGGCGGATCCAGCGGTGTTGGCTACCTGGCCAGCACGCTCTTCCGCCCGGTCTTCCCAGACCTTTGGGCTATTCGCTCGCGCTTTTAGATTGCTATAGCCGCCAGGCCGGCAACTTCCATTTGAAGATGATTGCCGCGAAGCGGAAGAGAATGATTGCCACCGCGGTGATTGTGATTGAGACCATTTCGTCAACGTTTAGCTGCTGGAGTCCCCACATGAGCCATGCGCCTGCGAAGGCGAGGACTGCGTAGGGTTGGTGGTCGTTGACGGCTCGTGGGATTTCGTTGACTAGGACGTCGCGGATGATTCCGCCGAAGACGGCTGTGGCGACGGCCATGATGGCCGCCATAAGCGGTGAGTGACCTGCGTCCAAGGCCATTTGGGCACCCGATGTTGCGAAGAGTCCCAGGCCGATGGCGTCTGGCCATTCCATCGCACGTTGGGTGATTTCGATGTGGCGGGCTCTGAAGAAGAGTGGGGTGATTACGCCGACTCCGATGATCAGCCAAACCCAGACTTCGTTTTCCATCCAGAAGAAGGTGGTTTTGCCAAGCAGGAGGTCGCGCATGGTTCCGCCACCGAATGCGGCGATTGCTGCGATGAGGACTACTCCGAAGATGTCGAGCTTCTTGCGAGCCGCTTCGATGATTCCCGAGGCGGCGAAGGCTAGGACGCCGAGGATTTCAAACGCGACTAGCACTGTCCACCACGTTCTTCACGAGCATTGCTCGGGTCATCGGGCCAACACCGCCTGGGTTAGGGCTGAGGTGACCGGCGACGAGCGCTACGTCTGGGTGGACGTCGCCGAGGAGGATTGCTCCGTCGGCTGAATCGATTCTGGTTACGCCGACGTCGAGAACCGCGGCTCCAGGTTTGATCCATTCGGGCTGGACGAAGTGGGCTACGCCGACGGCAGCGATGACGATGTCTGCTCGCTTGATGACGTGTTCTGGGTCTCTGGTGGCCGAGTGAACCATTGTGACTGTGGAGTCGATGCCTTTGCGGGTCATCAGGAGTCCCAGTGGTCGGCCGACTGTGATGCCGCGTCCGATTATTGCGACCTCGGCTCCCTTGGTCGGGATGTCGTAGCGCTTTAGAAGTTCCACGATTCCGGCTGGCGTGCAGGGCAGAGGTGAGTTGAGGTCTTGGTTTACGCCGAGGACGAGCTTGCCGAGGTTCTCTGGGTGAAGTCCGTCGGCGTCTTTGGATGGATCCATGAGCTCGAGCATTTCGTTTGCGTCGATGCCGAAGGGTAGGGGTAGCTGAACGATGTAGCCGGTGACGTCGCTGGCGTTGTTTAGGTCGCGGATGGCGGCTCTAACGTCGGCTGCGCTGGCTGTGTTGGGTAGGTCGATGCGAACGCTGTGGACGCCAACCTGGGCGCAGTCACGGTGTTTGCCTGCCACGTAGGAGTGGCTGCCCGGGTCGTCGCCGACGAGCAGTGTGCCTAGGCCAGGGGTGATGCCCTTTTGCTTCAGCGCTACCACTCGCTCGGCGAGTTCCGCTTTGATCGACTTGGCAACTGCCAAGCCATCGAGCTTGATGGCAGTCATTACCAGTTTTCGAGGCCTGAGTAGAGCGGGAAGGCTTCGGTTAGCTTGCGGACGCGAGCCTGCAGAGCGGCAACGTCTGGGTTTGGCATCAGCACGTGAGCGATGATGTCGCCGACCTCGGTGAACTCTTCAGCTCCGAAGCCGCGGGTGGCGAGGGCTGGTGTGCCGATGCGAACGCCCGAGGTGACCATTGGTGGGCGTGGGTCGTTCGGAACCGAGTTGCGGTTCACGGTGATGCCGACTTCGTGCAGCAGGTCTTCGGTCTCTTGGCCGTTGATCGGGGCGTTGCGGAGGTCAACGAGAACTAGGTGAACCTCGGTGCCGCCGGTGAGAACCTGGACACCGTTGCCAGCGACGTCGGCCTGGGTTAGGCGTTCGGCGATGATGCGGGCGCCGTCGATGGTGCGCTGCTGGCGGTCTTTGAACTCAGGACCCATTGCTGCCTTGAAAGCGACTGCCTTGGCGGCAACCACGTGCATGAGCGGGCCACCCTGCTGACCTGGGAACACCGATGAGTCGATCTTCTTGGCGTATTCCTCTTTGCAGAGGATTAGGCCGGAGCGTGGGCCGGCGAGGGTCTTGTGAACGGTGGTCGAGACGACGTCGGCGAATGGGACCGGGTTCGGGTGGAGTCCGGCAGCGACGAGTCCGGCGAAGTGAGCCATGTCAACCCAAAGCTTTGCGCCAACTTCATCGGCGATCTTGCGGAATTCGGCGAAGTCGAGGTGGCGGCTGTAGGCCGACCAACCGGCGATCAGCACCTGAGGCTTAACCTCGTGGGCGCGCTCGCGAACGATGTCCATGTCGATTAGGAAGGTCTCTGGGTTAAGGCCGTAGGCGTGGGCCTCGTACATCTTGCCCGAGAAGTTGAGGCGCATGCCGTGGGTCAGGTGGCCACCGTGAGCTAGCTCGAGGCCGAGGATTTTGTCGCCGGGGTTGGCGAGGGCCATTAGAACTGCGGCGTTTGCGCTTGCACCCGAGTGTGGCTGAACGTTTGCGTGCTCTGCACCGAAGAGGGCCTTGGCACGGTCGCGGGCTAGGTTTTCGGCAATGTCCACCGCTTCGCAACCGCCGTAGTAGCGCTTACCAGGGTAGCCTTCGGCGTATTTGTTGGTGAGCACCGAGCCCTGGGCTTCGAGGATGCCGCGGCTAACGAAGTTTTCGCTGGCGATCATCTCTAGGGTGTGGCGCTGGCGGTTGAGCTCTGCGTCTAGTACCGCGGCGATTTCTGGGTCTGTCTCACTCAGAGGCGAGTTGAAGGTTGAAGGCAACTTCGACATTTCGGGGCTCCTATTTTTGGGTTGTTATTTGGCCCAGGCGCACGACCAAAATACCTATCGCTCCCCGATGGAATCCCATCATTAGCGCCAGTTGCGATGCGTCAATTCTAACTCTCTCGTCACCGACACGCCGTTTTCAGGGGTATTCCCGAAAACGAATGTTTGGCGTCGGAGGCGAAAGGTATTATTGGCTTACTTTCGCCTTAGCGAACATCAGGAGGAAACCTTGGAGCCACCAGTAATCATCGGATTCGCGATGATCGTCGCAGGGCTTGGCCTTGCCGGCTGGATTGCTTACACGGTTGCCCAGCAGCGCCGCGAGGAACGCAAGCGCTCTGAAGACTAGTTAAACTTGGGTGCATGAATGAGCACTGGGTTTTAACCATCATCTGCAAAGACCAACCCGGGATTGTTCACGCCGTGACCGGCGCAATTGTGGCGGCCGAAGGCAACATCACCGAATCTTCACAGTTCTCTTCAGACGACACCGGACGCTTCTTTATGCGACTGCAAATTGAGTCGAACTCGCAGCGCGCACACCTCGAGGCAAACCTCGCCCCTGTGATTGAGCAGTACGACATGGAGGTTACCCTCGACGAAGTAGGCCGCAAGCTCAAGACCTTGGTCTTGGTTTCAAAGAGCGCTCACTGCCTAAACGACATCCTCTTCCGACAGCGAGCTGGGCAATTGCCGATCGAGGTTCCAGCTGTTTTCGGTAACCACGGCGACCTAGCCAGCATGGCTGAGTTCTACGGAGTCCCGTTTGAGGTTCACCCGTTCACCGACGCCGGTTCAAAGGCAGCTTTTGAGCACATGCTTCGCGACTACATCAAGGCTGCCGGCATCGAGCTAATCGTTTTGGCCCGCTTCATGCAGATCCTTTCGCCGGAGTTCGTCGAGGAGTTTGCCGGCCGAATCATCAACATTCACCACTCGTTCCTGCCTGGCTTCAAGGGCGCTAACCCTTATGCCCAGGCTCACGCTCGCGGTGTGAAGCTGATTGGCGCAACCGCACACTTTGTCACCGCCGACCTCGACGAGGGCCCGATCATCGAGCAAAACGTTGTTCGCGTTGACCACGGTGACTCGAAGCGCGAACTGGTTTCTATGGGCCAGGACGTTGAATCCAAGACCCTCAGCCAGGCGATTCGCTGGTGCGCAGAACATCGCGTTTTGCTCGATGGTGAGCGAACCATCATCTTTAGCTAGCCCTCTTCCGATTAGCCACCCAAACCGCTGTCAGTAGGCACGCGCCAAACAGAGCGGCGAGCCCGACGGATTTATTGGGCGGAGTTCCTTCCACTAGGGGCGTCACCTCGGTTGTGATTGTTTCGGCTTGCGGCTTGGTCACTCGTACCGGGGTTGAACGATGAGGCACGGGCCGAGGAACAATCTTGGTTGGGGTTGCCGAAACTGCCTTCTTTACCGCCTTTGGCTTCTTGACCGCGGCAAAGTTGGTGACCGGCGAGACAGGTGTTTTGTCGATGGTGACTAGGTCACTGACCACCTGGTCGATCGGTCCGAGGTTGCCAGATGAGTCCACCACCACGCCCGGCAAGAGCTCGAGCCTCACATTGCCGGCCGAGCAACCACTCGCGGTGACTCGGTAACTAATGCCAGCGAGAATCGCGACGCTAGCGAACTTGCAGCCCGTCGAACTGCCCGAGTGCGAGAGCGAGTCAGCGCTGAAACCCGAAACCGGCTCGCTGAAGTTCAGTTCGAAAACCGGTTGGAAGGTCTGACTGGCTCGCGGAAGTTGATCCCACTGTGCCGTTGGTGCCGCGTCGTCCACCAGAACAACTGGCGAATCAATGTTGACCATTGGCCCCAGGTTGCCTGCTGTGTCGCTCAGGGAGTTTGCGAGCAAGGTGACCCCAGCCGAGACACCTTGAGCGTAGCCGGTCAGCCAGACCGTATAGGCGGCACCTTCACCACTGACTTTCGAGAGTTGGCAGCCCTGGCCCCTAACCGAAATCGCAGAGTCGGTGAATCCGGTCGCCGGCTCGTTGAGCGTGAAGTCGAAACCGATCAGGCCAGATCTGGTGTTCGGATTTGTCACCAAGGTTGTAGGGGTTGGCACCTCGAGGTCAACGGACACCGGGCTGCTTGCCACCGGTGCCAGTGGCCCCGAGTTTCCGCCGGAGTCAGTCGCGCTGAGCGCCTTGAGTGTGAGTGCAACTTGCGTACCGTGCTGGCACGAACCCACGCTGACGGTGAAGGTGGTTCCCGAAGCGACGACGGAGTCGACTCGGCAACCCACCCCAGCAACCTCAAAGGAGGCTGTGGTTAGGCCGGTCACCGGTTCATCGGCTCTAACAACAAAGGGGATGCTCGCCTGATTCGTTGGGTTGGCTGGCGCGGTGACTGTGAAGGTTGGGTTGCGGCGATCGAGCGAAATGCTCGCTGCGCTGGCAGGAGCTGATGGCCCGAGAGTTGCACCGGTGACCGAATCGGCCGCTAGCACCAATGACACCGTGCCGTCGGCGCAACCTGAGATAGTCACTTGGTAGCTCGAAGCCGAGCCGGTCAGGTTACTTACCGAGCAACCGCTCGCCGACCCGCTGAAGCTGAAGTCGGCTGCGTCCAACCCGCCAACCGACTGGCTGAAGCCTAGGTTGTATGTCACGGAAAGTTGGTTTCCGCTGTTGCTGACCGGAGCAAAGCTCAGAACGCTTGGCGAGTAGGCGTAGGTGAGGATTACTTGGCCATTGCCCGCGCGGGCACCCGAGGTGTGAACCACCGATTTTGTGTAATTCGCACTGGCGAAAGACGATCCACCGCCTCCTCCTGCGCCATCGGTGCCCGACGGAACCCCATCGCCACCGCCACCTCCGCCGCCGAAGTAACCGGCACCTCCACCGCCGCCACCACCGATCGAGGCTCCGCCTCCAGAACCGCCCTGACCCTTGGAGCCAGCCGATCCAGAGTTACCCGATGACCCAGCTCCTCCTGCACCACCGGCCAACTGCGTGCCTCCGCCACCACCAGCAGGGCTAGAGCCCGAACCCGCAGACGCAATCAAGCCACCGCCGGGAGCACCTGCGAGGCCCACCCAGCCACCAGCGCCACCTCCACCGCCTGCGACGACGATTCGGTCGTCCAGTGTCGAAGCAAGCCTTATGTCGCTCGCTCCCCCGCCCGAGCCTTCGTCGCCGTGACCCGACCCCGCTTGGCCACCGCCGTTGTAACCGCCGGTTGCGAGCGAGCCGGTTTTACCGGCTCCACCCACGAAGATGTTCATCGAGGTTGGGATTGTTGAGAAGGTGCCGACTACTTTGCCACCGAGGCCGCCGGATCGGCCACCCTGAGCGCCGAACACTTCGAAACTCATCGAGCGGATCCCGCTCGGAGGCGTGTAAACGTAAAAGTCACCCGTGTAGTCGAAAGTAACTTTGCAGAGTCCGTTGGAGCAGACCGGGGCCGGCGTTGCGCTGGCTGCCTGCACCTGAGAGGTGAGGCCGATGGTTCCGAATGTCAGCGCTGCAGCAACGATTGCGTGCGGCCAACGACGTGAGGTTTTTCTGTGTTTCATCCCAGAAATGTAAAACTCCCGCCGAAACTCGACGGGAGTTATACACAGATTTCTGGTTAGGCCAGACGTGCCTTCAGGTTCTCGGCAAGGGTCGCCATGAACTCGTCGGTGGTCTGGTAAGCCTGACCGTTGCCAACCAGTAGGGCTAGGTCCTTCGTCATGTGGCCAGATTCGACGGTCTTGATGATCACGTCTTCGAGAGTCTCGGCGAACTTCTGAACCTCAGGGGTGCCGTCTAGCTTGGCGCGGTGCATGAGCGCGCGGGTCCAAGCGTAGATCGATGCAATCGGGTTGGTCGAAGTCTTCTTGCCAGCCTGCCAGTCGCGGTAGTGGCGAGTCACGGTGCCGTGAGCTGCCTCGGCGAGCGCAGTCTTGCCGTCTGGCGTGGTTAGAACCGAGGTCATCAGACCCAGCGAACCGAAGCCCTGAGCAACGGTGTCGCTCTGGACGTCGCCGTCGTAGTTCTTGCAAGCCCAGACGTAGCCGCCCTCCCACTTGAGTGCCGCTGCGACCATGTCGTCGATTAGACGGTGCTCGTAAGTAAGACCGGCAGCCTTGAACTTGTCGGCGTACTCAGCGTCGAAGACCTCCTGGAAGGCATCCTTGAATGCGCCGTCGTAGGCCTTCAGAATCGTGTTCTTGGTCGAAAGGTAAACCGGGAAGTTGCGGGCTAGGCCGTAGTTAAAGCTGGCGCGAGCGAAGTCGCGGATCGAGTCCATGTAGTTGTACATACCCATCGCTACACCGCCGTGCTCTGGGTAGTCGGCCACAGTCATGGTCTGTGGTTCGCTTCCGTCGTCTGGGGTCCAGGTGATGGTGACGCGACCCTTGCCCGGAACCTTGAAGTCGGTTGCCTTGTACTGGTCGCCGTGTGCGTGACGGCCGATGACGATCGGCTTGGTCCAGCCCGGAACCAGGCGTGGAACGTTCGAGATGATGATTGGCTCACGGAAGACAACGCCGTCGAGGATGTTTCGGATTGTGCCGTTTGGCGACTTCCACATCTTCTTTAGCTTGAATTCTTCGACGCGGGCTTCGTCTGGGGTGATGGTCGCGCACTTTACGCCGACGCCGTGCTTCTTGATGGCGTTGGCTGCGTCGATGGTGACCTGGTCGTCGGTGGCATCGCGGTGCTCAACCGAAAGGTCGTAGTACTCGAGGTCAACGTCCAGGAATGGCAGAATCAGGGAGTCCTTGATGTTCTGCCAGATGATTCGGGTCATTTCGTCGCCGTCAAGCTCGACTACTGTTCCGACAACTTTGATCTTGGACATGCCTAAAGCGCTCACTTTCGTTGTGATATGCCAGTGAATAACTGGCCGAGGAATAGCCTAACGAAAAACCCACGGATACACTTAAGTCATGATTCGTGTGCGAGTTTTCAAAGCCCTTATTGCCCTTGTCGCCGTTGCACTATTTGGTGTCACGGCAGCTCCGAGCCAGGCCATTGTTACGCCTTCACAGACCATCAACCACTCCAAAGTTGGCATGCAGATGTTCATGTGGAACTGGAAGTCGCTTGCTACCGAGTGCCGCACCCACCTCGGCCCTGCCGGGGTCAACTGGATCCTCGTCATGCCTCCGCAGAAGAGCATCGACGGCAGCGCCTGGTGGACTCACTACCAGCCGGTCGGCTACTCGCTCGAATCTAACCTCGGCACCGAAGCCGAATTCGCCCGCATGGTCGGAGTTTGCAACGAAGCCGGTGTTGACGTAATCGCCGACGCGGTAATCAACCACATGGCCTCGGGCAGCTACAACTTCCCCGACGTGCCTTACACCCAGAGCAACTTCCACAAGTACACAACCGAGAACAACTGCACCAAGAACATCGAAAACTGGAGCAACGTCACCGAGTCGCAGAACTGTGAACTTGGCAGCCTCTCTGACCTCGCCACCGAGCAAACCTACGTGCGCGAAAAGATTGCCGCCTACTTGAACGACCTGATCGACATCGGAGTGAAGGGCTTCCGCATCGACGCGGCCAAGCACATTCCGGTTGCCGACCTCGAAGCAATCAAGGCGCTGCTGACCAAGCAGGACGTCTTCATCATCAACGAGGTAATCGGTGGCCCACCAGAGCCGAGCAACTACTACACGATCGGTGCACTATTCGACTTTGACTGGTCGAGCAGCCTCAACGAAGCCCTCGGCGGCTTCAACGGCATGCCAGACCTCGACATCCCGAACACCCAGTACCGCGGAATGGGCGACCCAACCAAGACGGTGACGATGGTCAACAACCACGACACCGAGCGCAGCGGTTCGAGCCTGAGCTACAAGGCCGGCAAGAACTACCTGATGGCTATGGTTTACACCCTGTCTGAACCTTTCGGTATTCCGATGCTTTACTCGGGCTACGACTTTGCCGACTTCAACGACTCCCCTGCAGTCAACGGCAACGGGTTGAACACCTGCAACACCGGAACCACCATCAAAACCACCTGGACCAACGGCTACATGGTCTGCCCACAGCGCTGGACCGCTATCAAGGGCATGATCAAGTGGCACAAGTACGTTGTTGGCCAGACCAAGACGAAGATGTGGAGCGACAGCTCATCGTACGGTTACGCTCGCGGAACCCGCGGCTACGTGATGTTCAACTCGAGCTTCAAGGCGCAGAAGTACACCAAGGTTGCCACTGGCCTTCCAGCCGGCACCTACTGCGACGTTGTCTCGGGCGGCACCAAGCCGGTGAAGATGTCTAAGGGCAAGCGCACCTGCGTTGGTTACACGGTCACCGTTGCTAAGGGCGGTTACCTGGTTGCCAGCGTGCCAGCGATGACTGCCATCGCGATCGCGCCTTACTCGAAGCGCTAGAGGTTTTGTTCGCGCAGCTTCTTTGCGCGAGCGAATAAGGCCTTAACGCCTTCGTCGTCGCCGGCTTCAATGAGTTCGGCAAACTCGTCGAGGACTCCGCGCAACTCGTTTATCGCGTGCAGCACCTCTGCTCGGTTGTTGTTGATCATCGCCGAAGTGAGCTCGGGAGCACTCGCAGCCACCCGGGTGGAGTCTCTGAAACTCGAAGCCGCCAGAGAGTAAAAATCAGAGTTTTCCGGCATAGCCAAAACCTGCGCGGCAGCTAGCACGTGTGGCAGGTGGCTAACCTTGCCCACGATCTTGTTGTGCAAATCTGCCGGAAGGTGAACCACCTTCGCACCAAGGCGCTCGATTAGCGCCTCCAACTCGGCAAAACCGGCGCGTTCAAGCACCCAGGTTGCCCCTGCAAAGAGGTCGGCCTTGGCGGCCGAAAATCCAGAAAACTCGGTTCCTGCCATCGGGTGCCCGGCAACAAACTGCACGTTCGGCTCGGTCACCTCAACCGGGTTCATGACAGACAAAACATTGGTCACGACAATCGGCTTCTCGCGATCGGCAGCAGCTGCCTGGACCTCGGCAAAAACCGCGTCGAATGCGTTGAACGGCATCCCGATAACCGCGAGGTCAACGAGCCTGACCAGTTCGCCAATGCTGCCGGCTACCTGAATGCCCTGCTCTTTAGCGAGCTCGAGCGACTTCGAATCGGCGTCCCAGACGATTGCGTCAGCCGGGAGCGCCTTAGCGATAGACCCGCCGATGAGGCCGGTACCGATCACGCCAAATTTAGCCATCAGCCCTCAACCTTTACGTCGAGGTTGTTGTTAGCGAAAGAATCTTTTGCGCCTGCACCTAGGCCAACGAGCCCGATGACACTGCCCACGACACCGTCGCCCTCCCACTCGGGGAAAGAACCGAGGACGCGAAGGCGCCCACCCATCGCGATCAGCGCTTCGAGTGCTTCACGAACCCTCGAGTCTTGAATGTGCCCCTCGAGTGTGAAGATGAAGGCGTAAGCCCCGATGTCGGCTCGAAGCGGGCGAGTCGAAAGCGAGCTGAGCGAGATGTTGCGCGATGAGAATTCGGCGAGCATGTCGCCGAGGATTCCGGTGCGGTTGGTGGGTGGGATCACGGCTACCCAGGTGCGGTGGTCGCGTCCTTCGACCTTCGGGTGGACGCTCTTGCCGAGCAAGTAGAACTTGGTGTGAGCGCCTTCGTTGTCTTGAACCGAGGTGGCAAGCGGCACGAGCCCGTAGAGTGCGCCAGCGATTGGCGATGCGAGTGCCCCGATGTCGGTGTCTTCGCCCTTCGCAACCTGTTCAACGCCCGCGCTGGTTGATGCACTGGTTTCTCTCGAGAGGCCGTTTTCGTTGATGTAGCGCTGGCACTGGGCAAGGGCAACGGGGTGGCTGATCACCCGAGAAATCTTGGTAACGCCAGGCTTCACGAAAACGTCGAAGCCGACCGGAACCACGACTTCGTCGCGAACTAGGAGTTCTTCGGTGTTGAAGACGATGCTGTCAACGGTTGAGGTGACTTCGCCGTCAACGCTGTTCTCGATAGGGACGAGTCCGTAGTCGGCTTCGCCGTTTTCAACCGCGCTGACGATGTGCGCGACGTTAGGAGCAGCAATTAGATCTAGGTCTTCGCCGAGCAGCATAGCTGCTTGATGGCAGAAGCTTCCCGCCGGACCCAGGTAGAGGCAGGTCCGCTTGCTCATTAGGCCTTGCCGCCGGTGAGACGCGAAAGTTCGGCTTTGTAGGCATCGAGCCCGTCGAGCATGCGAACTTTTTCGAC
>JBEBBA010000028.1:0-4652 GCA_041158585.1 Actinomycetota bacterium
AGTCTTTTTCGACACGGTCAGATCCTCCGCTGAAACCGCGCTTGAAGTTCGCATTGCAGAAATCGCGAAGTCTATCGAAGAACTAATTCAGACCCAGAGTCCGGACGTAATCGCCATAGAGAGAGTCTTCGCACAGGCGAATCTACGGTCCGTGATGGGCGTAGCTCAAATCTCAGGCGTAGTTCTCTATTTGGCTGCGAAGCACGGTATCCCGGTTCATTTCCATACACCCAGCGAGGTTAAGGCGGCCGTAACCGGTTCCGGAAGGGCAGCCAAGGCGCAAATCGGCATCGCGGTCGCAAAGATACTCGGGCTTACGGAGGCACCTAAACCGGCCGATACGGCCGACGCCTTGGCCATCGCGATCACCCATTCTTGGCGTGGCCCCTCGTCAACTGGCGGTAGCGGCTCTCAGACAAAGGCCCAAGCGGCTTGGGCTGCTGCAGAGCGCGCCTCAAAGTCGCGCAAGAAACCTTAGTTAGCCTTTTTATCGTGATTGCAAAACTTACTGGAAACGTCGATCGACTTGGGCTCACCTCCGTCGTCCTTGACGTTAACGGCGTTGGCTATTCAGTATCTGTTTCGCCCAAGCTTGTTTCAACACTTGGCCTAGGTCAAGCGCTCACATTGTTCACAGCCCACATCGTTCGTGAAGACGCTCAACTGCTATTCGGTTTCGCAAGTCATCGAGAGTTGGAAGTCTTTGACCTTTTGAGATCGGTCACCGGAGTGGGCCCTAAGTCCGCTCTTTCAATAGTGGCAGCAATCGGAGTCGAAGGCATAGAGAACGCGGTCGCCTCAGATGACGACTCAACGTTCAGAAGCGTTTCAGGAATCGGACCGAAGACAGCAAAGCTGATAACTGTTTCGCTGGCCGGAAAACTCTCCGGCACCGCAACAAATGCCGACAGTGAACTCCTCTCAGCGCTAATCGGGCTCGGCTACCCAGAACCAAAGGCTCGTAAGGCACTCCTTGAAGCAACCGGAAGTGACCTGCAGTCCAGGCTCAAGAGTTCCCTTGCCATTCTTTCTGGTGCGCGATGAGCGAATTGTTGAACTCGGAGTCGAATTCGGCCGATTTAGCTTTTGAGGGAGCCCTTAGGCCAAATTCACTTAGTGAGTTTGTCGGTCAACCTAAGGTTCGAGAGCAAATTGCGCTGCTCATCAAAGCGGCTGCGATGCAGGAGCGCTCGGCCGAACACATACTTCTTGCCGGTCCACCGGGCTTAGGTAAAACCACTTTAGCCATGATTGTTGCTCACGAGAGTGGCCGCCCGTTGAGGATCTCTAGCGGACCAACAATTCAACACGCAGGTGATTTGGCTGCGATTCTTACGTCTCTAGCTCCAGGCGAAATACTCTTCATCGACGAAATCCATCGAATGAGCAGAGCCGCCGAAGAGATGCTCTATCTAGCGATGGAGGACTTCAGGGTCGATGTGATGGTGGGCAAAGGTGTCGGAGCGAACTCAATACCCCTAGAACTAGAACCATTCACACTGATTGGCGCTACAACGCGAAGTGGCATGTTGCCAAACCCGCTGCGAGACCGATTCGGCTTCACAGCACACCTCGAGTTTTACCAGCCCGAAGAACTGCTCGGGGTTCTGACGCGATCCGCAAAGTTGATGGAGATAAATGCGGAGAGCGAGGCGTTGGATGAGATTTCGAAACGAAGCCGTGGCACTCCGCGAATAGCAAATCGACTACTCAAACGCGTCCGCGATTACGCGCTGGTCAACGGACATCAAACGCTTGACTTAACCTCAGTTGCCAAAGCGCTCGAACTTTACGAAATCGATCAACTTGGACTTGACCGCATCGATCGAGCGATACTCGAACTACTCACCGGCAGATACAGTGGCCGGCCTGTTGGCTTATCAACGCTGGCAGTCGCCGTTGGCGAGGAAGTTGACACGATCGAGGCGGTCGTGGAGCCGTTCTTGGTTAGAGCCGGTCTGATTTCTAGAACACCGAGGGGTCGCGAAGCCACCCTTGAGGCCTACAAACACCTCGGCAAAGACGCTCGTGGAGGGCATGCACCGACATTGCTTGACCTATAATCGAATAGGCGCGTTCGGTGCCATTTTTTTATTGAAGAGGTCGCAATGCAGGATCCAACAATCATCATCGTCTACGCCCTAATGTTCGTCGTTCTCGGCCTCATGTGGAACAACGGACGCAAGCGCAAGAAGGCCGCTCTGGAACTTCAGGAGAGCCTGAAGGCGGGCGCTGAAGTGATGCTAACCAGTGGCATTTACGGCACCATCTCATCGGTTGCCGACGACCGCGTAACCATTAAGTCAGGCACCACGACCCTTGTGGTCGCAAAGGGGGCAGTTATGCGCGTCCTGCCGACGGAAGTGAAAACCGAGTCAAAGCCAAAGGCTGCAGCCAAGGCACCTACCAAGACCACAAAGACCGAGAAGTAGAACCGTACTCCATGAGCGATTCAAGCTACACAAAGGGCGCTGCTAAGCGACTACTCTGGCTAACCAGTGCAAGCCTCGCGCTTGCCGCGTTGATTGGCTTTTCGCCAACCTGGGGCGAGAAGGGTAGCTTCGTGCCCGAACTAGCCCTAGACCTTCAGGGTGGAACTTCCATGATTCTCAAGCCTGTCTTCGAGGAGGGCCAGAGCGGCTCTGCCGAGAAGCTTCAGCAGGCAGTCGAAATCATTCGTCAGAGAATTGACTCGACCGGTGTATCGGAAGCCCAGATCACAACTCAAGGAGACAGCGCGATTGTTGTATCCGTGCCCGGTGACACCAGCTCCGAACTCGAGAACCTTATCAGCCAGAGCGCGAAGATGGAGTTCCGTCCAGTCTTGGTTGCCAGCAACGGAGCGACAGCAACTGTCAATGAGGCTGGAAAGCCTTCAGCACCAATCGCAACCTCCAGCGCGAAACCGACCGACCCTAGCGATCTAAACAACGTTTCTGCCGAACTTCAGTCTGCATTCGAAAAGCTTGTTTGCGACGCCAGCTACAAGGTTGTCGGCATTCCAGCTGAGGACAAGCCACTCGTCACCTGCCACCGTGACACGGGGGAGAAGTACATCCTCGGCGCAGTTGAGGTTAAGGGAACCGAGATTAGTGACGCTATGGCCGGTACAGAAACTGTTGCCAACGGCGTCTCCACTAACAACTGGATGGTAAACCTAGAGTTCAAGTCTGCGGGTGCCAAGCAGTTTGCGGACACCACCACTCGACTCTTCGGTCTAACCGAGCCACGCAACCGCTTCGCAGTCACCCTTGACGGTCTGGTTGTTACCGCTCCAACAGTCGAGGGTGTGATCACCGGCGGCGAAGCACAGATCACCGGTAACTTCACCCAGGCTGAAGCTACCTCGCTGTCCAACCAGCTCAAGTATGGCTCGCTACCAATCCAGTTTGAGGTGAACAACGTTGAGAAGGTCTCGGCAACTCTAGGTGTCGCTAGCCTTCAGGCTGGTCTGCTAGCCGGACTTATTGGACTAGTCGTCGTAGTCATTTACTCGCTATTCCAGTACCGAGCACTTGCGATCGTAACAATCGGCTCCCTAGCAGTTGCAGCGATCATCACCTACCTGGTTATCTGCTTCCTATCCTGGCGTTCGGGGTACCGCCTTTCGCTAGCTGGTGTTGCCGGTCTCATCGTTGCTATTGGTATCACCGTGGATAGCTTCATCGTTTACTTCGAACGCGTCCGCGATGAAATGCGTGACGGTCGCGCCTTGAACGGCGCTATTCAGGCGGGCTGGAAGCGTGCGGTTCGAACCATTCTGGTTTCCGACGGTGTAAGCCTCTTGGCCGCGGTCGTTCTCTACTTCCTGACCGTAGGTAACGTACGAGGCTTCGCGTTCACCCTCCTGATTACGACGCTGATCGACCTAATCGTTGTCGTATTCTTCACCCACCCGCTGCTACAGCTGCTGGGAACGCGTAAGTTCTTCCAGAGCGGCAACAAGTGGTCGGGTTTTGACACCAAAGCTCTTAGCTCCGGAAACTACATCGGGCGAGGTCAGTTCCGCACACCAGGCAACAGCGCCAAGGACAAGAAGGCTGCAAAAGAGGTTGCAAAGCGCCTAACCATTGCGGAGCGAAAGCTTCAAGAGCAGGACGGTAAGAAGTAATGTCTAAGTTCAGTCAACTAGGTAACGACCTATACACCGGAGCTAAGTCCTTTGACTTTGTTGGCAAGCGCAAGATTTGGTACACCCTTGCCGCCTTATTCGTTGCGCTTTCGATCATCGTCCCGATAGCTCGAGGTGGATTCAACATCGGAATTGAATTCCGTGGAGGCTCGGAGTTCCGCGTCCCCGGCGTGACAGACACATCCTCACAGATTGCCAAAGACGCCGTCCACTCTGTACTGCCAGAGGAAGAGCCAATCATCACCACAATCGGTGGAGACACGCTAAGAATCCAAACCTCCACACTTAGCGATGCAGAGTCGAAGGCCATTTACGACAAACTGCTCGCGGGTTTCAACATGACCAACAAGGAGATCACCAAGAGCTACATCGGCGCGTCTTGGGGCGCTGACGTAACCAATAAGGCGATCATCGGTCTGATTTGGTTCCTGGTTCTTGCCGCAATCTTGATGGCCGTTTACTTCAGGACTCTGAAGATGTCAGCAGCTGCAATGCTTGCGCTAGGTCATGACCTGATCGT